>DATLPH010000182.1:0-5017 GCA_035535855.1 Gaiellaceae bacterium
GCAGCCCCGGCCCCGGCTGCGTGCTCGGCGAGCGCGCAGGTCTCGGCAGTGGTCTGCGCGCCGCAGTGCACGATCGCCGGCAGCAGGCCGTCCACGAACAGCTCGGCGGCGCGCCTGCGCTCGGCTGCGGAGAGCAGGATCCCCTCGCCGGTCGTGCCCAGCGCGAGGATCCCGTCGAGGCCCGCAGCAGCGAGAAAGTCGAGGTAGGGCCCAAAGGCCTCCTCGTCCAGGGCGGCGCCTTCGTCGCGAAGAGGCGTGACGGCGGCCGCGATCGCTCCGCGCAGCATCGCGGAGGCAACTTTACGATGCTCGGGAGATGGCAGCGCTACGCGTGGAGCAAAGCGGCGACCTCCTGAGCGTCGTGATGGCGCGCCCGGAGCGGCGCAACGCGTTCGACGCCGACCTGATCCGCGAGCTGACCGAGGCGTTCGCGGACGTCGGCGACGACGTGCGCGCGGTGCTGCTCGCCGGCGAGGGCAAGAGCTTCTCCGCGGGAGCCGACGTCGAGTGGATGCGCAGCTCGATCGAGCTCAGCTACGAGGAGAACGTCGCCGACGCGCGCCGCTTGCGGAAGATGCTCGAGACGATGAATTCCTGCCCCGCGCCGGTCGTGGCCCGGGTGCACGGGCACGCGCTCGGCGGCGGCTGCGGCCTCGTCGCGTGCGCCGACATCGTCGTCTCCGCGCCCGACACGCGCTTTGCCTTCTCCGAGGTCAAGCTCGGGATCATTCCCGCGGTCATCTCGCCGTTCGCGCTGGCGAAGATCGGGCCGGGTGCCGCGCGGCGGTACTTCGTCACCGGCGAAGTGTTCGACGCGGCGACCGCCCTCCGGATCGGGCTCGTGCACGAAGTGGCAGAGGAGCTCGACGCCGCGGTCGCGCGGATCGTGGCCGAGCTGCGGACGGCCGGGCCCGAGGCGGCACGGCACGCGAAGAAGCTCGTGCTCGAGCGCCCGGACGGCCTCGGCACCGAGCGGCGCATCGCCCAGCGGCGGACGAGCGAGGAGGGCCAGGAGGGCCTGAAGGCGTTCCTCGAGAAGCGCGACCCGCCGTGGGCATCCAGAAGCTCCTCGTAGCGAACCGCGGCGAGATCGCGCTGCGCGTGTTTCGCGCCTGCCGCGAGCTCAGGATCGGGACGGTGGCGGTCGCGCCGGAGGATGACTCCGGCTCGCTGCACGCGCGCTCGGCCGACGAGACGGTGCGGATTTCCTCGTACCTCGACGCGGGTGAGCACGTGCGCGCCGCGCGCGAGGCGGGCGCGGATGCGGTCCATCCCGGCTACGGGTTCCTCGCCGAGAACGCCGAGTTCGCGGAGGCAGTCGAGGCCGCGGGGCTGACCTGGGTCGGCCCGCCGCCCTCGGCGCTCAGGTCCGGCGGCGACAAGCTCGAGGCCAAGCGCATCGCGCGCGAGGCCGGCGTGCCGGTCGTGCCGGAGGGCGAGCCGGACGAGATCGGCTTCCCGCTGGTGGTGAAGGCTGCCGCAGGAGGCGGCGGCCGCGGGATGCGGGTCGTGCGCGAGCCCGGCGAGCTCGAGGAGGCACTCGCTGCGGCGAGGCGCGAGGCGAAGGCGGCCTTCGGCGACGAGCGCGTCTTCTTCGAGCGCTACGTCGAGCGGCCCCGCCACGTCGAGATCCAGCTCCTGGGCGACTCGCACGGGACGATCGTGGCGCTCGGAGAGCGCGACTGCTCGGTGCAGCGCCGCCACCAGAAGGTGCTGGAGGAGGCGCCCTCCCCCGCCCTCGACCCCGAGCTCCGTGGGCGCATGAGCGAGGCCGCGGTCGCGTTCGCACAGGCGATCGGCTACCGCAGCGCGGGCACGGCCGAGTTCATGCTCGACGGACGCGACTTCTGGTTCCTGGAGCTGAACGGACGCATCCAGGTCGAGCACCCTGTGACCGAGCTCGTCTCCGGCGCCGACCTTGTGGCCGAGCAGATCCGCATCGCGCAAGGCGAGCCCCTCCAGGCGGAGCCGCGGCTGGTCGGCCACGCGGTCGAGGTGCGGCTCTACGCGGAGGATCCGCGCACGTTCCTGCCGCAGACCGGCAGGCTCGTGCGGCTACAGCTGCCTGGGAGCATCCGCGTCGACGCAGGCGTCGAGGAGGGCGACGAGATCGGCACCGCCTATGACCCGCTGATCGCGAAGCTGATCGCGCACGGCTCCACGCGCGACGACGCCCTCGACCGGCTCGCCGCCGCGCTCGCGGAGACCCGCGTCGAAGGGGTCGTGACGAACCTGCCCTTCCTCCGCTGGCTCGTCACCCACCCCGCCTTGCGGGCCGGGGAGACGACGACCGCCTTCCTGACCGAGCACCCGCCCCTGTCGGCCCCGCCGTTGCGCCTGCCGGATCACCCGTGGCGCGGCGGCTTCCGCCTCAACCTGCCCGCGCCGCCGCCGGCCGCGCCGCCGGATCCGAACGCGTCGTTCGAGCGCGGCGGCGCGCACGAGCAGAGCGCTCTCGCGGCGCCGATGCCCGGGACCGTGATCCGAGTGCTCGTGGCCGAGGGCGACACCGTCCAGCCGCGCCAGCCGCTGGTCGTGCTCGAGGCGATGAAGATGGAGACCCCGGTCGTCTCGCCCTACGAGGCGACCGTTCGCGCCGTCCACGTGGCCGAAGGCGACCGGGTCGCCGGCGGCACCGTGCTGGTCGAGCTCGAGGAGTAGGAGGGCTTGGCGGAACGTCGCTGGGCCCGGCGGCACAGCCGTCGTTTCGTCAAGCCCTCCTGAAGCTAGAAGAGCTTCTGGAGCTTCATCGCCTGGCCCATGTCGCCGTTCACCTTGAGCTTGCCGGACATGTAGGCCGCGGTCGGGTTCTGCTCGCCGTTTGCGATCTTGGTGAAGGTCTCAGTCGAGGTCGAGATGGTGCAGTCGGCGTCGCCGCCGTCCTCGGTGACGGTCACCTTGCCGTCGTCGACCTCGACGTGCCACGTGCCCGAGCCCTCGATCTCGAACCGGTAGCTCGCGTTCATCCCGGCAGCCTTCGACGGGTCGACCCGCGACTCCAGCGTCTCGAAGAACTCTCTCGGGCTCTCTGACACGGCCGCGGAGACTACAACACGGGCTCTGGTTCGAGGCGGCGTCTCGAGCCCGTCGACGGCAGCAACAGTGCGAGCGCGAGCCCCGCGAGCGGCGCGGCCGCCGCGGCGTACATGGCCGCCTGCAGGTCGACGGAGTCGGCGAGCGCTCCCAGTCCCACGGCTGCGATCCCGCCGAGGCCGATCGAGAGCCCGATCGAGAGGCCTGACGCCATCCCGATCCGGCTCGGGAGGTACTCCTGGCTCATCACCATCGTCACCCCGAAGGTGCCGATCACGCAGACGCCGACGAACGCGAGCGCGATCGCGCCGGAGATGCCGCCGACGAGCACGTAGACGAAGATCAGCGGCGCAGTGGCGAGCAGGCTCACGTTGAGGACGGGCCTGCGCCCGAGCCGGTCGGCGAGCGGGCCGGCTGCGAGCGTGCCGAGCCCGCCGGCCAGGAGCATCAACGAGAGCAGGTGGCTGCCCTCTGCCTTCGAGTGCCCGAGCGAGACCTCCCAGAGCGGCACGAAGGTGATCAGGCCGAACCAGGCGACGCTGCGGAAGGCGATCACGCCGAGCAACAGTGCGAGCGCGCCGGGCCGGTCCTCCCCTTCCGCGCGCCCCGCGGCGCCCGGCTCCGGCGCGAACCGGGCCAGGTAGGGCGAGACGAGCAGCAGCGCGAGGGCGACCCCGAGCACCGGCAGCGAGAGCAGCAGCCCGCCCGTGAGGCCGAGCGCGAGCACCAGCGGCGTCGTCACCGTCGGCCCGAGCGCATACCCCACGTTGCCGCCGATCGAGAACAGGCTCATCGCGCTCGCGCGCTTCCGGCCGCCTGCGTACGCGGCGAACTTCGAGCCCTCGGGGTGGTACGCCGCCACGCCGAGCCCGGAGATCACGACGAGCAGCAGCACGAGCCAGTACGCGGGAGCCGCGGCCGCGAGCGCGATGCCGATGCCCGCCACGGCGACACCTGCGGGCAGCAGCCAGATCGCGCCCCGCTTGTCCGACCACGCCCCGAAGAGCGGCTGGATGAGCGACGACGAGGCCGCCGAGGCAAGCATGACCGTGGCCGCGAGCGTGTACGAAAGGTGGAAGCGGTCGACGAAGAACGGGAGCAGCGCCGGCAGCGCGCCGTTCGCAAAGTCCGTCGCGCAGTGGCCCGCGGAGAGGGCCGCCATGGCACGCCTGTCGAGCTCGGCCCGCACAGGCCCGAGAGTAGACGGGAGCGGCGGGGCTACGCCGCGGTCTGGGTGCGCTCGGGCAGGTGGCGCTCGATCAGCGCGTGCCCGAGCTCCCACTGGGCGCGCGCGAGCTGGACGCGGTTCCGCTCCAGTGCTCCATGCCTCGCGCCACGATCGCGCAGCTCCTGGCGCTCGCCGACGAGCTCGGCGATGCGCATCGTGAGGAGCTCGACGTTCGCGCGGCCACGGCTCCGCTTGAAGCGAGCCGGCCGCAAATGCCGCAGTGACGTGCCGCGAGCCACGAGGCCCTTATCGGCACCGCCACGGAGAAGGTGTAGCCCCCTCATGGGCGGCAGGCTACGGAGGCAGTCGGCTAGCATCGCGGCGCGATGAATGTCGAGGTGCAAGCGGTATCGCCGGAGGAGGTCGAAGCTGACGTCCTGGCCGTCCCGCTGACCAGCGGAAACGGCCTCGCAGGAGCCGCCGGGGCACTCGACTCGGCCCTCGACGGCTTGCTCCAGCGCCTGAGCGCCGAGGGCGAGCTGCGCGACGAGCCCGGCCGCGTGCGGATCGTCCACGTCGACGGGAAGCTCGGCACGAGCCGCCTGGCCGTCGTCGGAGTCGGCAGCGCGGACAAGGTCGACGCCGACGCGCTACGCACGGCCGCCGCGCTGGTCGCAGAAGAGGTGGGCGACTTCGCGGAGCACCTGGCCTGGGTAGTCGACGACTCCCTACCGCCCGACGCGGCCGAGCAGGTGCGCGCACTCGTGGACGGGACATTGCTCGGCAGCTATCACCCCGCGCGCTGGAAGAGCGACG
>DATLPH010000183.1:0-3397 GCA_035535855.1 Gaiellaceae bacterium
TCCAGTCGCTGGGCGACCTCGCGGCAGGCCCAGAGCAGGTCGCTGCTCGTCATCCCGCCGGGCTCGGGAGTCCCGGTGCCGGGCGCGAAGGCGGGATCGAGCACGTCCACGTCAACCGACAGGTACACCGGCCCGTCGCCGACGACCTCGACCGTGCGCTCGACGACGGCCTCGATCCCGAGCTGGCGCACGTCGTGCATGAAGAAGCTCGTGATCCCCTGGTCGGCCTGCCAGGCGAACTCGCGCTCGCCAGGCCAGTAACCGCGCAGGCCAATCTGGACATAGCGCTTCGGCACGACCTTGCCGTCCTCGACGAGGCGGAACATCGGCGTCCCGTGCGAGACCTCGACGCCGAAGACCTCGCGGCCGGTGTCGGTGTGCGTGTCGAAGTGGACGAGGCCGACGGGGCCGTGGCGCGCCGCGACGGCGCGGATGTCCGGCTCGGCGATTGAGTGGTCGCCGCCGAGCACGATCGGCAGCACGCCGGCGTCGATGACCTGGCCGACGAGCTCGAAGATCGCCTCGTGCGACTGCGCTGCGTCCGCCGGCAAGACGGCCGCGTCGCCGAAGTCGACGATCTTCAGCTCCTCGAAGGCGTCCACCTTCGACTCGAGGTGCGGGCCCGGCGGGCAGCTCGCGGCGCGAATTGCGCGCGGCGCAAACCGAGCGCCCGGCCGGTCGGAGACGAGGTCGTCGGTCGGCGCTCCGACGATCGCGACGTCGAAGCCCGCGAGCTCGGCCGGATCCTGCGTGTACGGCGCGCCCCCGTACGTGAGCAGGCCCGCGTAGTCGGGCTTCTCGCCGTACTGCCGCCAGCGCTCGAGCGGGTCGATCACGGGGCGATTGTCGCCTGTGGCGAGGGCAGGCGCTCGTGGACGAGCCGCTCCGCCTCGCTCACGGCGCGCGGGTGGGAGCCGACGCTGGCGAGGAAGCAGGCCTTGCCGAGCGCGTACAGGCGCGTGTCGGTGCAAGCGGTGACGGTCGCAGTGCGCGGCGCGTCACGCAGCAACGCGATCTCGCCAAAGCCGTCGCCGCGGGACAGGCGCCGGAGCTGCCGCCCGCCCGAGTCGACCTCGAGCTCGCCTTCGGCGACGACGTAGAAGCGGTCGCCCGGCTCACCCTCGCGTACGACCGCGGTCCCAGCGGGCACTCGCGTCTCGTCGAGCCCGTGCGCAAGGCCCTCCAGCTCCGGCGCGCCGAGCGGCGAGAACAGTGGCAGTGAGCGGAGCAGCGCGATCTCGACCACGGGCACGGGCACGCGGCGGTCGATCTCAGCCAGCCGGCGGAAAGAGAGCAACACCGCCAGCGGCAGCAGCGTCCCGATCCCGGCCACCGCCCAACGGGGGCCGGCGAGCGCGACGAGCGCCGGCGTGAGCAGCGATCCGATCGCGAGGCCGGCCATCGAGAGCCCCTCGAGCACGCCGAAGACGCGCGAGAGCACGTCGGTCGGCGCCGTCCGCTGGAGGATCGTCCGACCCGCGATGTCGAGCAGCGAGCGTCCGGCTCCGGCCGCCGCGAGCAGAAGCAGCGCGCCGGCCGTCGTCGGCCACGCGACGAGAAGCGCGAACGCGGCGCCCCAGACGAGGACGCCGAGCACGAGTGGGGGCAGCAGCCGGCGCCGCCCGACGAGAGCGACGGTGATCGCGATCCCGGCCACGCCGCCCGCCCCGAATGCGGCATTCAGGTAGCCGGCGCCCGAGCCGCCGAGGTCGAGTACCGAGATTGCGAGCACGACGTAGAGCACATCCAGGGCGCCGATCGCGATGAACTGTCCGCCAAGCAGGCCGACCAGCACTCGCGCCGAGGGCTCGCGTGCAAGCAAGCGGAACCCGGCCAGGGACTCTTCCAGCGCAGGCAGCGCATCGTGAGCCGGAGCCGGCCCGTGCACGCGGGCGACGAGCAGCGCCGACGCCGCGGCGACCGCTGCCATGGATGCGAAGACCCAGCCCGGCGAGGCGATGGCGAGCAGCACGCCAGTTGCGGCCGGGGCGACGAGCACGCTGACGCTCTCGATCCAACCCGAGACGACGTTCGTGGCGGTCAGCTCATCTGGCGTCCGCGCCAGGGCGGGCACGAGCGCGGACTGGGTCGGGCGGGTGACGGTGACGGCGGTTGCGGCGACCGCGGCAAGCGCGTACGCAACGAGTGGCGGCGCACCCGAGAGGAGCGCGACGGCCGTGCCGCCCATCGCGAGCGCCTGCGCCGCGTAGCCGAGCGCGAGCACGCGCCCGGGCGGGTGACGATCGGCGAGCACCGATGCGAACGGCGCGAACAACGCCGCGGGCACGAGTTGCGCGACCGCCACGAGCCCGGCCGTCGTCGCCCCACCGCGTTCGTACGCGTAGACGAGCATCGCGATCCAGACGCCCCATTCCGCTGCGTTGAAGCCGGCGAAGGCGAGCTCGATGCGTCGCAGCTCCGGGTTTCGGAAGACCCCGCCGACGACCGAGCCGACGCGGTCGAGCCAGCTCACGAGTGGCGGGGCAGCCGGTCGGCCACCGCCTCGCGGACGATCCGGCCGACGGACGGGTAGCGCTCGACGAGCTCGCTCAGCGCCCCCTCCGGGAAAACGAGCAGCCGCAGCGTCGAGGTGGCGCGAACCGTGGCGAGCCGCGGGTAGGCATAGCCGCTGCCCCACTCGAGCGCGCGTAGCTCGCCGAAGAACTCACCGGCGCCGAGGTCGCGGGCGCGCTCCCCGTCGACCGAGACCGCAGCCGTGCCGTCGAGGATCACGAAGAACTCGGAGCCGAGGCTCCACTGCTCGACGATCGCGTCGCCGGCCGCGGCCTCGAGCAGGCTCGCCTTCTGCGCGACCTGAGCAGCCTGGTCGGGCTCGAGCTCGGCGAAGAGCGGCAGCGCGCGCAGCGAGGCGACGTCGGCCCGGGGGAGGCCGGGCCAGCTGCTGACGATCGTCGGGTGGCGCTCGTACGCCGGCGCCTCGGCCGCCGGCTGCGCGGTCTCGAGGAACGCGAGCACCTGCTCGACGTCCTCCGAACCGCTCTGGTGGTTGAGCACGCAGAGACGGAGGGCGAAGCGGCCGTGCAGGCGCGTCGAGGAGACGAGCCCCGTACCGCTCTGCTCGAGCGCGGCCGCGATCCGCGCATTGGCCTCCTCGTCGAGGTCGCGCCGCCCGAAGCAGACCGTGCCGAGTGACGGCGGAGCCATCAGCTCCAGGCTCTCGCTCGCCTCGACGCGGCCGGCGGCCTCCTGCGCCAGCTCCAGCGAGCGCCGGATCGCCGAGCGGAAGGCCTCGATTCCGAAGAAGCGCAGCGAGACCCAGAGCTTGAGCGCGCGGGCCGAGCGGGTCAGCTGCAGGCCGAGGTCGGAGAAGTTGACCTCCTCGGCCTCCGCCCTCGCGTCGCGCAGGTAGTCGGGGACGATCTCGAACGCTTCGCGG
>DATLPH010000184.1:0-6223 GCA_035535855.1 Gaiellaceae bacterium
TCCAAACCATGCTGCAGCTCGTCAACGTCGGACAGAAGTCGCTCGTCGATTACGCGACGATCGCGACCCGCGGCCTGATGGAGGAGATCCGCCGGCTGGCGGAGCCCCTCACGGGCAAGCGGCTCGTGCACCTGTCCGCGACCGCGTTCGGCGGCGGGGTGGCCGAGATCAACTACGCGCTCGTGCCGCTGATGCGCGACGCGGGTCTGGACGCCGAGTGGCGGATCATCAACGGCGGCGACGAGTTCTTCGCGGCGACGAAGACGATCCACAACGCCCTCCAAGGCGATCCGCAGGCCCTGACCCAGACGCAGCAGGAGGTCTTCCGCCGCTACCAGGCGCTGAACGCGGAGGAGTTCGAGGACGACTACGACTTCGTCCTCATCCACGACCCGCAGCCGGCGGGGATGATCGAGCACTTTCCCGAGAGCCGGGCGCACTGGATCTGGCGCTGTCACATCGACCTCTCGCAGCCGAACCCGGATGTGCTCGGGTTCCTTCTCCCGTGGCTGGCGCGCTACGACGGGGCGATCTTCCACATGCCCGAGTACGTGCCCCGCACGGGCGGGATGCCTCCCTCCTACATCTGGCCGCCGGCGATCGACCCGCTGACTCCGAAGAACATGGCGCTCTCGCCCGAGGACGCGGCGTACGTCGTCGACCAGTTCGGCATCGACGTCGAGCGCCCGCTCCTGACGCAGGTCTCGCGCTTCGACCCGTGGAAGGACCCGCTCGGCGTGATCGACGCCTATCGCCAGGTCAAGACGGAGCACCCCGAAGTCCAGCTCGCGCTCGTCGGCTCGATGGCGCACGACGACCCCGAGGGGTGGGACTACTACAACCGCACCGTCGCCCATGCTGCCGGAGACCCCGACGTCTACATCCTCTCGAACCTGAACAACATCGGCTCGGTCGAGGTCAACGCCTTCCAGGTGCACTCGGCGGCGGTGATCCAGAAGTCGATCAAGGAGGGATTCGGCCTGACGGTGACCGAGGCGCTCTGGAAGACGAGACCGGTCGTCGCGGGTCGCGTCGGCGGGATCGTCGCCCAGATCCAGGACGGCGAGACCGGCTGGCTCGTCGATCCGGAGGACCCGGCCGAGTGCGCACGGGCCTGCCTCGAGATCATGGCCGATCCCATCGTCGCGAGGCAGACCGCGCTGCGAGGCAAGGAGTACGTGCGGCGCAACTTCCTCATGCCCCGTCTGCTGCGGGACTGGCTCGTGCTTCTGAACAAGCTCTCCGGGAACGACACCGCCGGGGCCGAGGTCGCGATGGTCGGCGCAGCCGCCTCGGGCTAGCGCCCGGGTAGGGTGGGACCGCCATGGCGGGTCGCAGGCATCTGATCGTCGTCTCGAACCGCGGTCCAATCACGTTCAGGCGGGGTCGAGACGGCGAGCGCATTCCGACGCGGGGAGGCGGCGGCCTCGTAACCGCGCTGCGCGGCCTCGTATCCCACCACGACGTCACCTGGATCGCGAGCGCGATGAGCGACGAGGACCGGATGGTGATGGCCGAGGCCGGCGGCGCCGCGATCGAGGAGCGCTCGCGCGACGGCTCGCCGTTCCGGCTGCGCTTGGTGGAGCACGACCAGTCGGCCTACGACTGGTTCTACAACGTCGTCTCCAACCCGATGCTCTGGTTCCTGCAGCACTACCTCTGGGAGCTTGCGTACACGCCCTCGCTGGACGTGGCGTTCCAGAACGCCTGGGACGAGGGGTACACGCGCGTGAACGAGGGCTTCGCCGAGGCGGTGCTCGAGGAGCTCGAGCTCGATCCGGGCGCGTCGGTCTTCTTCCACGACTACCAGCTCTACCTCGCGCCGCGACTCGTGCGGGAGCGCGCTCCGGACGCGCTGATGGCGCACTTCATCCACATCCCCTGGCCGCAGACCGACTACTGGCACGTGCTGCCGGGATCGATCCGGCGGGAGATCCACGAGGGGCTCCTCGCGAACGACGTGATCGGCTTCCACACCGAGCGCTGGCGGCTGAACTTCCTCCGCGCCGCGAGCGACGTCGCGGACGCCTCCTGCGACTTCGCCGAGGGAACCGCGGCCTTCGGCGACCACCGCTCGCTAGTCACGGTGCACCCGATCTCGGTCGACCCGTCCGAGTTCGACGAGGCCGCGGGCACGGACGAGGTGCTCGTCGCCGAGCGGGAGCTCGAGGCCAGGCGGCCGGAGAAGCTTGTGCTGCGCGTCGACCGCACCGATCCGTCCAAGAACATCGTGCGCGGCTTCCGGGCCTTCGAGGTCTACCTCGACGCCCACCCCGAGATGCACCGGCGGGTGGGGATGCTCGCGCGGCTCGATCCCTCGCGGCAGGACATCCCCGAGTACGCCGAGTACCTGGGCGCGATCCAGCGCGAGGTGCGCCGGGTCAACGACCGTTTCCAGCGGGAAGGCTGGAGCCCGATCGAGCTCGTGATCAAGGACGATTTCGCCGGCTCGGTGGCGGCGTACAAGCAGTTCGACGCCCTCTTCGTAAACGCGATCTTCGACGGGATGAACCTCGTCGCCAAGGAGGCTCCGCTCGTGAACGAGCGGGGCGGAGTGTTGATCCTGTCCGAGAACGCGGGCGCCCACGCGGAGCTCGGCGAGTGGGCTCTGACGGTCAACCCGTTCGACGTCGCCGGCCAGGCCGAGGCAATCGACCGGGCGCTGTCCATGCCCGCAGGCGAGCGGCAGGAACGGCTCGAGGCGATCCGCGCGCAGGTGCGCGAGCACGATGTGACGGCCTGGATCGAGGCGCAGCTCGGCGACCTCGACCGCGTTGCGGCCCGCGTCGGCTAGACGCCGTCCTTCTCGACGATCACGAACCCGCGGCGCTGCTCGACGATCCGCTCAGCCTCAGGCTTCTCGTGGCCGGGCTTGATCATGAACCAGTCGTCGTGCCCCCGGACTTCGTGGTACTCGGCGACCGGAATCGAGAGCTTCTCGAAGCAGGTCTCGTCGCCGCACTCGCAGATCCACTCCGGGTCCGGGTCCGAGCCGAGCCCGCCCTGCATCTGGGCGACCCGCTCGTTGACCTCGCGGAAGAGCTTCTCGTTCTCCTCGATGCGTTCTACCCGGTTCATCTCGCCCCCTCTGTCAACTCTAGCCCGCCGGAATAGGATCGCGAAATGGCTCGGCAGACGCAGGTGGACGAGCTCCGGTCGGTCAACCCGGCGACGCTCGAGGAGGTCGGCTCGGTGACCGTGTCGCCGCCCGAGGAGGTCGCCGAAACCGTCACCGACGCGCGCCTGGCAGCGCAGCGCTGGGCCGAGTCGTCGTTCGCCGAGCGGCGCGCGCTGTTGTCCCGGGTCGCGCAGGTCGTTCTCGACAGAGTGGACGAGCTCGCAGCGACGGTCACCGCCGAGACCGGCAAGCCGCTCGTCGACTCCTACACCGCCGAGCTCTTCGTCGGGCTCGAGAACATCGTCTGGGCGGCCGCCAACGCGGGCAGCGTACTGCGCCCCGAGCGCCTTCGCTTTCCACCGCACCTGCGACACAAGCGCGGCTGGCTGCTCTACGAGCCCCTCGGCGCCGTCGGGGTGATCTCGCCGTGGAACTTCCCGCTCGGGATCCCGCTCACGCAGGCGGCCTTCGCGGTGTCGGCCGGGAACGCGGTCGTCGTCAAGCCGTCCGAGCTGACGCCGCTCTCTGGTGGGTGGGTGGAGGAGCTCTTCCGCCGAGCGGGCGCGCCGAAGGGGCTCGTGCGCGTCGTCCAGGGCGGGCCGGAGACGGGCGAGGCGCTCGTGCGCGCGCCCGGCACGGCCAAGGTCGTGTTCACGGGCTCGGGTGCCGTCGGCCGGCAGGTCGCTGCGGCGGCGGGGGAGCGGCTGCGGCCTGTGACGCTCGAGCTCGGGGGCAAGGACCCGATGCTCGTCTTCGAGGACGCCGACCTCGACCGCGCGGTCTCCGGCGCGCTCTGGGGTGCGTTCTCGAACTGCGGGCAGGTGTGTTCGGCGGTCGAGCGGATCTACGTGGCGCAGCCCCTGCAGGAGGCCTTCGCCGAGGAGCTCGTGCGCCGCGTGCGCACGCTTCGGCTGGGTCGCGGCGAGGAGCTCGAGACTGAGCTTGGGCCGCTGATCGCGGAGGAGCGCCGCTCGCACGTCGAGGAGCTGGTCGAGGACGCGGTCGGCCGAGGGGCCGAGCTGCGCACCGGCGGCCGGCGGGCCGAGGTGGGCCTGCCGGGCTGGTTCTACGAGCCGACGGTCCTGAGCGGCGTCGACCGCGAGGCGCGAATCGAGCTGGAAGAGATCTTCGGGCCGGTCGTCACGATCGCGTCCTTCCGCGACGAGGACGAGGCGGTGCGGCTCGCCAACGGCTCCTCGTTCGGTCTCGGCGCGAGCGTGTGGACGTCCGACCTGGAGCGGGCGCGGCGGCTCGCAGGCCGCCTCGAGGCCGGCTCCGTGTGGACGAACGACGTCTCGTACTCGTACGGCACCGGCCAGGCCGCCTGGGGCGGGACGAAGGAATCCGGCTTCGGCAGGACGCACTCGAAGCACGGGCTCTACGAGCTCTCGCGCGTCAAGTTCGCCGATCTCGACCGGGGCCGCGTGCCCGTTCCGTGGTGGTACCCCTACGACGAGCGCGTGTTCGACGGCTTCCAGGGCGTCCTCGACCTGCTCTACGGCGAAGGTCTCCCGCGCAAGCTCGGCAGCGCCTGGCGGCACCGCCGGGGCCTGCTGCGGCTCGGACGGCGGTACCTTTCCGGGTCGTGAAGGAGCTTTCCCACGTCGACTCGGCCGGTGAGGTCCGGATGGTGGACGTCGGCGGCAAGCCGTCCTCGCGCCGGCGGGCAGTCGCCCGCGCAGTGCTGCGCGTCGCGCCGGAGACCGCGGGCCGGCTCTCCGCGCTCCCGAAGGGCGACGCGATCGCCGCGGCCAAGCTCGCCGGGATCATGGCCGCCAAGCGCACGAGCGACCTGATCCCGCTCTGCCACCCGCTGCCGCTCACCCACGTCGCCGTCGAGATCGCGGTCGGCGAGGAGGTCGAGATCGTCGCGTCCGCGGAGACCACCGCGCAGACCGGCGTCGAGATGGAGGCGCTCGTGGCCGCGTCGGTCGCGGCGCTGACCCTGTACGACATGGCCAAGGCGATCGACTCCTCGATGGAGATCGCCGAGGTGCGCCTGCTGGAGAAGACCAAGTCGTGAAGGCCGCGGTGCTGACGATCTCGGACGGCGTGGCGGAAGGCTCCCGCGAGGACGTGAGCGGGGCGGCGCTCGCCGCGTTGCTGGGGGAGGAGGGCTACGAGGTCGAGCGGCGCGTCGTCCCCGACGACCGCGACGCGATCGCCGAGGCGATCGCCGAGCTGGCAGAGGAGGCCACCGTCGTGCTGACGACGGGCGGCACCGGTCTCGGCCCGCGCGACGTCACTCCCGAGGCCACGGCCGAGGTGCTCGAGCGCCTTGCGCCCGGGATCGCCGAGGCGCTGCGGGCCGACTCGCTGGCGAAGACGCCGCATGCCCTGCTCTCGCGCGGGCTCGCAGGCGTGCGCGGGCGCTCGCTCGTGGTCAACCTCCCCGGCTCGCCGGGCGGCTGCCGCGACGGCTTCGAGGTGCTGCGGCCCGCGCTGGGGCACGCGGTTGCGCTCCTCGCGGGCGAGCCGACCGCGCACCGACAGACATGAGGCGGCGCTTGCGACGCCGTCCTCAGGACACACGCGCTTCGCGTGTGTGTCCGTCTGCAATGACCGGTCGACACGTCAGCCAGCAAGGGGACGCTTGACAGCCCTCGCCTACCCCGCGCGCTTCTACTCGCTCGTCAAGTTCGAGCACACGATCTTCGCGCTGCCCTTCGCCTACGTCGGCGCCTTCCTTGCGGTCGGCGACGTGCCGAGTGCGCACGACCTGATCTGGGTGACGGTTGCGATGGTCGGCGCCCGCTCGCTCGCGATGGGGCTGAACCGGCTGATCGATTCCGGGCTCGACGCGCGCAACCCGCGTACCGCCGGCCGCGAGCTCCCCTCGGGCCTGCTCTCGCCTGCGGCGGTCGCGGTCTTCTGCGCCGCCTCGCTCGCCATGTTCCTCGTCGCGGTCTACCAGCTCGACCCGCTCGTGCACTGGCTCTGGCCGATCCCGGTTGTCGGCTTCGTCGTCTACCCGTACCTGAAGCGCTGGACCTGGCTGTGCCACCTCTGGCTCGGCGCGGTCGACGGGCTGGCGCCGCTCGGTGCCTGGGCGGCGATCACCGGGCACCTGCCCTGGGAGGCCTGGGCCCTCGGCGGCGCGGTCGC
>DATLPH010000185.1:0-2626 GCA_035535855.1 Gaiellaceae bacterium
TTCGACCTGCTCGGAATCTCGCCGACGGTCTCCGCCACGCGCGGGCTGATGGCGCTGATCGAGCACGAGGTGCCCGAGCACGACATCGTCCACCTGCTCGAGCTGCGCAAGGAGAACCTCGAGATCGTCGAGGTGCAGATCCCCGAGGGAGCACCCGCGGCAGGACAGCGGGTCGAGCGGCTCAGCCTGCCCGAGGGCTCGCGCTTGATCTCGATCATGCGCAACGGCCGCTCCGAGATCGCGGTCGGCTCGACCGAGCTCCTGCCAGGCGACCAGGTGTTGGCGATCCTCCAGCCGGGCAAGGAGGACGAGTTGAGGAGGGTCCTGCTCAAGAGCTGATGTGATGCGCTGGTTCGGGGTCCTGATCGCGCTCGTCGCGGTGGCGCTTCCAGGCGCCGCCTGCGGCCAGAACGGCGCTGCCGGCTCCCCGCAGCAGGCCGACCTGCGGCTGCGGCCGTTCGCGTCCGGCTTCGACTCGCCGGTCTACGTCGGCGCGACGCGCAGCGAGCCGGGGAAGCTGTACGTGGTCGAGCAGCCGGGCGTGATCCGCGTGCTCGTGAACGGGAAGAAGCGTGCGCAGCCGTTCCTGGACATTCGCAACCTCGTCACCAGCGGCGGCGAGCAGGGCCTGCTCTCGATGGCCTTCCACCCGGGCTACGCGAAGAACCACCGCTTCTTCGTCTACTTCAACGACAAGAGCGGCGACGTGCGGGTCTACGAGTTTCGCTCGAACGGCACCGTCGGCCTGCCCGGGACGGCCAAGCCGCTCCTGCGCGTCGGCCATCGCGAGTTCAGCAACCACGACGGCGGCCAGCTCCAGTTCGGTCCGGACGGCCGGCTCTACGCGGGCACGGGCGACGGCGGCTCGGGCGGCGACCCGCACAACCACGCGCAGAACCTCAGCTCACGCCTGGGCAAGCTGCTGAGGCTGAACGTGAACAAGCCGGGCGCCCGCTGGCAGATCGCCGGCTACGGGCTGCGCAATCCCTGGCGCTTCACCTGGGACCGCAAGACGCACGACCTCTACATCGGCGACGTCGGCCAGGGCGCCTTCGAGGAGGTCGACGTGCGCACCCCTGCCCAGCAGCGTGTCCTGAACAACTACGGCTGGCGCGTCTGGGAGGGGCGGGCGCGCTACCAGTCGGGCCAGCGGGTGAACCCGGGCGGCAGGCTCGTCTTCCCGATCGTCACGTACAGCCACTCGAAGGGGTGCTCGATCACGGGTGGCTACGTCTACCGCGGCTCCGCGGTGCCCGCGGCTCGTGGCCGCTACTTCTACGGCGACTACTGCGAGGGCACGATCTGGAGCCTGCGCGCCGTGAAGGGGAAGCTGCGCGGGGTGCGGCGTGAGCCGTTCACGGTCCCGAGCCTGTCCTCGTTTGGCGAGGACGTCGCGGGCGAGCTCTACGCGACCTCGCTCGACGGCACGGTCTACAAGCTCAGCCGGTAGAGCGCCGCCGCCGCACCTGTGGCCCTTGCTGGCCAAGAGCCGCGTAGGCCAGAGCCTGGAGCGACTCGTTCAGCGAGCGCAGCTCGTGCGCGAGGGCGAGGTAGCCCTCCGTGTTGTCGAGCCGACGGTTCAGCTGCTGTAGCTCGGCGCGCAGGCCGTCGAGCCGCTCGAGCACCGCGTCGAGCTGCCGGTCGTCGAGTGTCTTCCCGTCAGCCACGCTGGGATTGTACGGAGCGCGAGGAGGCCCAGAGCCGGGTCGCGTGCAGGAGCAGCAGGCCGAGCGCGAGGCCCGCAGCGTCCATCGAGACGTCGAACGGCGAGGCGTGCCTCCCGCGCACGAACTGCTGGTGTAGCTCGTCCGTGACCGCGTAGGCGAGCCCGATCAGGAAGGCGGGTAGCTCGCGCCCTAGTGCGCGGAAGAGCAGCAGCACGAGCACCGCGTACTCGCTCGCGTGCGCGCACTTGCGCAGGACGGTGTCCCAGACGCCGAGGTCGGTCGCGAGGTTCGGGACCGAGGAGAGGGCGAAGATCACCGCCGCCCAGAGGACGACCGGTGCCCACAGCGAGACGGCTCGAGGGAGGCGCACGAGGGCCATGTTAGGCTCTGGCCAGAAAGGCGAGCAGTGAGGGAACCCGGTGCGAATCCGGGACGGTCCCGCCGCTGTGAGGGGAGACGCTCCCGCGCCAAGACGCCACTGGCCACGAGGCCGGGAAGGCGGCGCCGGAGGGAGCCCCGAGTCAGAAGACCTGCCGCTCGCCTCCAAACCCGATCCCCTCGCGGAAGGGAGGATTCGTGTCAAGGCGACTCTCGAGCACCCTGGCCGCCGCCGTGGCGGCGCTCCTGCTCGTTCCCGCGGCCTCGGCTCTCGGCGTGCACGTGCGCGTGGAGGGCAAGACCCGCACGATCTACGGCTCCGCCGAGCCGACGCTCCAGGTGAAGTCCACCGCGCTCGACGCGCTCGACTCCGCCAGCATCGCGGGTGCGTTCTACTACCACGTCCAGATCGCGTCCTTCGGGCGCTACGTCGACCGGATCGGCCGCTTGTCGGCCACGGCCTCGAGCGGCTGGGTCTTCAAGGTGAACGGCGTCTCGCCGCCCGTCGGCGCCGACGCAGTGACGCTGAAGAAGGGCGATCGCGTGCTCTGGTACTGGGCCACCTTCGGCCCGCAGGGCGG
>DATLPH010000186.1:0-2954 GCA_035535855.1 Gaiellaceae bacterium
TTGCCTTTGCCGACGTAGGTGCGAGCATCCGGGCGCTCACGGTGCTGCACGAGCTCTCCGATCGGCTCGACGCCGGCGGTGCGGGACAGCTCCCGCAGCTCGGCGAGGTCGGCGTCGGCACCCTTCGGCGCCACCGCGAGCGCGAAGCCGCGCTCGGGCTCGGCACCCGGAGCAGGATCCGGCTGGCGGGTCGTCACGCCTGAATTATGACGCTCTGCAGCGAAGACTCAATTCGCTGCACAGCCTCTTCGAGGCGCTCGTCGGGAACCGTCAGCGAGATGCGGAAGAACCCCTCCCCGCTCGGCCCGTACGCAGGCCCGGGAGAGACGACGACACCGGCCTGCTCGAGCACGAGCTCGCTGAACGAGGCCGACGTGTGGCCCTCGGGAACCGGCACCCAGAAGTAGGGCGTCGCCTTGGGGGGCTCGACGTGGAGCCCGACCGCCGCGAGCGCCTCGGCGACGAGGTCGCGGCGGCGCTCGTAGACCGCCGACATCTCGCGGGGGAACTCGCGCGCCTCCGTCAACGCGACGACCGTCGCGCGCTGGACGGCCTCGAACATCCCCGAGTCCAGGTTGGTCTTCAGCTGCCGGTAGCGTTCGACGACCTCGGCGTTGCCGGCCACGAGCCCGGAGCGCCAGCCGGTCATGTTCCACCCCTTCGAGAGCGAGAAGATCTCGACTCCGACCTCCTTCGCGCCCGGAGTCTCGAGGAAGCTCGGCGCGCGGTAGCCGTCGAAACAGAGCTCGGAGTAGGCGTTGTCGTGCACGACGACCAGGTCGTTCACCCGCGCGAGCTCGACCGCGCGCGCGAAGTAGCCCTCCTCGACCACCGCGCCGGTCGGGTTGTTCGGGTAGTCGAGAAAGAGTAGGTTCGCCCGCGCGAGCACCTCGGAAGGGATCGACTCGAGGTCGGGCAGGAAACCGTTCTCCGCCCTCAGCGGCAGGTAGTGCACCTGGGCGCCCGCGAAGACCGGCCCCGACGTGTACGGCGGGTAGCCGGGGTCCGGCGAGAGGCAGACGTCGCCCGGGTCGAGCAGCGCAAACGCGATGTGCCCGACAGCCTCCTTGCCGCCGAGGGCCGGCACGACCTCGGAGGCCGCGTCGAGCGCGACGCCGAAGCGCTCCCGGTAGAAGCCCGCGGCAGCCTCTCGGAACTCGTCCGAGCCGTGGTTCGTCGGGTACTGGTGCGTGTGCGGGTCGGCGGCGCCCTCGGCCAGCGCGTCCACGACGGCCCGCGGGGTCGGCAGGTCCGGGTCGCCGATGCCGAGGCTGATCACGTCGACGCCCTCACGCCGCTTCTCGGCGATCTTGCGCTCGAGCTCCGCGAAGAGGTACGGCGGGACCGCGTCGAGTCGCTTAGCGAATCTCACAGCTCGAACTCCTCCGCGAGCTCGACGAGGCAAATCTCTTCGGCGGGGCCCGTGAGCGTCGCCTCACCGTCGCGCAGCTCGACGTGGAGGTCGCCCCCCGCCAGATGAACGGTCACCGGGCTCTCGCACCAGCCGTTGGCCACGGCCGCCGCGCTCGCGGCGACGGCGCTCGTGCCGGAGGAGAGGGTCTCCCCCGCGCCCCGCTCCCAGACGCCGACGGTCAGCTCATGCTCGTCGTCAACGCGGACGAGCTGCACGTTCGTTCGCTCGGGAAAGCGCTCGTGCTGCTCGACCAGCGGGCCCAGCCGCAGGAGCTCGGCCCGGTCTGGGTGGCGCCGGATCACGGCATGCGGGTTTCCGACCGAGACGGGCGTCAGCTCGACGTCCTCGCCTTCGACGTCGATCGTCTCCGGCCGGCCGACCTCGACCGCGCCCATCCCCTGCTCGACCTCGTGACCCTCGCGCATGCGGGCGGCGACCTCGCGCGGGCCGACGACGATCCACACCTCGTCGCTGCCGCCCCGCCGGGCGAGCCAGCGCGCCGCGATGCGGGTGCCGTTCCCCGAGAGCTCGGCGGTCGAGCCGTCGGGGTTCCAGATCACGACCTCGGCGCGATCGCCGTTGGCGGACACGACCTCGAGGATCCCGTCCGAGCCGACGCCGAAGTGGTAGTCGCAGATCCGGCGAACGCGCTCCGGCGTGAGCGGGACGGAGAGCTCGGCCCGCTCCACGAGCAGGTAGTCGTTGCCCAGGCCGTGCCACTTCGAGAGCCTCATCCGGCGGGCGCCACGCTACCAACCTCCCGGGCCAGCGACAGGATCTCGTCCGCGACCTCGCCGGGAGGCCGGCTCGCATCGACGTTGACGAGGCCCGGGACGCGCCGCATCCACTTGCGCTGGTACGCGGCGTAGCGGCGGGTGCGGACGATCAGGGCCTCGATCGCCTCCTCGCGCGGGAGCTCCGCGACCTCGGTCAGACCATGGGTCGTGCGCGCGGTGGCCGAGACCGGCCCCTCGAGCGCACGGCGCACCTCCTCCTCGACTCCGCGCTCGAACATGGCGCGTGTGCGCTCTTCGATCCGCCGCTCGAGCTCCGCGGGTGCGACGTCGAGGCCGACGACGAGCGTCGGGTGCCGCGTCTCGTCGCCCCAAAGCCGGTCCTCGCCTGGCCTGAGGCTCGAGCCGGCCTCGGCCAGCTCCAGCGCCCGCACCACGCGCCGGCGGTCGTTTGCGTGCACCGCTGCTGCGGCAGCCGGGTCGCGCTCGGCGAGCAGCTCGTGGGCGGCCTTGGGCCCGGCCTCGTCGTAGAGCGCCTCGAGCCGCTCGCGCGCGCCCAAGGCGGGCGGCGGCGGCAGCTCGAGCTCGGCGAGCGCGGCGCGCAGGTAGAGCCCGGTGCCGCCGACGACGATTGGCGTGCGGCCCGCCGCGAGGATCTCGTCGACCGCGGCCTGCGCGAGGCGCTGGTAGTCGGCGACCGAGCCCTCCTCGTCGAGCCCGAGAATGCCGACCAGCCGCGCCGGGAACTCGGATTGGTTGGTCAGGATCGGGAGCCCGCGGTAGACCTGCATCGCGTCCGCAGAGAC
>DATLPH010000187.1:0-9389 GCA_035535855.1 Gaiellaceae bacterium
CAGCTCCTGCAGGAGCGACCCCGCCTCGCGCCTGGCGAACCAGTCGTTGCCAAAGCGCTCGCGGAGGTGGTCGCGGAGCTGTGACTCGAATGCCCACGAGCGCAGGTACGAGGTGACGTAGAAGCCGGAGTCCATGTCGGCGAGGTAGTTTGCCTCGGCGATCTCGAACTTGAGCGCGTCCCCGAGCAGCTCCGCGTAGCGCTTCGACATGCCGCTGATGTCGTCGGCGGAGTGGAACTCGAGCTCGTAGAGCAGCTTGGCCGAGTAGCGGCGGACGAAGAACAGCAGCCAGAGCATCCCCTCGGCCGCGTACTCGTCGGGCCGCGGGAAGTCGAGCTTGCGGGTCAGCCAGGCCGGCTCGTCGGTCAGGTGCTGCATCAGCATCGCCCAGCCCTCGGTGACGGCGACGTCGCCGAGCCGCTTCTCCTCCATCGCGAGGTCGCGCGAGGTGTTGCCGAAGTGCTCGGCGTGGCCGGCCTCGTGGAAGAACGCGCGCCAGTCGTCGGCGCCGCCGATCGGCTGGATCACGAGCATCACCTTGTCGGGGACCTCGATCGGCGAGCAGAACGCGCGTGGCGTCTTCTGCGGCCGCTGCTCGATGTCGAGCTTGATGTTCTCCTGGCTGTCGAGGTCGATCCCGAGGTCTGCGAGGGTCGCCTTCAGCGCGGGCACCATCTTGTCGCCCGGGAAGCCTTCGTCCCACTGCGGCGAGCGGATCATGCGTTGCAGGTCCCAGCGCTCCATCTCGTCCAGCGAGAGCCCGAGCAGCTCGCGTGACGCACGGCCGAGGGTGTCCTCGTACAGCCGCTCGGTGTCGGCGAGGAACGCCTCGCACTGCGCCGCGAGCTCCCTCAGCCGGAAGCCGAAGCGCTCGTAGAGCTCCACATAGCTCGCTGCGCCGAGCGCGGGGAGCTCTCTCCTGACGATCTCGACACCGTCGAGGTAGATCGGGTTGAGGTGCTCCTCGGTCGCCTCCCACATCGCCCGGTCGAGCTTCTCGCGCCGGCCGCGGTCGGGCTCGTTCGCCATCTCCGGGCGCAGCATCCGGAACGGGATCTGCTCGCCGTCGACCGCCACCTCCAGCTCGGCCTCGATTCCGGCCAGCTTCTCCGCGTGCTCGCGCGTGAGGTTGCCGAGGTAGCCCTCGCAGCCGAAATGCCACAACTCGCGGACGCCGCGGTCGCCGTCCACCGCTGCTCCGATCGCCTGCACCTGCTCCAGCTGCGTCAGCGCGGAGTGCCGCTCGTAGATCTCCTCGAGCTCGAGCCGGTCCTTGAGGCCCGCGTAATGGAGGTAGTACTCCTCGTCGAGCTCGGCGATGAAGCGGTCGGCGCCCGCGCGGTAGGCGTCGAGGTCGGGCGGCGGCGGCGAGGCGCTCGGCATAGGCCGTAGGATATCGGGGTGCGAGAGATCAGCCTCCGGACCGAGCGGCGGACGCAGCTGCTCGACATCACGCCGCAGGTCGAGGAAGCGCTGAACGGCGCGAACGGCGCTGCCGCCGCCCTCGTCTACGTGCCGCACACGACGGCCGGCGTCACGATCAACGAGGACATCGACCCGGTGCTCGCCAACGACCTCGAGGAGGCGATGGAGAAGATCGTCGAGGACGGCTGGAGCTGGCGGCACGACGACGCCGACGGCCCGAACGCGCCCTCGCACATGCGCGCCTCGCTCATGAGCCCGGAGGTGCTGGTGCCGCTGCAGGAGGGCAAGCTCGCCCTCGGCCGCTACCAGGGCATCTTCTTCTGCGAGTTCGACGGGCCGCGCGAGCGCAAGGTCTACGTGACTGCGCTTCGCTGAAGCACAACCCGCGCTTCATCTGATCTCAACGCACGGCTCCTAGGTTTCGGCCGTGCCCGGCCGGCTGCCGATCGTGTTCGCGCTCTCCGTCGCGGCCGTGGCGGGAACGGTCTTCTTCTCGCGCACCGAACGGCCGGATGCCCATCCGCTCGCGGGCATTCACAAGATCCGGCACGTTGTCGTGATCATGCAGGAGAACCGCTCGTTCGACTCCTACTTCGGTACGTATCCCGGCGCTGACGGCCTCCCGCGTCGAAACGGCCGGTTCACCGTCTGTGTGCACGACCCGAAAATCGGTGTCTGCGTGTATCCGTTCCACGACTCGCGCAACCGGAACAGCGGCGGGCCGCACGAGCATCTCGACGCGATGCGCGACATCAACGGCGGGAAGATGGACGGCTTCATCCGCCAGGCTCGGCGCGGGCTCACCGCCGGCTGCTCGGTCAGCCCGGATGCGCCGCTCTGCTCGCTCGGCGCCTCGAACCCGGACGTGATGGGCTACCACGATCGCCGCGAGATCCCGAACTACTGGGCCTACGCGCGCAACTTCGTCCTCCAGGACCACATGTTCCAGCCGGACACCTCCTGGAGCCTGCCGGCCCACCTGTTCATGGTCTCGGAGTGGTCGGCGAGGTGCAGCCGCCGCGCCGACCCGGCGAGCTGCGTCAACGCCCTCGAGAACCCGCTCGCGCCGCCGCACGAGCCGCAGAACCCCACTGGCAGAAAGCCCGACTACGCCTGGACCGACCTCACCTACCTCCTGCACAGGAACCGCGTCTCCTGGCGCTACTTCATCGTCAAGGGAGCGCAGCCCGACTGCGACGACGACGGGATGGTCTGCCGGCCCCCGAAGCAGAGCGCCGGCACGCCCGGGATCTGGAACCCGCTGCCCTGGTTCGACACCCTCAGGGCCGACCATCAGCTCCGCAATGTGACGCCGATGCGGCGGCTCTTCGGCCTCGCGCGCCGAGGGGCATTGCCCGCGGTCTCTTGGGTGATCCCCAGCAACCGCGTGAGCGAGCACCCGCCGAGTCTCGTCAGCAGGGGCCAAAGCTTCGTCACGAGCGTTGTGAACGCGATCATGCGCAGCCGCGACTGGCGCTCTACGGCGATCTTCCTCGCCTGGGACGACTGGGGTGGCTTCTACGACCACGTCGAGCCGCCGAAGGTCGATGTGAACGGCTACGGGCTGCGTGTGCCCGGGCTCGTGATCTCGCCTTACGCACGGCGTGGCTTTGTCGACCACCAGGTGCTGAGCTTCGACGCCTACGCGAAGTTCATCGAGGACGACTTCCTGCGCTCAGCCCGGCTCGACCCACGCAGCGACGGGCGGCCCGATCCTCGCCCGACCGTGCGCGAGAACGTGCCGGTGCTTGGGAACCTCGCCTCGGACTTCAACTTCCGCCAGAAGCCGCGCCCGCCTCTGATCCTCCCGCTGCACCCGCGCTTCTCCTAGGCTGGACGGCATGGCCGCCCCCGTTGCGCGAGACCAGGAGCTCGAGCTCTCGATCGACACGCTCGCCTACGGTGGGAACGGCGTCGCGCGCCTGAACGGCTTCGTCGTCTTCGTGCGGCGTGGGCTCCCGGGCGACCGCGTGCGCGCGCGCGTGACGAAGGTGAAGCGCAACCACGCCGAGGCGCTCGCGGTCGAGGTGCTCGAGCCGAGCGCTCAGCGCGTCGAGGCTCCGTGCCGGCACTACCCCGCGTGTGGCGGTTGCCGCTTCCAGGATCTCGACTACGGGGCCCAGGTGGCGGCGAAGGAGGCGCAGGTCGCCGACGCCCTGCGGCGCCTGGGCGGCGTGGCCGAGCCTCCGCTCGAGCCGATCGTCCCGGCCGAGGAGGTCTTCCACTACCGCAACAAGCTCGAGTACTCGTTCACGCAGACACCTGACGGACCCGCCCTCGGCTTTCACAAGGCCGGCCGCTGGGACGAGGTGCTCGACATCTCGAAGTGCTGGCTCACGACCGACCTCGGCAATGCGGTCCGCGACGCCGTGCGCGACTGGGCGCGGGCGGAGCGACTCGAGGCCTACGACCAGGGCGAGCACACTGGCTACCTGCGCCATCTCGTGCTGCGCGAGGGCCGCAACACCGGCCAGCTGCTGGTGCAGCTCGTGACCGCGGGCGGCGAGAAGTTCGACCGCGACGAGCTGGTCGAGGTGCTGCGCCGCTTCCCGGAGGTGCGCTCGATCCACTGGGCCGTGAACGAGTCGCAGGCGGAGGTGACGAACCTGCCCACGACCCTGCTCTGGGGCGAGGACGCGATCGAGGAAGAGCTCTGCGGCCTGCGCTTCCGCGTCCGACCGAACGCGTTCCTGCAGACGAACACTCGCATGGCTGAGCGCCTGTACGAGCTTGCCGGCGAGTACGCCGCGCTGACCGGCAGCGAGACGGTCTACGACCTCTACTGCGGGATCGGGACGATCGGGCTGACGCTGGC
This sequence comes from Gaiellaceae bacterium, assembly GCA_035535855.1. Taxonomy (GTDB): domain Bacteria; phylum Actinomycetota; class Thermoleophilia; order Gaiellales; family Gaiellaceae; genus AC-32. The sequence goes on from DATLPH010000187.1 coordinate 4,241, forward strand.
CTCGCAGGCGCTGACCGTGTGGGGAGTCGAGGTCTCCGAGGAGTCCGTCGCCTGCGCGCTCGAGAACGCCGACCTGAACGGGATCGCCAACGCCGCGTTCTTCGCAGGCGAGGTCGGCGCGTCGCTGGAGGAGCTGGCCGACCGCGCGGGGCGGCCCGACGTGGCCGTCGTCGACCCGCCGCGGGCAGGGCTCTCCGGAAAGGCGCTGCGGCGCCTCGCGCGGCTGGAGGCCTCGCGGCTCGTCTACGTCTCGTGCAACCCGACGACGCTCGCGGCCAACGTCAAGGAGCTGCAGAAGGAGTGGGGCTACCGGCTGGAGCGTGTGCGGCCGGTGGACATGTTCCCGCACACGCCGCACGTCGAGGCGGTCGCGCTGCTCACTCGGAGCTGAGCTCCGCCTCGATCGCGCCGCGGAGCTCGGTGAGCCCGTCGCGGAGGCCGTCGACGCGTTCGGCGCCGAGCCGTTCTTCCACGGCCTCGGCGAGCGCACGGAACCTTGGCCGCGCCTGGCCGAGCAGCCGCTCGCCGTCCTTGGTCAGGCGGATCAGGTACGAGCGCCGGTCGTTCGCGTTGGGCAGCCGCTCGATGTGACCTCGCTGCTCGAGCCGGCCGACGCGGAAGAGCACGGTCGAGAGCGGCATCACCAGACGGGCGGCGAGCGCCGTCGGCGTCCAAGGGCCCTCGGCCCCGACGATCACGTAGAAGGGGTAATCCTCCGGCGGCAGCTTGAGCCCCTCCAGGGCGGACTCGATCATGCGCTCGCGCACCTGGTTCGTCCGGAACAGGTCGAGCAGAATCGTGTCGGGACCCGTCTCGGCCACTAGAACAACCTTGTGGTAATGTAGTTCAAGGTTGTGGTAACTCTACTCCGTCGAACGGTCTTGGGTCTAGTGGTCGGGATGACCTGCGGCGCTGCCGCGGGGGCCGCGGGGCCGGCAAAGGTGCACGTCGGCATCTCGGCGTCGTTCGTCCGCTCCGCCGCCGGCGCGCTCTGGGTCACCGACCGCCTGGACAACCACGTCATCCGCGTCGACCCAGTCGCCGGCACCGTGAAGTGGCGCGTGGCCGTGCCGGGCAGCCCGTTCGGCCTCGCCTACGGGGCCGGGAGCGTCTGGGTCGGCTCGCGCAACGCGGGCCGGGTGACGCGCCTGAACGCGGTGACCAAGCGCAGGCAGGCACGGATCTCGGTCGGCAGCAGCCCGTATGCGCTCGCCTTCGGCGGCGGCTCGGTGTGGGTCTCGAACGAGGGCTCGGGAACCGTCAGTCGCATCGGCCCGAAGCGCAACAAGGTGATCAAGACGATCCGCGTCGGAGGCGGCCCGAACGGCATCCTCGTCGCCTTCGGCAAAGTCTGGGTCGCCGACTACGGGCGTGGCCGCCTGATCCGCATCAACCCCAGGCGCAATCGGGTCGAGCGGCGCATCACGATTCCGAAGGCGGACTGGATCACCGCGTCCTCGGACGCGCTCTGGGTCTCCAGCGAGACGGGCAAGATCTACCGGGTCGATCCCGCGACGCTCGCGATCGAGGCGACCGTGACCGTCGGCGCGAACCCGCTTGCGACCACGTTGATCGGCGGCAAGCTCTGGGTGCCGAACATCGACGACAGCACCGTCTCGGTCGTCGACACGGCGACCAATTCGGTCACGCGCACGATCCACGTCGGCGGCAGCCCGCTGGCCGTCGCCGAAGCGGCCGGCTCGGCCTGGGTCACGTCGGACTTCGACGGGGATCTCTGGCGCCTCGATCCCTGACCGCCCGCCAGAGCAGATCCGCGTTGGGCAGCAGGAAGCCCACCGAGAGCAGCGGCAGCGCGGGAAGGCCGTCGACGTCGAGCCAGGTCGCCAGCGCCATCGTCCCGCCGAGCGAGGCGGTCAGGCACACCCAGGTCCAGCCGGTTCGCAGGTTCCACCGCGCGCTGGCGCCGAGGTAGAGCGAGAAGAACAGCAGGTCGGGCAGCCCGAGCTTCGCGCCCCCGTCCTGGCCGGGAACGGGGAAGGTGAACGAGAGGGCAGAGAACACCTCCGGCTTCTCCGTAACGATCGTCTTCGTCGGTCCCCGCCAGACCGAGTACGAGTCGACCCACGGCACGATCAGTGCGACGAGCACGACCCAGCTGAGCTCCTCGAAGAAGCGCAGGAAGCACCACCCCGCAAAGGTCATCGTCGCGAGCTTGGCGAAATTCGCGATCACGCCCGCGCCCGTCCACTGGAGGACGATCGCGGCGACGCCGCAGGCGACTGCGAGGCCGAGCAGCTGCTGCACCGGAGCGCGCCACAGCGGCAGGATGAACCAGACGAGCCCGAACACCGCTGGGATCAGCAGGAAGCAGAGCCACGCGAGATCGCCCCAGAGGGTGAGCTCGAACCACCACTGGTGGGTGCCGTAGTAGACGGCGACGAGCGCGGCGAGCGCCGCGAACTCCGCCGCCCGCCGGCTCAGTAGGGAGGCAGCTCGGCCCACCACGGACCGAGGGTCTTGAAGGCGCTCCAGAAGCGGGTCTTCGCCGGGGCCTCGTCGAGCGACTCGTCGATGTCGGGCACGAAGAGCGCCTGGATGGTGGGCGTGAAGCGCTGCAGCTCACCGGTTTTCGGCTCCAGAGGGTCGGCGAGCGGGAACTCGAGCGAGTTGAGGAAGGCGAGCGCCTCGTCGCCCATCACGACCACGAGCTTCGGCTGGACGATGTGGAGCTCGCGCGCGAGCCACGGGCGCGCCTCTTCCTCGTCGCCGCCCACGAGCTTGAGGCAGTTCGTCCCGTAGATCGCCAGCGGGTCGACGTGCAGCCGCTGCAGCGACTTCAGCAGCGCCTGGCCGGTGCGGCCGTAGAACGCGACCCCCTCCTGCACCTCGGCCGGCTTCGGGTCGTGCTTCAGCAGGAAGACGTCTGCGAGCGGATGGCCCGAGCCCAGCACGGGCACCTGGCCCTCGTGTGCGGCGTGCGCGATCTCATCGCCGAGCTCGTTCGTCTCGGCGATCGCTTTTTGCAGGTACTTCTCGAAGATCTCGTCAGACACGGCAGGCACTGGGCACAACCCCTGTTCTCGGCTAGCGAACCCTTTCCTTGGCCTGCGCCGCCCACTTGAGGGACTGCAGGTAGAGGAGCGAGCGCGGCCGCCTCATGACCTGCGCCGTGCGCAGGCTGACGAGGAACTCCTCGGGCCCCTCGAAGGCGCGCATCCGCACCGCACCGGTGCCGACGCCCTGGAGGACGTGCGCGTCGGAGCCGGCGCCCATCGTCAGGTCGTACTTGCGCGCGAAGCGCAGCGCCTCGTCGTTGTACGCCTCGAACAACAAACGCGCGTTGTAGACCTCGAGCACGTCCACCTGGGCGAGGTGGCGGTGGAGCGTGGCGGGCTCGGGGATCGCGTGCAGGCGGTCGAAGGGGTGGGGGAGGTAGACGACGCCGCCCTGCGCGCGGATCGCGTCGACGGTCTCGCCGAACGACTGCCCGCGCGGGATCTCCTCCGAGAGGAAGAGGCCGATCACCTCGCCCTGGTCCTCGGTCTTGACTTCCTCGCCCGGGATCACGACGAGGTCGCGGGTCTTGGCAAGCTCGACGGCCTCCTGCGCGCCGCCGAAGACGTTGTGGTCGGTGACGGCGATCGCGCCGAGTCCCTGGGCCCCCGCGTGGTCGAGCAGCTCCTCGACTGGAATCTGACAGTCGTGCGACCACGAGGTGTGGAGGTGGAGGTCGGCCAGGATCCAGTCGCGGTCGGACAGGGGCTCGTCGACTCGAGCGCGCCTGCGGCGGGCGAGGCCGCGGTAGACCTCGTCGAGCTCGCGTGCGACCGCGGCGAAGCTCTGGCCCTCGGCGCCTGCTCGAGCCGCGGCGGCTTCGCGCTCCTGGTACGCGTCGTCCTCGGCCAGTCGCAGGATCGCCGCTGCGGCCAGCTCCGGCTGTTCGGTGAGACCGGGCATTGCGACGATCGCCGCGGCCGAAGCGGCTGCCTCGAGCGCGACCCGGCCGAGGCCCTCGGGGGCCGGCACGAAGATCGAGGTCTCGTTCAGCAACGGAGCCCGCGTCTGGCCGTCGCGCAGCGTGCGCACGGCGGCGCGCCCGCGCAGCGAGCGCGGCAGCGTCGGCCGGCCCGCGAGCGGCTTCGTTCGCAGGAAGACGAGCTCCCAACCCGGCAGCTGCGCCACGGCGCGGACGACGGCCCGGGTCAGCGCGCGTTCGCCCGGCCGCCACTCGAGCACGACCAGGTTGCGTTTCCGCCCGGGTCTGAACAGCTCGAGATCGACCCCGGGCGAGACGACGCGGTAGTCGCCGGGGAGGCGCTCCGCCGCCGCCTCGGCTGTCTCCTCCGAAGCCGCGACGAGAGCGTCGATCCGCCCGAGCAGCCGCTCGCGCTGGGCGCGGCCGGGCGGGTAGCCGAGCCGCTCGGGCGAGAGGAAGGTCGCGACCGCGAACGCGTGCGCGTCGCGCAGCGCGAGGTACGAGAGGCTAGGCAAGCCCGGCTCGAACCCGTGCACGACGTCGTAGCCGCCGCGCCCGAGCGCGAGAGCCAGGTTCGCCCGCACTCCTACGGGAACGCCCATCCGGCTGCGCCGCGAGATCGGCACGGCCGGGCCGAGGGCGATCACCTGCGCGTCCGCGCCGTCCAGCAGCGCTCGCCGGCCTTCGATCAGGTCGGCAGCCCGCGTCGAGGGAGCCAGGACGGTGACGTCGTGGCCGAGCTCGCGCAGCTCGTGCGCGATCCCGGCCACGTGCTCGTTGACGTCGTGTGGCCTCGACCAGGCGAACGGCGTGACCAGACAGACGCGCAAACCCACGCGCCGAGTCTAGTCCCGCGCAGCGGGCTCAGGCCTTCGCTGCGGCCTTCTTCGCCTGCTTGCGCTCGTGCTTGCGGATGAACTCCTCCGTCAGGTCGCGCGCCTCCTCGTCCGGATGCTGAACCGGTGGCGACTTCATCAGGTACGAGCTCGGAGCGGCGAGCGTGCCCGAGATGCCGTTGTTCAGCGCGAGCTTGGCGAGCCGCACCGCGTCGATCACGACACCGGCCGAATTCGGGGAGTCCCAGACCTCGATCTTCAGCTCGGCGTTCAGCGGCACGTCGCCGAACGAGGTGCCCTCGAGCCGGATGTAGGCCCATTTGCGGTCCTCGAGCCACGGCACGTAGTCCGAAGGGCCGACGTGGACGTTCTTCTC
>DATLPH010000188.1:0-4497 GCA_035535855.1 Gaiellaceae bacterium
TCGGTCTCGTTGTAGAGCGAGACGTTGCCCGAGACGACCGGAATCCCGAGCGCCTCCGCCGTCTCGGCGATCCCCTCGATCGCCTCGGCCAGCTCCCAGCCGATCTCGGGCTTCTCGGGATTGCCGAAGTTGAGGCAATCCGTCAGCGCGAGCGGCTCGCCGCCGGCGCAGGCGACGTTGCGCGCCGCGTCGAGCACGGCCTGCCTCCCGGCCGCGCGCGGCTCACGCTCGCCGAGCGGAGGCCCGTCGAGCGAGACCGCGAGCCCGCGCCAGGACGGCCGCAGCTGCAGCACCGCCGCGCCGAGGCCGGGCCGCCGCACCGTGCGCGAGAGGACGAGCTGGTCGTACTGCTCGTAGATCCACTCCTTGGGCTCCAGGTTGACCGGGTCGACCTCGGCGCGCGGCCGGGCCGCCTCGAGCCGGTCGACTTCGTAGCGCGGGCACTCGTCCGTGAGGAAGCTGGCGGGGATCTCGCCGATGAGCTCGTCGTCCCAGAAAGCGCGCAGCTCCTCGGTGTCGGTGACCTCGCCGATCGGCGCGTGGTGAAGCTCCCAGCGCGCGAGCACGGCTTCGACCTCGGCGAGCCGCTCCGGCCGCACGACGGCCACCATCCGCTCCTGGCTCTCGGAGATCATCACCTCCCACGGCTCCATCTCCTCCTCGCGCAGCGGGACGCGGTCGAGGTGGACGTTGACCCCGGCCCCGTCCCGCGCCATCTCGGCGAGCGAGGACGCGAGCCCGGCGGCGCCGCAGTCCTGCAGCGACTCGACGAGCCCGGCCTCGACGAGCTCGAGCGAGGCCTCGATCAGCTTCTTGCCGGTGAACGGGTCGCCGACCTGGACGGAGGGGCGCTTCTCGGCCGAACCTTCGCCAAGCTCCTGGCTTGCGAGCACCGAGGCGCCGCCGATCCCGTCGCGGCCCGTGGTCGCTCCGTAGAGGACGAGGACGTTCCCGGTGCCGCGCGCGCCCGCGCGTGTAACTCGTTCGGCAGGCAGGAGGCCGACGCACATCGCATTGACCAGGCAGTTCCCCGCGTAAGCCTCGTCGAAGACCGCCTCGCCGCCGACCGTGGGGACGCCGACGCAGTTGCCGTAGTGGCCGATCCCCGCGACCGCCCGGCGGAAGCTCCAGTCGGGCGCGCCGAAGCGGAGCCCGTCGAGCAGCGCCACGGGCCGTGCGCCCATCGCGACGATGTCGCGCAGGATCCCGCCGACGCCGGTGGCCGCGCCCTGGAACGGCTCGACCGCGCTCGGGTGGTTGTGGCTCTCGACCTTGAACGCGACCGCCTCGCCGTCGCCGAGGTCGATCACGCCCGCGTTCTCTCCCGGCCCCTGCAGGACGCGCTCGCCGGAGGAGGGGAGTCGCTTCAGCAGCCGTGCGGAATGCTTGTAGCCGCAATGCTCGGACCACAGCAGCGAGAAGACCGCGAGCTCGAAGTGGTTGGGCTCCCGCGCGACCAAATCCGCGATGCGGGAGTACTCGGAGTTGGTGAGGCCGAGCGCCTCGTGCAACGACTGTTCAGAGACCCTCGTCAGAGAGACGAGTCTAGTCGCCTCACAGGACAGGTCGAGCGCTCGTTACTAAGGCATCGCTTGCGATGCCGACATCAGGACGGACGCGCTTTGCGCGTGCATCCGTCTGAAATGACCGGTCGATTCGAATGAGGCCAATCTCAGCCGCTCGATGCGTGTGAACCGGCGTCACCTCGCGATGCTGCTCGGGCTCGCCATGCTCTGGGGAGCATCGTTCCTCTTCATCAAGGTCGCCGTCCGCGAGCTGACCCCAGCGACGCTGATCGTGGGGCGGCTCGGGCTCGCGGCGATCACGCTCGGGCTGCTGGTGCCGTTCGTGGTCGGCACCGGCGAGACGCTGCGGCAGCTGCGCGCGTACGCCGGCTGGCTGGTCGTGGTCGCGCTCGTCAACACGGCGATTCCGTTCTGGCTGCTGTCCTGGGGCGAGACGCGGATCGACTCCGGCCTCGCGTCGATCATCCAGGCCTCCGTCCCGATCTTCAACGCGGTGATCGCCTTCGTCGCCTTCCGCGAGGTGCGCGTGACCGGCGTGCGGCTGGTGGGCGTGGCGGTGGGCTTCGTCGGCGTCGCGCTGCTCGTGGGCGCGCAGCCGGAAGGGAAGGCACTCGGGGCGCTCGCGGTCGTCGGGATGGCGTTCTGCTACGGGCTCGGAGGCCTGCTCACCGGCCGGTACCTGAAGAGCGCCCGGCCGATCGTCGTCGCGTTCGCGTCGACGGCGATCGCAACGATCGTCGCCTTGCCGTTCGGCGTGGCCGAGGCGCCGGCCCACATGCCGAGCTGGAAGACGATCGGGTGCGTCGTCGCGCTAGGCGTGCCCGGGACGGCGCTCGCGTACCTCCTGTTCTTCGGCCTGATCACCGGCGCCGGCGCCGCCTATGCCTCACTCGTCACCTACCTGATCCCGCCGATCGCTCTCGCCTATGGCGCGATCTTCCTCGGCGAGCGCTTCGGCGCAACCGCGTTCGGGGGCCTCGCATTGATCCTCGGCGGCGTCGCCCTGGGGACCGGCGCGCTCAGCCTCCGGCGTGCGAGGCAGCCGCAGCCGATCGACGGGTAACGCATCGCGCGGGCTCCGCCGCGGCCAGCGTGCAGGTATGTGACTCGAACGTCGTGCCGGCGTGGGCGCCTGTGTCGCGGCGATCTGGTGACGGCTGTTGCTTCTCCAAACCGGCGGGCGTAGTCTCGCGCCCAGGTCCCTACCCCAAGGAGGTCCTCATGACCACCACCAGCCTGCTCCCTGACGTCGGGATCGAGCTACGGGAGGGTTACGCCGAGGTCGGCGATCAGACCTTGCATTACGTCGAGGCCGGTGACGGCCCGCTGGTCGTTCTGCTGCACGGCTTCCCGGAGTTCTGGTTCGGTTGGCGGCTACAGATCGAGCCGCTCGCGGCGGCGGGTTTTCGGGTCGTCGCCCCCGACACGCGTGGCTACAACTTGTCATCGAAGCCGGAGGGCTTCGAGGACTACGCCGTCGACCTGCTCGCCGACGACATCCGCGGCCTCATCGGAGAGCTCGGTGCCGAGTCCGCGCTCTTGGTCGGTCACGACTGGGGCGGATCCATCGCCTGGACCACCGCGATGAACCACCCCGAGGTGGTCGACCGGCTCGCCATCCTCAACGCGGCCCATCCGCGACGGCTCTCGGAGGGACTGCACCACCCGAGCCAGCTCCGGAAGTCCTGGTACTTCTTCTTCTTTGCGGTACCGGGACTGCCCGAGGACGTGGTGCACCTCAGAGACTGGCACTTCTTCCGACACTTCCTGCAGGACGCGAACCCGTCTTACACGCCGCAGGAAATCGAACGCTACGTCGAGGCGTGGTCGCAGCCAGGAGCAGCGTCGGGGATGATCAACTACTACCGCGCCTCGGTGAGACAGTCGCAGAAGGAAGCCGCAGCGAAGCTTCGCCCGATCTCGGCGCCGACACTGGTCATCTGGGGGGAGCGCGATTCCTACCTCGGCTCCGAACTCGCCGAGCCCGAACGCGACGACGTACCCAATCTCGACGGCGTCGAGCGCCTGCCCGACGCGTCGCACTGGGTGCATCACGACGAGGCCGAGCGCGTCAACCAGCTGCTGATCGACTTCTTCGCCGGCGCCGCGGCATAGACGTCCCCAAAGCGAAGAGAGGTCATCCGGAACCGCACCTACCAACCAGGGAGGTCGTGATGAGCACCACCGCCCAGACCGCCACCGACATCCGTCCTTTCCACGTCGACATTCCCGAAGAGAAGCTCGCCGAGCTGCGCCGCCGGATCGCCGCGACGCGCCTGCCCTCCGGGGAGCTGGTCACCGATCGGTCGCAGGGCGTGCAGTTGGCGACGATTCAGGAGCTCGCGCGCTACTGGGAGGCCGACTACGACTGGCGCAGGGCCGAGGCGAAGCTCAACGCGTTGCCGCAGTTCACGACCGAGATCGACGGCGTCGACATCCACTTCATCCACGTGCAGTCGGCTTACCAGAACGCGCTGCCGTTGATCATGACCCACGGTTGGCCCGGCTCGGTCATCGAGCTGCTCGACACCGTCGGACCGCTCACCGACCCGTCCGCGCACGGCGGCAGCGCCGAGGATGCCTTCCACCTCGTGCTTCCGTCCCTGCCCGGGTACGGCTTCTCGGGCGAGCCGGGCGAGGTCGGCTGGGACCTGGGCCGGACCGCACGGGCCTGGGCCGAGCTCATGCGCCGCCTCGGCTATACGCGCTACGTGGCCCAGGGCGGCGACGTGGGCGCCGGCGTCACCGACACGATGGGCCGCCAGGCACCCGAGGGGCTGATCGGCATCCACACGAACCTGCTCGTGCCGGCGCTGAGCGGCACCATGCCGACCGACACCGACGAGGAACGCGCCGCGGCCGCGCAGATCGCCACCTTCGGGCAGTCAGGAAACGGCTACTACATCGAGATGGCCACCCGCCCGCAGACGATCGGCTACGCCCTGCTCGACTCCCCCGTCGCCCTGGCCGC
>DATLPH010000189.1:0-11776 GCA_035535855.1 Gaiellaceae bacterium
CTGGATCAGCTCGATCTCCATGTTCGTGTTGTCGCCCGGCATGACCATCTCCTGGCCCTCCGGGAGCTTGATCGCGCCGGTCACGTCCGTCGTGCGGAAGTAGAACTGCGGGCGGTAGTTGTTGAAGAACGGCGTGTGCCGTCCGCCCTCGTCCTTGGAGAGGACGTAGACCTCCGCCTTGAACTGCGTGTGCGGCGTGATCGAGCCCGGCTTCGCCAGCACCTGCCCGCGCTCGACCTCCTCGCGCTTGGTTCCGCGCAGGAGTGCGCCCGCGTTGTCGCCGGCCTGGGCGTAGTCGAGCGTCTTCTGGAACATCTCGAGTCCGGTGACGACGGTCTTCTCGACCTTGTCGTGGATCCCGACGATCTCGACCTCGTTGCCCGACTCGATCTTGCCCTGCTCGATGCGGCCGGTCACGACGGTGCCTCGGCCGGTGATCGTGAAGACGTCCTCGATCGGCATCAGGAACGGCTTGTCGGTGTCGCGGGTGGGCTCCGGGATGTAGGCGTCCACCTGCTCCATCAGCTCGAGGATCTTGCCGGCGGCCTCCTCGTCGCCCTCGAGCGCCTTCAGCGCCGAGCCGGTGACGATCGGGATGTCGTCGCCCGGGAACTCGTACTTCGAGAGGAGCTCGCGGACCTCCATCTCGACCAGCTCGAGCAGCTCGGGGTCGTCGACCATGTCGGCCTTGTTGAGGAAGACGACGATGTAGGGCACCTCGACCTGGCGCGCGAGCAGGATGTGCTCCCGCGTCTGCGGCATCGGGCCATCGGCGGCCGAGACCACCAGGATCGCGCCGTCCATCTGCGCGGCTCCCGTGATCATGTTCTTGATGTAGTCGGCGTGGCCGGGGCAGTCGACGTGCGCGTAGTGACGGTTCTCCGTCTCGTACTCGACGTGCGAGGTGTTGATCGTGATGCCGCGCTGCTTCTCCTCCGGCGCGTTGTCGATCTCCTCGAACGACTTGATGGTCGTGTTGCCGCCCTTCTCCGCGAGCACCTTGGTGATCGCGGCGGTGAGCGTCGTCTTGCCGTGGTCGATGTGACCGATCGTGCCGACGTTCAGATGCGGCTTCGTCCGCTCGAACTTCTGCTTGCCCATTCGTTCCTTTCCTTCCGTTTAGCTCTGCGAGTCGACGAGCTCGCCCGCGATCGACTGAGGCACTTCCTCGTAGCGATCGAACTGCATGGTGAAGGTGGCCCGGCCCTGCGTCGTCGAGCGCAGGTCGGTTGCGTAGCCAAACATGGTTGCGAGCGGGACGCGCGCCTTGATCGCCTGCGCGTTGCCGCGCGGCTCCAGGCCCTCAACGCGCCCGCGGCGCGAGTTGAGGTCGCCCATCACGTCGCCGAGGTAGTCCTCGGGGGTGACGACCTCGACGGCCATCACGGGCTCGAGCAGCTTCGGCTTCGAGCGCTTCATGGCCTCCTTGAACGCCATCGAGCCGGCGACCTTGAACGCGATCTCGCTGGAGTCGACGTCGTGGAACGAGCCGTCGACCAGCTCGATGCGGACGTCGACGACCGGGTAGCCGGCGAGGATGCCGGACTCCATCGCCTCCTGGATGCCGAGGTCGACCGGGCCGATGTACTCGCGCGGGATCTTGCCGCCGACGATCTTGTCGAGGAACTCGTAGCCCTCGCCTGGCTCGGTCGGCTCGGCGTTGATCACCGCGTGGCCGTACTGGCCGCGGCCGCCGGTCTGTCGCACGAACTTGCCCTCGATCTTCGCGACAGGCCGCCCGAAGGTCTCGCGGTAGGCGACCTGCGGCCGGCCGACGTTGGCGTCGACCGAGAACTCGCGCAGCAGGCGGTCCACGATGATCTCGAGGTGGAGCTCGCCCATGCCCGAGATGAGCGTCTGCCCCGTCTCGTCGTCCGTCTGCACGCGGAAGGTCGGGTCCTCTTCGGCGAGGCGCTGCAGGCCCGCACCGAGCTTGTCCTGGTCGGCCTTCGTCTTCGGCTCGATCGCGACGGCGATCACCGGCTCGGGGAAGTCCATCGACTCGAGCACGATCGGCGCCGTGTCGATCGCCAGCGTGTCGCCCGTGGTCGAGTTCTTGATGCCGACGCCTGCCGCGATCTCGCCCGCCCCAATCGTCTCGCGCTCCTCGCGGTGGTTCGCGTGCATCTGCAGGATGCGGCCGATGCGCTCCGCCTTGCCGGTGCTCGTGTTCAGCACGCGGTCGCCGGCCTTCAGCTGGCCCGAGTAGACGCGGAAGTACGTCAGCTTGCCGACGTACGGGTCGGACATGACCTTGAAGACGAGCGCCGAGAAGGGCTCGTCGAGGGCCGGGCGGCGCGACAGCTCATGCTCGGTGCGCGGGTCGATCCCGTGGATCGGCGGCACTTCGAGCGGGCTCGGCAGATAGTCGATGACGGCGTCGAGCAGCGGCTGGATGCCCTTGTTCTTGAACGCGGAGCCCGCCAGCACCGGCGTGACGGTGATGTCGAGCGTCGCGGCGCGCAGGGCGCGCTTCAGCATCTCGGGCGTGACGGCCTCCTCGTCGAGGAGGTACGTCTCCATCAGCTCGTCGTCGTGGTCGGCGACCGCGTCGATCAGCTGGTGGTGATACTCCCGCGCCTGCTCGAGCAGCTCGGCGGGGATCTCGATCGTCTCCATCTTCGTGCCGAGGTCGTCCTCCCAGGCGGTCGCGCGCATCTCGACGAGGTCGATCACGCCGCGGAAGTGCTCCTCCTGCCCGAGCGGCAGCTGCACCGGCACCGGGCGGGCGCCCAGGCGGTCGACCATCGACTGCACGGCGGCGAAGAAGTCCGCGCCGGTGCGGTCCATCTTGTTGATGAAGGCGATGCGGGGCACGCGGTAGTGGTCGGCCTGCCGCCAGACCGTCTCGGACTGGGGCTCGACACCCGCGACCGAGTCGAAGACTGCAATCGCCCCGTCGAGCACGCGCAGGCTCCGCTCGACCTCGACCGTGAAGTCCACGTGTCCGGGCGTATCGATGATGTTGATACGAAAATCGCGCCACTCGGCCGTTGTCGCAGCAGAGGTGATCGTGATTCCACGCTCCTGCTCCTGTTCCATCCAGTCCATCACCGCAGCGCCCTCGTGGACCTCGCCCATCTTGTGGGTGCGGCCGGTGTAGTAGAGGATCCGCTCGGTCGTGGTGGTCTTGCCCGCGTCGATGTGGGCCATGATCCCGATGTTGCGGACGTTCTCGAGGGCGATCGCCGTCGTCTTGGTCGCGGCCATCGAGCTCACCACCTGTAGTGCGCGAAGGCCTTGTTGGCCTGCGCCATCCGGTAGAGGTCGTCCTTGCGCTTGAAGGCGCCGCCCTGCTGGTTGAGCGCGTCGAGGATCTCGCCGGCGAGCTTGTCTTGCATCTGCTTCTCGCGCCGGTCGCGCGCGAAGTCCACGATCCAGCGCACGGCGAGCGTGCGGGCACGCCGCTGCGGCACCTCGACGGGCACCTGGTAGTTCGCGCCGCCCACGCGGCGCGAGCGAACCTCGAGCGCCGGGGTGACGGTCTTGATCGCCTGCTCCAGCACCTCGACCGGCGGCTTGCCGGTCTGCTCGCCGATCCGGTCCAGCGCGCTGTAGACGATCGACTCGGCGGTCGACTTCTTCCCGTGCGACATCACGCGGTTGATCAGCTGCGTGACGAGGCGCGAGCCGTGAACAGGATCCGGCTCGAGCGGCCGGACCGGGATGGTGGCGCGCCTGGGCATCAGCTACCCCGCTTGGCCCCGTACTTCGAGCGCCCCTGGCGCCGCTCGGTCACGCCGGCGGCGTCCAGGCCGCCGCGAATCACCTTGTAGCGAAAGCCCGGCAGGTCCTTGACGCGCCCACCGCGGACGAGCACCACGGAGTGCTCCTGCAGGTTGTGCCCCTCGCCCGGGATATACGCACCGACCTCCATGCCGTTCGTCAGCCGGACGCGCGCGACCTTCCGAAGCGCCGAGTTCGGCTTCTTCGGAGTCACGGTCATGACGCGCGTGCACACGCCCCGCTTCTGCGGCGCGCCGCGGAGCGCAGGGGTCTTCAGCTTCGCCTTGGGCGAGACCCTGCCCTTCCGGACCAGCTGATTTACGGTTGGCATGCGCTCCTTGCGTAGATGGGTGCGGACACAACAAAGGCTGGCGGGGGGTAGGCCCCTGCCAACCGGATGAGGATGGTAGCGAAGCTCACCCCCCAGCGTCAAACGCCGAATGCCGCATGGCTGCATGGAATTCGGCGACTTGGGAAGGATGCCTCGTGCGCATCGAATCAAGTCCTTTTATCGGTTTCGAACCATAGCCTGCGGCCCAGAACCGGATTACAGTGAGACCGCCCGGCGGGAGGACGCTGTTGACCGGGCAGGGCGGAGGACTGGACGAGGGTGATGATTGCGGAGACTGTGACGGCTACGACCGTACTCGTCGCGGGTTGCGCGGCGGTGGCGACGCTTGCCCTGGCGCTGCTCGTCGCGCTCGTGCGCTCGCGGCGGCGCGGCCAGGGCGGCCAGCAGCAGGTGCTGACGCTCGTCTCCGAGATGAACGTGCGCATGGAGGGGATGGTGCGCGAGCTCTCCGAGGCGCTCGAGCGCGCCCAGGAGGAGGGCCGGCGCAACCGGTTCCTCGGCGAGCTGGGCGCCTCGATCGACCTCGACGAGGTGCTCTCGCGCACGCTCGAGGCCGGCGGCGCGATCCCCGGCGTGGACGCAGCGCTCGTCTCGATCCGAAGCGGCGCCGAGAAGCCGATCGTCGCGACGCTCGGTCTCTCGGCCGAGGAGGCGCAGCGACAAGTGATCTCCGGCCCGCCGAACGGCCACGAGGCCAGGGCGATCTCGATCGCCTACCAGTACCCGCCGGCGCTCGAGGCCGGCGAGCTCGTGCACTCCGGCCTGGCGGTGCCCGTTCCCGGCGAGGCCGACTCGATCGGCTTCGTCGCGATCTACAGCCGCTCGCCCACGCACCGCTTCGAGGAGGAGATGATCCGGGAGCTCGAGGAGCTGGCCAAGCGCGCCGGCCCGGCAATCGAGAACGCGCGCCGGTTCCGCGAGGCGCGCCAGCTCGCCGACCTGGACGCGCTCACCGGGTTGCACAACCGGCGCTACTTCCACGAGACGCTCGCACGCGAGGTCGCCCGCGCCCACCGCTACGGCCGCAAGCTCGCGCTGATCATCTTCGACCTGGACGACTTCAAGGCGATCAACGACCGGATCGGCCACCTCTCGGGCGACGCCGTGCTCGCGGAGACGGCCGAGCGCGTCCGCGACGTGGTCCGGTCGGCGGACATCGCCTGCCGCGTCGGCGGCGACGAGTTCTCCGTGATCCTGCCCGAGTCGTCGACGGGCAACGCCGACCAGCTCTACCACCGGCTGCGCGGCGCGGTCTCGTCCCGGCCGGTCGGCCAGGCGGGACGGCTGTCACTCTCGGCCGGGATCGCCGAGCTGGTCTCCGACGACGACCCGACGAGGTTCTTCGAGCGCGCCGACGAGGCGCTCTACCGCGCCAAGGAGCTGGGCAAGGGCCAGGTCGTCGAGGCCGGCAAGCCCGGTCTCACCGCCGCCCCGGAGGCTACTCAGCAGCCAGGAACGGCAAGTAGTCAGTGAGCGGGACGATCCCGACCTGCGGCTGGATGTCCCGGCGGCACAGCGCCTGCTCGCTGAGCACGCGCTCGCGGCCGAGCAACCAGCTGTCGTAGCGGTCGGCGCGGGCGAGCTCGCGCAGCGCGTTCACGACTGCCGTCCGGGCGAGCTCGAGCGGGATCGCGCCGAGCGACACCGGGGCGTCGAGCGCCCGCACCTCGTAGACGCCACTCATCGTCCGCACCTTGCGCCAGCCGCCCTGCGCGAGCGTGAACAGCTGGGGCGGCGCGTTCGCCTCGAGCGCGAGCCCGCGCCGGCGGTTGCCGAGCCACGGAGCCGCGGTCTTGGTCGCGACCAGGCGCGCCCTCGTCTCGCCGTAGGTGCCGTAGTACTCGCGCACGTCGGAGGAGCTCGGCGGCGAGCCCTTCAGGCCTGACTCGATCTTCATCCGGCGCAGCTCGTCCGCGATCACCCCGCGACCCGTCGCCTGCGTGGCATGGGCCTTCGCGAGGGCAGCGCGGTAGCGGCCGTAGCTGCCGCCGAAGCGCGCGGCCACGACTCCTCGCTCGGCGCCGGCAATCTGCTTCGCCGTCAGCGGGATCCGCCCGCTGGTGATCACCCGGGCGAACGCGGCGCTGAAGGCGGCGTCCGCGTCGCCGGTCACAGGAGTGAGCCCCTTGATCGTGCTCTCGGTCACCCGCCGCCCGTAGAGCGTGCAGCGGGCTCCGCCGGGGAGGACGAGCTGCCCCTCCGTGCGTGAGCTGTTGAAGCTCGACCCGGCCGCAGCCGGGCCGTCGCAGAGCTTGGTATCGCGCGCCCAGAGATAGACGCACGCGGCCGCGGGCTTGTCCGGGTCGGTCTCGCCCTTGCTCCACACGCCCCAGCCCCACGACCAGACGGAGCGAAGATCGAGCTCGCTCGCGACCTGCTTGGCCGCAAGGGCCTGCAGCTTCGTCACCTCGAGCCAGGCCTTTCGCGGCGCGCGTTCGCGGCCGCCCGAGCCGGGTGTGGTGTGGAAGCCCAGCATCAGGCCGAGCTTCGAGGTGGGGATGCCGACGCTCGTGAACTCGGCGACGCGCTTGCGGAACATCATGCGCAGCGTGCGGCTGCCCTGCACCGGGCCCTGCTTGGCGAGCTGCGGGGCGCCGAAGTAGGACTCGCGCACGATGTCCGCGTACTGCGAGAGCTGCACCCACCAGCCGGCCGCCTCGCCGCCCATGTAGGGCGCGCTCGGGACGAGGATCACGGGTCGCGCGCCCAGGGCGGACAGCGTCTGGACGTAGATCATCACGTTGCGCCGGTACTGCGCGTTGCTCACGCTCCACGGCGTGAGCGTGTTGGCGCCGTTCAGCTCGTTCTCCGCGATCACCGGCTGCGTGCACCCGCTCGACATCGCGGCCGTCGCGTAGATCCGGTTGGCGCGGTCGATCACGACGCCCGGGTCGAACGGCTGCAGCGGCGTCCCGATCCGGCGGGGCAGGTACATGTCCCAGTAGACGGTCTTGGCGCCCAGGGCGCGGAGCTGCGGCGGGAAGATGAAGTTCGCGGCGGCCGCGATCACGCCCGGCCGGGCGAAGACCTGCCAGAACGGCACCGAGCCGTCGGCGAAGTCGACCCAGAGCGTCCCCTTCTGCGGGATCCCGCACGTGTCCGCCGCTGCGGCGCGGTGCGGCACCACCGCGAATCCAGCGCACGCGGCGAGCAGGATGACGAGCAGCCTCTTCACGTGACCCTGTCCCAAGGTAGCAGCGCGGGAGGCGAAATCCGCCTCCCGCGGCTAGCTAGCGCTTAGGTCACTCCCCGTCGAGCGGTGTGTCGACCTCGGGCACTTCCTCTGCCTCGGTCGACTCGCGCGGCGTTGACTCGCCGTCGGTCTTGGGCTCGCCGCCGAAGTCGAAGCCCAGGCTCGCCAGGTCGACTCCCTCGCCGCCGTCGGAGTCGATCTCCTGGAGCGCGGCCAGCAGGGCCTCACGCTCGTAGGTCTCCTTCGGCACCTTCTCGGACGGGCCGATCTCGATGTTGCGGTACTTCTTGAGACCGGTGGCCGCCGGGATCAGCTTGCCGATGATCACGTTCTCCTTCAGCCCGAGCAGGCGGTCGACCTTGCCCTCGATCGAGGCGTCGGTGAGCACCTTCGTCGTCTCCTGGAAGGAGGCAGCCGAGAGGAACGACTCCGTGGCGAGCGAGGCCTTCGTGATCCCGAGGATCAGCGGCTCGTAGGTCGCCTGCTCCTTCTTGCCCTTCTCCTTCTTCACGCGCACGTTCTCGCGCTCGAGCACGACGCGGTCGACGAGCTGGCCCGGCAGCAGGTCGGTGTCGCCGGCCTCCTCGACGCGGACCTTCTTCAGCATCTGCCGCACGATCAGCTCGATGTGCTTGTCGTGAATCTCCACGCCCTGTGAGCGGTAGACCTTCTGCACCTCGTGGACGAGGTACAGCTCGATCGCCGTGGAGCCCTTCAGGCGCAGCAGGTCGGCCGGGTTGATCGAGCCCTCGTGGAGCGCGTCGCCGGGCTCGACCACTTGGCCGTCCTCGACCAGGATCCGCGTCCGGCGCGGCAGCGCGTACGCGACCGGCTCGAGCGGCTCGCCGTTCTCGTCCACCTCGTCGGTGTGGATCGTGAGCTTCGGGCCGCGCTCGGTGTCCTCGAGCTCGACCTTGCCGCCAACCTCGGCGAGCTTGGCCGCGCCCTTCGGGTTGCGCGCCTCGAAGATCTCGACCACACGCGGGAGGCCGTGGGTGATGTCGGCCCCGGCCACACCGCCCGTGTGGAAGGTGCGCATCGTCAGCTGGGTGCCCGGCTCGCCGATCGACTGCGCGGCGATGATCCCGACCGCGTCGCCGATCTCGCACATCCCACCGGTGGCGAGGAAGATGCCGTAGCAGGCGCGGCACACGCCGAACTCGCTGCGGCACTTCAGCACCGAGCGGACCGGGACCGACGGCTCTTCCTCGATCTCGGCGAACGCCTCCTCGATCTCCTCCAGCATCGGCACCGTCACGATCGTGCCCTTCTCGCCCACGACGGTCTTGCCCGGCTTGCCGCTCGAGAGCGGCTTGTGCACGTCGTCGGCCAGCGTGCGGCCGAGCAGGCTCTTGTTAAGTCCGTCCGTGCTGTGCAGGGGCAGGTCGACGCGGTCCTTCGTCTTGCAGTCCTCCTCGCGGATGATCACGTCCTGCGAGACGTCGACCAGGCGCCGGGTGAGGTAGCCCGAGTCGGCCGTGCGCAGCGCCGTGTCGGCGAGGCCCTTGCGGGCGCCGTGGGTCGAGATGAAGTACTCGAGCACCGAGAGGCCCTCCATGAAGTTGGCCTTGATCGGACGCTCGATGATCTCGCCCTTCGGATTCGCCATCAGCCCGCGCATGCCGGCGAGCTGCCGGATCTGCTTGAAGGAGCCGCGGGCGCCCGAGTTGGCCATCATGAAGATCGGGTTCAGCTCGTAGAGCGTGTCCTCCATCGCCTGGGCCACTTCCTCCGTGGCCTCGGTCCAGAGGTTGACGATCTGCTCGTGGCGCTCCTCCTCGGTGATGAGGCCGCGCTCGTAGAGCTGCTCGACGTTGCCGACCCGCTCCTCGTAGCCCGCGAGGATCTTCTCCTTCGACAGCGGGATGACGATGTCGTTCTTCGAGACCGTGATCCCGGCCTTGGTCGCGTAGTGGAAGCCAAGGGCCTTGATCTTGTCCAGCACGCCCGCGATCACGTGCGCGCCGTAGCGGTCGGCGAGCTCGGAGATGAACAGGTCCATCTCCTTCTTCGAGAGCGTGCGGTTGACGAACGGCCGAGGCTCGGGCGGGTTGCCCATCGTCTCCTCGAGCGACCGGTCGACCTCCTCGTTGAGGATCACGCGACCGGACGTCGTCAGCACGAGCTCGCCGTGCCAGCGGTACTCGATCGGCTGCTGTAGCCCGACCTGGCCCGCGTCGACTGCCCGCTCGACCTCCTCCTCGGAGGCGAAGCGCTTCGGCCGCGGATCGAGGTCCTCGGACTTGGTCGCGTCGAGGTCGATGTCGGAGTAGGTCAGGTAGTAGCCGCCGAGCACCATGTCCTGCGTCGGCGTCGTCAGGGGCCGCCCGTGCGCGGGCGAGAGGATGTTGTTCGACGACAGCATCAGGATGCGCGCCTCGGCCTGGGCCTCCGCGGAGAGCGGCAGGTGGACGGCCATCTGGTCGCCGTCGAAGTCGGCGTTGAACGCGTGGCAGACGAGCGGGTGCACCTGGATCGCCTTGCCCTCCACGAGCACCGGCTCGAAGGCCTGGATGCCGAGGCGGTGCAGCGTCGGTGCGCGGTTCAGCAGCACCGGGTGCTCGGCGATGACCTCCTCGAGCACGTCCCAGACCTCCGGGACCATCGAGTCCACGTGCTTCTTCGCCGCCTTGATGTTCTGGACCGACTTGCGCTCGACGAGCCGGCTCATGATGAACGGCTTGAACAGCTCGAGCGCCATCAGCTTCGGCAGCCCGCACTGGTGCAGCTTCAGGTTCGGCCCGGCGACGATCACCGAGCGGCCCGAGTAGTCGACGCGCTTGCCGAGCAGGTTCTGGCGGAACCGCCCCTGCTTGCCCTTGAGCATGTCCGAGAGGGACTTCAGCGCACGGTTGCCCGGGCCGGTGACTGCGCGGCCGCGGCGCCCGTTGTCGAAGAGCGCGTCGACGGCCTCCTGCAGCATCCGCTTCTCGTTGTTGACAATGATCTCGGGCGCGCCGAGGTCGAGTAGCCGCTTGAGGCGGTTGTTCCGGTTGATCACGCGCCGGT
Source organism: Gaiellaceae bacterium (assembly GCA_035535855.1). Taxonomy (GTDB): domain Bacteria; phylum Actinomycetota; class Thermoleophilia; order Gaiellales; family Gaiellaceae; genus AC-32. The sequence goes on from DATLPH010000189.1 coordinate 10,281, forward strand.
AGAGGTCGTTCAGGTCGCTCGTGGCGAAGCGGCCGCCGTCCAGCTGCACCATCGGGCGCAGCTCGGGCGGGATCACCGGGATCGCCTCGAGAATCATCCACTCGGGACGGTTCTCCGAGGTCGTGAACGCGCTGACGACCTTCAGCCGCTTGATCGCGCGGGCCTGCTTCTGCCCCTTCGAGGTCTTGATCGTCTCGCGCAGGTGGGCGGCCTCGGCCTTGAGGTCGAGGTCCTTCAGCAGCTCGCGGATCGACTCCGCGCCCATGCCGCCCTGGAAGTAGACGCCGAACCCGTACGGCGAGCCGAAGCGGTCCTTGAGCTCGCGGAAGATCTGCTCGTCGTTGACGATCATCTTCGGCTCGAGCTCGCGGAACAGCTGCCACGTCTCCTCGAGCCGGCGGACCGAGTCGACGGCGGCCTCCTTCGCGTCCTCCTTGCGGGACTCGATGTCCTGGTAGGCCTCGCGGACCTTGATCGCCCACTGGACGATCGCGTCGAGGTCCTCCTTGGAGATCTTCCCGTCGGTGCGCAGGCATAGGTCGTTCGTCAGCTCGCGCAGCTCGTCCGGGCTCGCGCCCGGCTCGGCCGTCTCCAGCGTTTCGCGGAGGAGCCCCTTGCCCAGGTCGCGTGCCTTCTCGAGCTGCTTCTGGTCGATGCCGGCGACGAGCTCCTGGTCCTCTTCGTGCACCTCGGCCTTCTTGTCGAGCAGCCCGTCGAGCACACGGTTGATGTGCTTGGTGACCGCGCCCTTCTTCGCGCCGGTCGCCTTGGCGAGCTGCTTGTAGAGCGGCGCCAGCGCCTCGCGGATCGAGATCGCGACGTTGGCGACGTTCTCGAGCTCCTTCGGCGAGAGCCGGCGGTCGTCGCGGATCGCGGAGTTCCGGACGAGCTCGCGGATCTTCTTCGAGTCCTCCGTCGTGATCTGGTTGGCGACCTCGACGAACATCTTGCCGACGAGCTCGCGCACCTCCTCGAGCGGCGGCACGCCCTGCTCCTCGGCCCAGTTCGAAAGGCCGCGGCCCCAGAAGTCGTCGTCCTCGTCGAAGTTGCGCTCCTTGCCCTTCGTGAAGTACTCGCGGCGCCGCTTGAGGCGGTCCTCGAGCGCGGCGAGGTTCTCGTCGCGGTCGACGTAGATCTGCTCCGACTCCGCCTTGACCTTGTCCTCGAGGTCGTTCAGGTCCTTCTGCCGCGCCTCGACGTCGACGGACGTGACGATCGAGGCCGCGAAGTAGAGGACCTTCTCGAGCTCGCGAGGAGCGATGTCGAGCAGGTAGCCAATGCGGCTCGGGACGCCCTTGAAGAACCAGATGTGCGAGACGGGAGCGGCCAGGTCGATGTGGCCCATGCGCTCGCGGCGCACCTTCTGGCGCGTGACCTCGACGCCGCAGCGCTCGCAGATGATGCCCTTGTAGCGGACGCGCTTGTACTTGCCGCAGTAGCACTCCCAGTCCTTGGTCGGACCGAAGATGCGCTCGCAGAAGAGGCCGTCGCGCTCG
>DATLPH010000190.1:0-4981 GCA_035535855.1 Gaiellaceae bacterium
GACTCGCGCCGCTGGATTTCCGTCTGCGCGTTCGCGACGTAGGCCGCGAGCTCACGCTCCTGGTTGGCCAGCCGCAGCTCCAGCTCGGCGAGTTCCTGCTCGCGCTGCTCGAGCTTGTCGCCGCGGATCTCGACGTCGGCGTCGAGCGAGGCCTGGCGCAGGTCCAGCTCGCCCTCTCGCTCGTCGATCTCCGCGAGCCGGTCGCGCAGCGTCTCCTCCATGTCGGTGAGGCGCTGCTCGCGGCGGTCGGTGCGCTTTTTCTGCGAGTCGGTGGCGGTCTCGTAGTTGGAGACCTGTGACTCGCGGGTGGCGAGCTCGCGCTCGCGCTCCTCGAGCCTGGAGGTCCACTCGTCGAGATCGCGGCCGCGGTTCGAGTCGCGCTCCTCGTGTGCGATCGAGGCCTGGAGCCTGTTGAGCTCCGCCTCGCGGGCGGCCAGGTCGAGCTCGCGGTGGTCGAGCTCGGCCGAGCGTGCGACCGCCTCTTGCGCCACCTTGCCCTTGTCGGCGAGCTCGCGCTCGAACCGCTCTGCGTCGTTGCGGAGCTTCTCCTGCTTGAGCAGGAGGTCGCTCTCGCGCTCGCCGAGTGCCTCGTCGCGGGCCGCGATGCGCGCGGCCTCCTTCTTCAGGTCGCCCTCGCGCGTCGCCAGCTTCCGCTCGCGGTCGGAGATTTCCTTGTCGCGCGTGCGCCACTCGTTCTCCCGCTTCGTGAGCGACCGCTCTCGGCCGTCGAGCCTGGCCGTCGCGGCTTGCTCGCGGGTCGCCACCTCGCTCTCCTTTCGCACCAGCTTCTTCTCGCGGTCCTCGAGCGCGCGGTTGGCCTTGCTCAGCTCGCCCGCGGCCTTGTCCCGCTGGCGATCCGCGCCCTGCAGCTCTCGCAGCCGCGCGTCGGCGGCCTCACGCTGCTCGGCCGCGAACGCCTGCTCGGCGGCCAGCTCGGCCTGGAGGTTCGCCACGCGCGAGTGCTCGGCCTCGATCACGCCGCTCTGATCGCGGACGCGCCGCTCGCGCTCCTCGAGCTCGACCTCGAACTCGGCGAGCTTGGCCTCGCGCTCGTCCAGGGTGGTCGCCCGGTGCGCGAGCTCCTTCTCGGAGCCGACGTTCTGGTCGTACGCCTGCGAGCGCTCGTCGAGCTGATCGCGCAGCCGCGCCTCGCGTGCATGAGCGGCCTCGAGCTCGGCCTTCAGCGCCGACACGTCGGAGCCGACCACTGCCTCGAGCCCGTCGGCGGCCGGTCGCGCGGTCAGCTCGAAGCGGAGCTCGACATTCGTCGGGGCCTGCGCCTCGGCCTGTCCTTCGTCACCCTCCCGCCGGCGCTGCAGCTGTGCGCGCAGCCCGGTGCCGAATCCCTTTTCGGTCTCGGCCCCCTGGTTTTCGGGTGTGTCGGACATCGTCGCCTCCGATTTCCGGTTAGAAGATCTTGGAGAGGTTGAGGAATGCCGGCCCGAGGATGACCAGGAACATGGCCGGGAAGATGAAGAGCACGGTCGGGAAGAGCATCTTGATCGGAGCCTTCATCGCCTTCTCCTCGGCCGCGGCCTGGCGCTTGAGCCGGCTGTCGGTCGCCTGCACGCGCAGGATCCGGCCGAGGGAGATGCCGAGCTGGTCGGCCTGGATGATCGAGCGCACGAAGCTCGAGAGCTCGGGGGTGCTGGTGCGCTCGGCGAGCTTCTTGAGCGCGTCCTGCCGCGACTCGCCGATCTTGATCTCGCTGAGCGTGAGTGCGAACTCGTCCGCGAGCGGGCCGTCCATGTGCTCGGTCAGCTTCGCGATGGCGCCGTCGAAGCCCATGCCGGCCTCGACGCTGACCGCCAGCAGGTCGAGCGCGTCCGGGAGCTCCGCGCGAATCCGGTCCTTGCGGGAGCGCCCGCGCGCGGAGACCACGAAGTCGGGCGCGATGAAGCCGACGCCCCCGAGGGCGATCGCGAAGAAGAGCACGCCGCCAGGCCCGATGGCCGCGCCCCCGAAGAAGGAGCCGAGCAGAACGCCGCCGATCGCCAGCGCCGACTTGAAGGCGAGGAACGTCGTGGGCGAGATCTTCCGCCCGAGGCCCGCGGCCATCAGCCGCGCGCTCACGCCGTCGATGCTGGTGCGGGGATGGAGCTTCAGCGTCCAGCCGGCGAGCCGGTCGCCGAGAGGCGCCAACACACGCTGGCTGAACGGAAGCTGCCTCACGCCGAGGATGGCGCGCACCTTCCCGTAGGTTGCCGCGCGGTGCATGGAGGTCCGCCGCTCGCGGGCGGGCAGCGTGACCGCCTCGCCGACGAGGTAGGCAGCGCCTGCGAGGCAGAAGGCTCCTAGGACGATGAGCAGGATCATCTGGCGATTACCCCCGGAAGGAAACGAGCTTTTTCAGGATTAGAGAACCGAACGCCATCATCCCGAGGCCCACGAAGATCAGCGTGTGGCCCGTGGATGTGCTGTAAAGCGGTGCCATGTAGTCGGGGTTCAGCAGCGTCAGCGCGAAGGCGATGAAGAAGGGCAGGCCGATCAGCACGTAGGCCGAGGCCCGGCCCATCGCCGTCAGGCCCTTGATCTTCCGCGCGAACTGCTGCCGCTGGCGGACGGTGTCGGCGACCATGTCGAAGAGCCCAGCGAGGCTGCCGCCGACCTGGCGCTGGATCGCGACCGCGGTGATCACGAAGGAGAAGTTCTTGGAGCCGATCCGCTCGGCGGTGTCGGCGAGCGCCTCATCCATCGGGCGGCCGAGCCGGGTGTCGGTGATCACGCGCCCGAGCTCCTTGCTGGCCGGCTCCTGGCCTTCGTCGACCACGGTCTGGATGCCCTGCTTGAAGCTGTGGCCCGCCTTCAGCGAGGCGGCGAGCGTGACGAGCAGGTCCGGCAGCTGGTTCTCGAACGCGTTCATCCGCCGCTTGGCCTTGAGCGTCACCCAGGCGTACGGCACCGCGGCGCCGACGGCGAGCGCGATCAGGATCCCGAGCGACGAGCGGCCCGTCATCGCCGCGAAGAGCGCGAGGAGGAACCCGCAGCCCAGCATCAGGTAGACGAACTCGACCGTGCGCAGCGGCAGGTCGGCGCGCTCGAGCTTGCGATGCACCCGCACCCAGAGCTTCCGGTGGCTGAACGCCTGCTCGGTCGCGCGGAAGAGTCCGGCCAGCGCAGCGAGCCGCTGGCCCTTCTCGCGCTTCCGGGAAGAGGTGCGGGGGCCGCCCTCGACGTGCGGGGCGAGCCGGCTCTTCACCCACGAGCCCTTGCCCGAGGCGAACAGGAAGCCGCAGGCGGTGAGCACGAGGAACGCGACGAGCATCGTGAGCAGGAGCCCGCCGAGGGGCGTGTAGAGCGGGGACGGCAGCTGGCTGCCCGACCCCGGGACCTCGGCGTCGCCGGGAATCTTCAGGTTGGCGGAGGCCGCGCCCTCCGGGTTGAGCGAGACGCGCAGGTGCAGGCTCTCGCCGGGGCGGGCGGCGGTCACGTACTCGAGCCGCCAGGTCCGCTTCAGCTCGGAGGCGATCGACGAGTAGACCGCCGACAGCGACGCGCTGGTCGCGGCCGCCTTGAACGAGCCGCCCGTGGCGCTCGCCATGCGGCGAAGCGGGGCGGTGGTCGCGCCGTCGCCGCCGATCGCGATCGGGTAGACGAGCACTCCGTCCTTGCCCGCGAGCGCGAGCGACTCGTCGAGCGTGGCCTTGCTGGAGACGTCCTTGCCGTCGGTGAGCAGCACGAGCACGCGGGCGCGGCCCTGCTGCTTCTCGAGCAAGCCTGCGGAGAGCGAGAGCGCGTCGTAGAGGGCCGTGCCGCTCTTCGCGTCGACCTCGAGCGTGCGCAGCGCGTCGTCGGAGTCGGTCGTGGAACCCGAGAACGGCGTCAGCTGCACCGCGTGGGAGCCGAAGACGACGACCGAGACCCGGTCGGAGCCGGCCTTCGCGGCCAGGAACTCACGCGCGGCCGCGGCCGCGTCGTCCAGCTTCGCGCCCGACATCGAGCGCGAGTTGTCGATCGCGACGATCACGCTCTTCGCCGAGGCGAGGTTCAGCGCCCGCAGGTCGACGACGCGCCGGCCGTTCTCGGTCAGCGTCGGCGGCGCCTCGGCCGCGACCGGTGCGACCAGGGTCGCCCGGACGGTCGGATAGCCGCTTGCGTCGACGTTGCGCAGGTTGAGCGAAGCCGCCGCGGCAGTCGGCGCCACGAGGGCGACGAAGAGGGCGGCGAGAAGGATCCTGGTCGGCAGGCCCCTCACTCGAACCCGCCGTAGTTCGCAGCCGCGTAGTTCGGCCGGTAAGACGACGTGTTACCGAAGAACGTGGGCGGGAGGGTGACGCCGTTCGCAGCCATCTTGTCGAGGAAGTGCGGCTTCAGGCCGCTGCACTCGAGCTCGGCCAGGAGCTGGACCGGCTTGCCGGGCGCAGCAGCCTCGTCCTCGTCGGGCGGCTTTGCCACGAAGACGTCCTGCAGGGTGATGACGTCGGACTCCATCCGCAGCACCTCGGTGATGTGGGTGACGCGGCGCGAGCCGTCCACGAGCCTGGAGATCTGGACGAGCAGGTCGAAGGCGCTCGAGATCTGCTCGCGGATCGCGCGGTGCGGCAGCTCGACGCCGGCCGTCATGACCAGGGTCTCGAGCCGCGAGAGCGCGTCGCGCGGGGAGTTGGCGTGGATCGTGGTCAGCGAGCCTTCGTGGCCCGTGTTCATCGCCTGGAGCATGTCCAGCGTCTCCGCCCCACGGACCTCTCCGACGATGATCCGGTCGGGCCGCATACGGAGGGCGTTGCGGACGAGCTCGCGAATGCGGATCTCGCCCTCGCCCTCGATGTTGGGCGGGCGCGACTCGAGCGTGATCACGTGATCCTGCTGGAGCTGGAGCTCGGCCGCGTCCTCGATCGTGACGATGCGCTCGTCGTTCGGGACGAAGGCCGAGAGGGCGTTGAGCGTGGTCGTCTTACCGGTGCCGGTACCGCCGGAGATGAGGACGTTCAGCTTCCCGCGCACGCACGCGGAGAGAAACTGCGCAGCCTCGGGCGTCACC
>DATLPH010000191.1:0-7789 GCA_035535855.1 Gaiellaceae bacterium
GCTCTCGTCGAGCACGCTGAGCGGCGAGCCGAGAGTATCCAGAACCGCATCGCCGACCGGATCACCGCGTTCGCCGGCTCGATGCGGTTCGTCTACCTCCACATCCTCTGGTTCGGTCTCTGGATCGGACTCGGCGCTGAGGGCTATCCCTACGGCTTGCTGACGATGATCGTCTCGCTCGAGGCGATCTTCCTCTCGACCTTCGTGATGATCAGCCAGAACCGGGCCGACGCCAAGCGCCAGGTGGTCGCGAACCTGGAGTGGAAGACGGTCAGGGAGGAGGACAAGCAGAACCGCGAGCTGCTCGAGCTCTCCAATCAGATCCTGGAGCTGACGAAGGCGATTCACGCGCACACAGGCGCGCGCTGATCTGGATAGCTGGGGCTAGCCCTCTCTGAGGTAATGCGCCCCCGGGCCAGCAGCGGCTGCTTCGTCGTCCGGGTTCAGCAGGTCGCACTTGTCGATCGAGAGGCAGCCGCAGCCGATGCACGTCGTCAGCCGCTCGCGTAGGGCCTGCAGGGTCTCGATGCGCGCGTCGAGGTCCTCGCGCCAGCGGTTCGAGAGACGCTCCCAGTCGCGGCGGCTCGGGGTGCGGTTGCGTGGGAGCGTCTCGAGCGCGGCACCGATCTGCTTGAGCGAGATACCCGCCGCGCGCCCGGCCTGGATGAACGCGATCCGGCGCAGGGCCGCGCGCTCGTAGCGGCGCTGGTTGCCGTCGGTGCGCGCCGAGGCGATCAGGTCGCGCCGCTCGTAGAAGCGCAGCGCGGAGGGAGCGACGCCGCTGCGCGTCGAGACCTCGCCGATCGTCAGCTCGCTCGCCACTTGACTTGAACCATAGTTGAGGTTCTAGGGTGCGCGAGGTGAGCGGCCGTTGCCACCTCGTGTATGCCCTCGCACCCGACGGGACGAGCGCCCGCGAGGCGAACGACCTGCTGAACGAGTACGTGGCCGACCGCAGCCGCGGGCTCGCGGTCTGGCACGACCACTTCATCGGCGAGCACGGCGGCACCGTCGTGCTCGAGGTCCGCGACGAGCAGGAGGAGGCGCGGCTCCGCGACCCGGGCCCGCTCGAAGGCTGGCAGCTCAGCTCGCACCCGCTCACGTTCTCTTTGACGGCCGTCGGGTTCTCCGCACAGACGTCGCTCACGCTCGAGGGCTACCGTGACGTGACCCTCGATGAGCTCGCGTCGGCGGAGACCGACGATCCCCGCTACTGGTGGAGGCAAAGACAATGACGGTTGTGGAGACGGCGCAGCGCAAGCGGGCGGCCTCGCTCGAGGAGCTCGAGGCCAAGGGCCGGCTGGTCGTGAGCGTCGAGCGGCAGACGATCTGCCTGCTCGCCGAGGGCGGCGAGGTCTATGCGATCGACAACCGCTGCCCGCACATGGGCTTCCCGCTGCACCGCGGCTCGGTCTCTGACGGGATCCTCACGTGCCATTGGCATCACGCGCGCTTCGACCTCTGCACCGGCGGCACGTTCGACCAGTTCGCCGACGACCTGCGCCGCTTTCCGGTGGAGGTCGACGGCGACGACGTCTACGTCGACCTGAGCCCGCCCGAGGATCCGCTCGGCCACCAGCGCCAGCGGCTCTACGACGCGCTGCGGCTGGACATTCCGCTCGTGCTCGCGAAGTCGACGATCGCGTTGCTCGAGGCAGAGCCGAGCGGCGTGAACGTCTTCGCGGCCGGGCTGGAGTTCGGCGCGCTGCGGCGCGGGGGAGGCTGGTTCCGTGGCCTGACGACGCTCACCTGCATGATGAACCTCGTCCCGCGGCTCGAGGAAGTCGAACGCGGGGCGGCTCTCTACCACGGGCTCTCAGACGTGGCCGGCGACTCCGCGATGCAGCCGCCGCGGTTCCCGCTCGACCCGCTTCCGGGGTCGGAGGTCGAGCCGGCGCGGCTCGGCCGTTGGTTCCGCCGCTTCATCGAGGTACGCGACGCCGAGGGCGCCGAGCGAGCGCTGGTCTCGGCGGTGCGCGCGGGCGCCTCGCCTCCTGAGCTCGCGGACATGCTCTTCGCGGCGGCCACCGACCACCGCTACCTCGACGGTGGGCACACGCTCGACTTCGTCAACAAGGCCCTCGAAGCGCTCGATACCGCCGGCTGGGATCGCGCCGAGGGCGTGCTCACCTCGCTCACCACGCAGCTCGCGTTCGCGGAGCGGATGGAGGAGGCGAACTCCTGGCGCAACCCGGTCGACCTCGTGGCGCTGCTGGAAGCGGCCTTCGAGGAGCTTCCGGGGGCGGCGCCCGCGTCGCGCCGAGACGGCGGGGATGGGAGGACGGCTCTCGTCGAGCTCGTCCTCGGCGGCGAGCCGAAGGAGATCCTCGACGGACTGCTGATCGCTCTGCGCGAGGGCGCCTCGGAGGTGGAGCTCGCCTCGGCAGTGTCGTTCGCGGCGGCCACGCGGATCGCGCGCTTCCCCACCAGCAACGAGTTCGGCGACTGGGACACCGCGCTGCACACCTTCACGTTCGCCAATGCTGTCGAGCAGGGCCTGCGGCGCTCGCCGTCGCCTGAGCTGCTGCGCGGCGTGCTCGACGCGGCTATGAGCGTCCACCTCGACCGCTTCCTGAACGTCCCCGCCACGCGGCTGCCGAAGCCCGCGGAAGGCGCGGACGCAGAAGCGCTGCTCGCGGAGCTTCCGCAGCTGCTCGACGCGCAACAGCAGGTCGACGCGGCCGGGCAGCTGGTTGCGTCCTACCTCGGAGCCGGCGGCGACGCCGAGCGGCTGATCGCGGCGCTCGGTGAATGTCTGCTGCGGGAGGACCGGAACTTCCACACGATCCAGTGCGTCGAGGCGGCGGTTCGCCAGCACGAGCTGCTGCGCGGGACCGACGAAGCACGGCTTCCTTTGATCGCCGCGGCTCGCTACCTCGCGGCGCATGCCCCGACGGCGCGGTCGCAGCGGCAGACGTACGAGATCGCCCGGCGCTTACACCGGGGCGAGCGGATCTACGAGGACGACGCCGCCTAGGCGGTTGGGTCGGGCGGCTTGCGGGCCCTGAGCCGCTTGTGCGCGGCGAGGCCGCCGGCGCTCAGTAGGAGCGCGGTGCCCAGGCCGGCGAGCACGAGGAGCGGGATCGGGAGCGAATCGGTGCTGGTCGTCCCGAGGTTGTCGAGCGCGCGCCGGTACGGAGAGCGGCCCGGAGTGCCCTGGAGCTTGCGGTTGGTGTTGCCGGCGCTCGGGGTGGTTCCGTCGCCGTTGCCGGTGCCTCCGGTGGACGGGTCGTTGCCGCCGCCGGCCGCCGTGCCGCCGGCGCGGAGGGACTGCTGCAGCGCAAGCGCGATCGCGTCGGTGATGTTCGAGTAGTCGCGCAGATCCTCGGGGACGTGCTTGAGGGCCTGCCGGTAGCAGGCCGGCTTGTACTGCTTGTCGATCGTCCCGTTGTCGAGCCAGTCGTCGATCACGCGTTCCCAGCAAGGCTTGCCTGCGGCCGCGGCCTGCGAGGGCGCCGAGGCGCCGAGTACGAGCCCGGCTAGGACGGCGATGAGCGGGATTGTCGCGAAGCGGCAGATGCGCATGGGTGCTGATGAAACCAGACGGCCAGACGCGAGTCTGACTTCCGGCCGTGAGGCCGACGTGATCCTCCAGTTAACACTTTGTAAACCGGAGAAGGACCGTGGGGTGGATGTTAGCCTCCGCGCTTGATGCTCAGGGCCCTGGATCGTCGGGCGGCGTTGCTGCTCGGCGCAGGTGGGGCCTTGATCGCAGCCTCGACACTCTTCTCGTACGGCTCCTCGGGCGGTCGGTTGACATGGCTCGGGGTGGCTGGGCTTTCGCTTGCGGCGGCGGTCGGCGTCGCGGCTCTCGCCGGCTGGGCTCGCCCGTCGCTGGGGCTCGATTCGCTGGTGGCGCTCGGATTCCTGGTCGCGTTCGTCTGCTGGAGCGGGATCTCGGTGCTGTGGTCGATCGAGGGCGACCGCTCCTGGTCGTCCACGAACCGCGGCCTCGCCTACCTGGCCTTCGCGGTTGTCGGCCTCGTGCTGGGGCCCTACGTGCGGCAGTGGGCCTACGTCCTGGCCGGGGTGCTGGCGCTGCCGCTCGGGTGGGCGCTACTGGGGAAGGCGATCCCCGCACTGGGTGGGTCCGGGCGCGTGGCGCGGCTCAGCTCTCCGATCGGGTACTGGAACGCGCTCGGCCTTCTGTTCGCGATGGCGCTCCCGCTTGCCCTGTGGCTCGCGGCGCGGCGCTCGCACCCGCACTGGCTCCGCGCCTGCGGCGTGGTCTACGTCTACGCGCTCGTCGTCGGGCTGCTGCTGACCTACTCGCGCGGCGGTGTGCTGGCGGCCGGGGTTGCGGTGGTGCTGTGGCTCGTCCTGGGGTCGCCGCGGGTGGAGAGCGCGGCGGCGATCTTGCTCGGCGGCGGGGCCGGCCTGGGGGTGGCCGTGTGGGCGTTCTCGCGACCCGGGCTCGCTGAGGACGGGCAGTCACACGCAGTGCGCGTGCACGACGGCGTCTGGTTCGCGGTCGTGTTCGTGCTGGCGACGGTTGCCGTGGGAGCGCTTGCGTACCTGGGCTCGCTGGCGGAGGAGCGGCGCCCCCTCTCGGATGCGCGGCGGCGGCTCATGGGGCGCGTGGCCCTCGGCGTGCTGGTGGCGGGAGTCGCGGTCGGGCTCGTCGCCCTCACGGTGGAGGCGAAGCCACAGGGCTGGTTCCGCGAGTTCACCTCCCAGCCGACGGACGCGTCGCTGCAGGGCGGGCCGCAGCATCTCGCGAACGCGAGCTCGTCGAGCCGCTGGCTCTGGTGGAAGGAGGCGTGGCACGCGTGGGAGAAGCAGCCGTGGCGCGGGACCGGGGCGGGGACGTTCGAGCTCACGCACCGGCTGCTGCGAACGAACGACATCGTCGTCACCGAGCCTCACAACGTGCCGCTGCAGTTCCTCAGCGAGACGGGTCTCGTGGGGTTCTTCTTTGCGCTCGTGGCGATCGGTGCGGCTGCCGTGGGGGTGGTGCGTCGGGTGCGCGGGCTCACGGGCGAGGAGCGGGCGGCCGCCGTGGCGCTGGCCGTGCTCGCGGTCGCCTACGTGCTGCACTCGCTCGTCGACTTCGACTGGGACTTCGTCGCCGTGACCGGCCCGTTCCTGGTCTCGGTGGGCGCGCTGCTGGGCGGGCCCGCGGTGCGCGACTCGCCGCGAGTGGCGCTCGCGCCGGTGCCGGTCGTGGTGGCGATCGCGGTTGCGCTCTCGCTGCTGACGCCGTGGTTCGCGGAGCGCGGGACCGACTCCGCGCGTGGGGCGATCGCGGACGGGCGGCCGCTGCGTGCCTACCGCGAGGCGCGCGATGCTCGGTCGCTGAACCCGCTCGCGCTCGATCCGCTCCTGGTGCAGGCGGCGGCACTGGAGCAACTCGGCGACTTCCAGGGCGCGCGGCAGGTCTACATCGACGCGGTCGAGCTGCAGCCGCTGAACTGGCGGCCCTGGTACTACCTCGGCCTCTTCGAGGTGGGCCAACAGGACTGGGCCCGCGCGATCCCGCCGCTCGAGCGCGCGGTGCACCTCGACCCGCTGAACCCGTTCCCGGTGGCGTCGTTGAAGCAGGCTCGCTCGCAGGGCGGCTAGGGCCCTGCGGCGCTCAGCCGGCCCGGGCGAGCAGCCAGATCTGCGTCCAGAACGGAGAGAGCAGGCGGTAGACGAGCGGCTCGGCGAGATGCGCGGCGGTTTCTTTGGGCGCGTTCGAGAAGAGGCGTTTGCGGTTGTTGTGGAAGCGGCGGATGTCGGTGAAGCCCTGCTGCCGGAGCAGCCGCTTGAGGTGGCGCGGGCTGTAGCCGAGCTCGGTCGTGCCGTAGGCGTCGGTCGCCTTGCGGCCCTGGTAGCGCTGCTTCCAGTTCTGCTCCGCGAGCAGCAGCCGGCCGCCGGGCTTGAGCGCGCGGTGCGCGGCGGCGAGGGCGAGCTCGGGCCGCTCGCTGTGATGGAGCGCGTCGTAGATCAGGCAGGCGTCGAAGCGGCGGCCGAGGTCGAGCTGCTCGTAGTCGCCGGCCTCGAAGGTGACGTGGAGCCCCTCGGCGGCCGCTTCGGCGCGGGCGATCTCGATCATCTCGGGCGAGATGTCGTACCCCTCGGCACGGACGCCGTGGCGGGCGGCGAAGCGGGTCATCCAGCCGGAGCCGCAGCCGAGCTCGACGAGGCTCGAGCCGGCGTGCAGGTCGAGCAGCTGCAGGACGTAGCCGAAGTCGATCAGGAAGCGTGCGGTCTCACGGGGGTTGTGGCCGAACGGCTTGGAGCGAATCCAGTCGCGGCCTTCCTCGCCGACCGCCTGCGGGTAGTCGATCTCCGCCTGCTTGCGCTCGTCGTCCGCGGACACGCCGCTGATCATAGGGTCGCGCTTCGCGCTAGCCGCCGACGACGACGGCCAGCTTCGCGCCCTTGAGGTCGCGGGCGCGCAGGCCGTCGAGGGGCGAGACGAGGCGGATGCCGAGCTCGCGGGCGAGTCGCAGGCCCTCGGCGCGGCGGCCGGTCCGGTACATGACGATGCTCTGGCCGTAGCCTCCGCGGGACGCGTTGCCGACCTGGCCGATCTTGTACCCGCGCGCGCGTACGCGCGAGGCCTCCGACGCGGCAGCGCCGGAGACTCCGTTGCCGTTGAGGATCGCCACCGAGACCAGGCGGCGCGGCAGCAGCGGGTTCACGACCGGCTTCGCGGGCTTCTTGACGGCCGGCGTGGTCGCCGCCGCCTCCGTGCGGGCGCGGTGCATGACGGGCTTCGCCACGAGCGCGACGCCGACGGCCACGAGGCCGAGCAGCTCCAGAGTGGCGAGCGCGGCCGCGACGACGGCGATCGTGCGCCAGGGGTGGCCGCTGGGGCCGGACGGGTTCGGAAGAGCGTGCTCCACGGCGGAGCCTCCGATTCGCCGCCGCCCGCGCGGCTCCTGCTACCGGGAGATCGACTCCAAGGTTTGGCGCAGACCCTCTTCCAGCGGTACTTCCGGCTGCCAGCCCAGCTCTCGCCTCGCGCGCGAGATGTCCAGGACGCTCCGCTGCAGCTCTCCCAGCCGCGCCGGCGCCTGCTCTGCCTGCAGCGAGGAGCCCGCCACGCGCCGGCAGAGCTCGTAGAGCTCGACCACCGACGTCTCGTTCCCGGTGCCGACGTTGAACACCCCGCCTTCGCGTCCCGCCGCGGCCAGCGTCGCCCGCGCCACGTCGCCCGCGTAAACGTAGTCCCGCGTCTGGCTCCCGTCGCCGAAGATCCGCGGCGCCTCGCCCGCGGCGAGCTTGCCGAGAAAGATCGCGACCACGCCCGCCTCACCGTGGGGGTCCTGTCGCGGCCCGTAGACGTTGCCGTAGCGCAGCGACACGTGCCGGGTCGAGTAGAGCCGGTTGTACGCAGCGAGGTACTCCTCGCCCGCGAGCTTCGACACGCCATAGGGCGCGATCGGGCGGCGCGGCGCCTCCTCCGAGGCCGGCCCGTCGCACTCGCCGTAGATCGCGCCGCCGGTCGAGGTGAAGACGACCTGCGTGTCGGCCGCCCGCGCCGCCTCCAGCACCTCGATCGTGCCGAGCACGTTCACGCCCGCGTCATGACCCGGCCGCTCGACCGACACGCGCACGTCGACCTGGGCCGCGAGGTGGAAGCAGACTTCCGGCCGCGCCTCCTCGAAGACCGCGCCGAGCGCCTCGCGGATGTCTGCCTCGACGAGCTGCGCGCCGTCGGGCACGTTCTCGCGCTTGCCGCTCGAGAGGTCGTCGACGACGACGACTTCGTCGCCGCGCGCGAGCAGCGCCTCGACCACGTGCGAGCCGATGAACCCCGCCCCCCCTGTCACGATCCCCCGCAAGGCTCATATCCTAG
>DATLPH010000192.1:0-13343 GCA_035535855.1 Gaiellaceae bacterium
CCAGAGGCGGTCGAAGACCGGCGTCTCCGCCAGCTCGACCGCGTTCCCCGGGCCGGGGGGCGCACAGCCCCAGCCGTCAAGGACGACGAGGACTACGAGAGGGACGCGGCGGCCTGGCAAATCGCCGTGAACGATTCCACTTCGAGCGAGGCGCCGCCGACGAGAGCCCCGTCGACGCCCTCCTGGGCGAGCAGCTCCTCCGCGTTTTCAGGCTTGACCGAGCCGCCGTAGAGCACGGGCACCTCCAGGAGGCCCTTGATGAACGTGTGCGCCTCACGCGCCTGGTCCGGCGTCGCGGTCTCCCCGGTGCCGATCGCCCAGACCGGCTCGTAGGCGATCACGAGCTGCTCGTCCGCCCCGGCCGCATCCGCGATCGCCTCGACCTGGACGCGCAACACGAGCTCGGTCTGGCCGGACTGCCGCTCCTCCAGGGACTCGCCGACGCAGGCGATGACGCGCAGGCCGTGCTCGAGCGCGGCGGCCGTGCGACGCGCGACTGTCTCGTCGGTCTCGCCGAAGTACTGGCGACGCTCGGAGTGGCCGACGATCGACCCGGTGACGCCGACCTCGAGCAGCATCGGCGCGGAGACCTCGCCCGTGTACGCGCCCTCGGCCGCCCAGTGGACGTTCTGGGCGAACACCGTGTGGCCGCTGTCGACCGCGGCCGGCAGCGAGACGAACGTGGGGCACAGGATCGCCTCGGCCCCCTCCGGCGGCTCGAACGCCGCGCAGAACTCGCGGGTCTCGGCCGGACCCTTGTAGAGCTTCCAGTTGCCCGCGATCAGCTTCATGCCGAGGGGATCACCGCCACGCCTGGAAGCTCCTTGCCCTCGAGCAGCTCGAGCGCCGCGCCGCCGCCGGTCGAGGCCCACGAGACCCGGTCGAGCAGGCCGAGCTCGTTCAGCGCGCGGATCGAGTCGGCGCCGCCGACGGCCGAGAACGCGTCCGCCTGCGCAACCGACTCGGCGACCGCCTTCGTCCCCGCGGCGAAGGGCGGCCACTCGAAGACGCCCATCGGGCCGTTCCAGAAGATCGTCTTCGCCTCGGCAATCGCCGCCGCGAACCGCTTGCGGGTCTCAGGACCGATGTCGAGCCCGAGCCAGCCGCCCGGCAGCTCGTCGTAGGGCACGACCTTCGCCTCCGCCTCCTCGGCGAACTCCGAGGCCGCGACCACGTCGACCGGGAGCTCGACCGGGAAGCCGAGCGGGCTCCCCTCGCGCAGCTCCTCGGCCATCTTCCCCCCGACGAGCACAGTGTCGGCCTTGCCGCCGAGGTTGCGCAGCACGCCGAGCTTGTCCTCGACCTTCTCGCCGCCCGAGACGAGCACGAACGGCCGCTCGACCTCGCCGAGCAGCTTCCCGAGCTCCTCGAGCTCGCGTTCCAACAGCAGTCCCGCGTAGGCCGGGAGCAGCTCGGCCACGCCGACGGTGGAGGCGTGCGCGCGGTGCACCGAGCCGAAGGCATCTTCGACGAAGAGGTCGCGATCCTCCGCCAGCTTCTGCGCGAACTCAGGGTCGTTGGCGGTCTCGCCGGGGTCGAAGCGGGTGTTCTCGAGCACGTCGATCCGCTCGTCGGGAAGGAGCTCGCGTAGCCGCCTCGCCACCGGGGTCATGGAGAACGCTGGGTCCGGCCCCTTTGGCCGACCCAAGTGTGAACACACGGCTACCTCCTTCGCGTCGCACTCAAGCAGGTAGCGAAGCGTCGGCAGCGAGGCCTCGATCCGCGTCTCGTCGGCGACGCGCCCGTTCTCGAGCGGCACGTTCAGGTCCGAGCGCACGAGCACGTTCTTCCCGCCGACCTCGGCCTGGCGGACCGACCGTGGCCTACGCACTAGAGCCCATTCGCGTCACAAGCCCGATGTTCACGTTCCAACAAGGTGCGTTGGACGGCCACGCCGGCGGAGCCGACGAGGCCTCTCTGGTCGGCGCCGCCAAGTCGGCGCCTTAGGCGGACACGGCAGCCGGAAGCGTCGCGCCGACCTTGGCGACCAGGTCGACGAGCCGGCACGAGTAGCCCCACTCGTTGTCGTACCAGCCGAAGACCTTGACCAGGTTCCCGTTGGCCATCGTCAGGTCGCTGTCGAAGATCGACGAGTACGACGAGTGCTGGATGTCCGTCGAGACGAGCGGCTCGTCCGAGTACTGGAGGATCCCCTCGAACGACCCTGTGTCGGCCTTCGAGCGGAAGAGCTCGTTGACCTCCTCCTTCGTCGTCTCGCGGCCGACGCGGCAGACGAGGTCGACGATCGAGCCTGTCGGCACCGGCGCGCGCATCGACATGCCGTCGACCTTGCCCTGGAGGTCGGGCATGACCAGGCCGATCGCCTTCGCCGCCCCAGTGGAGGTGGGGATCAGGTTGATCGCGGCCGCGCGCGCCCGCCGCAGATCCTCGTGCGGCAGGTCGAGGACGCGCTGGTCGTTCGTGTACGCGTGGATGGTGGTCATGTAGCCCTGCTCGATCGTCAGCTCGTCGTGCAGCACCTTCGCGAGCGGGGCGACGCAGTTCGTCGTGCAAGAGGCGTTCGAGATCACGTGGTGCGACTCCGGGTCGTATTCGCCGTCGTTGACGCCGATCACGATGGTCACGTCCGGACCTTTGGCAGGCGCCGAGATGATCACCTTCCGGGCGCCGCCGTCGAGGTGCTTCGCGGCGCCGTCGCGGTCGGTGAAGAAGCCGGTCGACTCGATCACGACGTCGACGCCGAGATCGCCCCACGGGAGGCTGCCGGGGTCGCGCTCGCTCAGAAGCTGGAGCTCGTGCTTGCCGACGGAGATCTTGCCGTCGCCCGCGGCGACCTCATCCTCGAGGGTGCCGAGCACGGAATCGTGCTTGAGCAGGTAGGCCATCGTCTCGGCGTCTCCGAGGTCGTTGGCCGCGACCACCTCGAAGTCCCGGCCGCGCCCGAGGTGCGCGCGAAAGAAATTGCGCCCGATCCGCCCAAACCCGTTGATTCCAACCCGAATAGCCACGAAAGCCTCCCGTCTCTTTGCGCCGAGTCTATCGGGCAGGGAGCGCCGGTCTGGGCAGGCGCTTTCCAGTTTGCAAACAGCGTAGTTTTTCTGGCCCGCCTTGCGTAATACTCTTGGTCGGCGGGTTCGCGCTCGTCCGGCGATGGATTCAGACCCCGTCCGTCGCCAAGGTCCGGAGCGCGACAATGCGGAGGGGGAGGTCGTCCTCGGAGCTTCCCCTCCGGCCCGCCAGCTTTGCTGGCGGGCCGGAGGCAAGACGCCGGCCCGCCCGGGTCACTGTCTGGACAGGCGGACCACCATATTCAGCCTTCGCTGAGCTGTTGACTTGCTCGCCGGCGGCTCACATTTCGCCCCAAGCTCTCGTAGGGAGAGCGACGGGTGCCTGAGGCGCAGCCCAGCGATCTCGCGCAGGGGTGGGGCGAGCTCCTCCAGCCGGCCGCTGCGCTCCAGTCGACGGACGGCCTGCAGCTGTGCGTGGGCGGCCCGGCCCACTCGCACCAGGTTGGCGTGGTCGGCGTTCGCGAGGCGGTTCGCCCTCGCCCTCGCCGAGCCTACGACGGCCCGCTCCTGCAGAGCAAGTGCGGCCTCGCTCGCCCCGGCCGCGGCGAGCACGCCGGCGATCCGGTCAATCCCCTTCGCGTACGCGAGCGCGTGCTCCCCTCGCTCGGTCACGCTCAGGTCGCCTCCCTCCGAGGCAGCTGCGGCCGCCACCGCCTCGGCGCCCTCGCGGCTCTCGGTCCGTACCTCGAGGTGGGGCGACGGCGGTGCGCTCACCGAGCCCGCCGCGAGGAGAGCGCCTCGCAGGTAGGCGGACCGGCAGCACGAGCGGGCGACAACACGCTTGGGCGGCCGGTCACGCGGCCGTGAGCGCGAGTCGACCACACCTGCGCGCTCGAGCACCCCGAGCGTCGCCGGCCCGCCTTCGACGTGGAGCTGGTAGCGCGTCTCGCGCCCGAACGCACGGCGCTGGTAGGTGCGGATCTCGGAGCTGACGTCGAAGGAGCGCAGAAGCGCGAACGCCCTGCGCGCGGCTGCGGAGCTCGCGAGGTCGAGATGCAGGCTCACCTCGCCGCGGCCGAGCAGGTGCAAACGACCCGCGAAATGGAACAGCGCCGAGAGCTCCGCCAGCCGGTCGCACTCGCGCGCGGGCGCGATCCCGGCGAGCTCGGCGCGGACGTCCTCAGAGAACGACACCTTCGAGCTCCAGCAGTCGTCGCTTGTACGCCAGCCCGAGCGACCCGTAAGAGCCGAGCCCGGCGGCGCCCACGACGCGGTGACATGGCACGAACAGGGCGAATCGGTTCGCCGCGCACACGGAGCCGACCGCCCGCTGCGCGTTCGGGTGACCCGCGAGCGCTGCAACCTCGCCGTAGGACGCCGTCTCGCCGTACGGGATCACGCGCATCGCCGCCACCGCCGCGCGCTGGAAGTCCGTGCACCAGTCGAGTTCGAGCTCGACGTCCGCGAACGAGTCGCGTTCGCCGCGGAAGTAAGCGCGCACGCGCTCCGCGAGCGGGTGCGCGCCGTCAGCGGCGGCCCGGGCCGCAGGCAGCTCGTGCCAGACCAGCGCTCTGTCCGCGAAGACCAGCTCGCCCCTCCCCCAGTCTTCGACCGCATACCCGACATGCCGCGTCTTCACGTGGCGAATGTAGCGGCCCGCGCGCGCCGCACACGCGCGGGCCGCCGGTGGCTCAGCTCACTCGAGCAGGCCCTGGGCGTGGCCCGGTCTCGCTCCCCGTAGAATCCAGGACGATGAGCCGCCCAGGGATCTTCCGCCCGCCGCCCGCCCACAACGAGCCCGTTCGCGACTACGCCCCGGGCTCGCCCGAGCGGGCGGAGCTGCAGCTCACCCTCGCGAAGATGTCGGCCGAGACGCTCGAGATCCCGTGCGTGATCGGCGGCGAGGAGATCAGCACCGGCGACACTTTCGACGCGGTCATGCCGCACGACAAGGACCACGTGCTCGCGACCGTGCACAAGGCGGGCACCGCCGAGGTCGACAAGGCGATCTCCGCCTCCGCCGAGGCCTGGGAGGACTGGCACCGGCTCCCGTGGGAGGAGCGGGCCGCCGTCTTCCTCCGAGCGGCCGAGCTGCTCGCCGGCCCGTGGCGCGCGACGCTTGTCGCGGCGACGATGCTGAACCAGTCCAAGACGTCGCACCAGGCCGAGATCGACGCGGCCTGCGAGGTGATCGACTTCTGGCGCTTCAACGTCGAGTTCATGCTCCGGATCTACGAAGAGCAGCCGGTCTCCTCGCCCGGGGTCTGGAACCGGATGGAGTACCGGCCGCTCGAGGGCTTCGTCTTCGCGATCAGCCCGTTCAACTTCACGGCGATCGGCGCCAACCTGACCTCGAGCCCCGCGCTGATGGGCGACGTCGTGCTGTGGAAACCCGCCTCGACTGCCGCCTACTCCTCGTACTGGACGCTGAAGCTGCTCGAGGAGGCCGGGCTGCCCCCGGGCGTTGTCAACTTCATCCCCGGGAGCGGCGCCGCGGTCGGCGACCCCGTGCTCGCGAGCGAGCACCTGGCAGGGGTCCACTTCACGGGCTCGACCGAGGTCTTCCACTCGCTCTGGCAGACCGTCGGCAAGAACATCGGCAGCTACCGCAACTACCCGCGCATCGTCGGCGAGACCGGCGGCAAGGACTTCATCGTCGCTCACCCGAGCGCCGACGTGGAAGCGGTCGCCACGGCGATCCTGCGCGGCTCCTTCGAGTACCAGGGCCAGAAGTGCTCGGCCGCCTCGCGTGTCTACGCGCCCTCGAACCTCTGGCCGGAGCTGAAAGAGCGGCTGGTCGAGGAGGTCGGCACGATCACGATGGGCGACGTCAGCGACTTCTCGAACTTCATGGGAGCGGTGATCGACGGCAAGTCCTTCGCACGGCAGCGGGAGGCGATCGAGCACGCGAAGGGCAACAACGCGGAGGTGATCGCCGGCGGCGGCACCGACGACAGCGAGGGCTACTTCGTCGAGCCGACCGTGATCCAGACGAAGGACCCGCGGGACCGCCTGATGAGCGAGGAGTTCTTCGGCCCGATCGTGACGACGTACGTCTATCCCGAGAACGAATGGGAGCAGACGCTCGAGCTCGTCGACGAGACCGCGCCCTACGGCCTCACCGGGGCGATCTTCTCCCAGGAGCGCGGCGCGATCGACGAGGCGCAGGAGGCGTTGCGCTACGCGGCCGGGAACTTCTACGTCAACGACAAGCCCACCGGCGCCGTGGTCGGCCAGCAGCCCTTCGGCGGGGCGCGCGCCTCGGGCACGAACGACAAGGCGGGCTCGATGTGGAACCTGATCCGCTGGGTCAGCCCGCGGACGATCAAGGAAACCTTCGTGCCGGCGCGCGACTACCGGTACCCGTTCCTCGAGCGCGAGAGCACCGACGGCAAGCCCGGCTCCGGCCCGGGCGGCAGCCGCTGAAACGCACGCTCGTCGTCGCGCTCGCATCGCTGCTCGTCGCTGCCTCGGTGGCCACGGCCGCGCGGGTTCACGGCACGCGCGGCCCCGACAAGCTCCAGACCGCGAACGGCATCCGCGACAGCGTTTCCTGCGGCCGCGGTCACGATATCGCCACGGTGGACGCGCTCGACCGCGTGGCCCGCGATTGCGAGGTGGTCTCGCGCCAGGCCTCGCGCGACGGCTACCGCAACACGGAGAGCCAGCACGAGACCGAGGTCGAGCCGGACTCCGCCGCCTTCGGCAAGACGGTGGTCGCCGTCTTCCAGGTCGGGCGGATCTTCGACGGCGGCGCGCGCAACATCGGCTTCGCCACCTCGCGTAACAGTGGCCGCACCTGGAAGCGCGGCTTCCTGCGCGGATTGGCGCCGCGGGCAAGCGATCCCTCGATCGCCTACGACCGCCGCCACCACGTCTGGCTCGCGGTCTCGCTCGTCTTCGGCGGCGGCCCCGGCTCGTCGCTGGCCGTCAACCGCTCGAGCGACGGCGTCCATTGGGGCAACCCGGTGACCGCGACCGCGACGACGTCGGCATTCGGGCACGACAAGGAGTGGATCTCCTGCGACAACTGGCCGCAGAGCCCGTTCTTCGGCCACTGCTACCTCAGCTGGAGCGACGTGATCGGCGAGCAGGTCGTGACGCAGGCCTCGGCCGACGGCGGCCTGACCTGGTCGACGCCGACGACGGCGCCGGGCTTCCCGGGACGCGCCTCGATCCGCGGTGCCTACGCGCCGGGCGTGCAGCCTGTCGTGCTTCCGAGCGGGCGAGTTCTGGTCGCCTACTTCGACGAGGGGACCTTTGCGGCCCTCCGCTCGGACGACGGGGGCGCGACCTGGACGAACGAGCTCGCGATCGCTCCCGCGAACTACCGCGAGCATCCCGGCCTCCGCGCCGCGCCGCTGCCGACGTCGGCGGTCAGCTCCGACGGGCGGGCCTACGTCGCGTGGGCGGATTGCTCGTTCCACCCAGGCTGCGCGGCGAACGACATCGTCTACATCTCCTCCACCGACGGCATTGGCTGGACGCCGGTTGCGCGCATTCCAACGGGCGTGGGCGACGCCGAGCTTCCTGGCCTGGACGCCGACCCGACCAGGAGCGGTCGGCTCGCGCTGACCTGCTACGTCTTCCGCGGCTCGTCGCTAGACGTGCGGTTCGTCGCCTCGAAGAACGCGGGCGCCGCCTGGAGCCGGCCGCAGCTGCTGAACTCGCGGCACGTGCCGATCGCCGGGATCGCGCGCACCTCGCAGGGCTCGATGGTCGGCGACTACATCTCGACCTCGTTCGCCGGCGGCCGGGCCGTGCCCGTGTTCGTGCTCGCGGCGCCGCCGCGCTCGAGCCGACTGCGCGAGGCCGCGTTCGCCAGCTCGCTCCCGGTCGGCTAGGACTCCGGCGGCAGGCCCGCCTCGGCGGGTCCCCACCCTCTCGTCCTCGCGCGTAACGCGATCCACCCCGCACACGCGAGTGCGGGCAACGCGAGGACGACACCCGCCGTCCTGACGCCGAACGCGCCCGCGATCGCGCCGTCGACGATGCTGGCAAACGGCCGCAGCCCGAGGAAGGCGACACTCCAGAGCGCCATGATCCGGCCGCGCTCCGAGGGCGCCACCCCGAGCTGCAGGCGCGAGGTCGCATGCGTGTTCGAGGCGAGGTAGCCGACCCCGGCCAGGAAGAGCAGAGGCAGGGCGAGCGCGAGCCAGGGCGTCAGCGAGAAGGCCACCATCGCGCCGCCCAGGAGCGCCAGCGTCGCAAACATCCTCCGGCGGCTGCCGCCCACCCGCCCCGCCACGACGAGAGCCGTCGTGACCGCGCCCGCGCCGAAGACGCCGATGATGATCCCGGCGAAGGTGTCCGGGCGGCCGAAGGCGTTGGCCCAGGCGGGCGCGAGTGTGTTCACCGGGTCGGAGGCGAACCCGACCGCCGCGACGATCAACAGGAACACGAGCAGCTGCGGGTTCCTCCGCACGATCGCGACGCTCGCACGCACGTGGCTGACGGAGCGGTCGGCCTGCTCCTGCGGCTGCGGGCCGATCAGGAGCAGCGCGCCGACGAAGACCAGGTACGAGGCGGCGTTGAGGCCGAACGCCGCGGGGATGCCGAGGTACTCGACCGCAAGGGCGGCCGTGATCGGCCCGACCGCGCGGGCGAGGTTGAAGGTCATGGAGTTGAGGGCGACCGCGGTCGGCACCTCGCGCTCCGTCACGAGCGTTGCGATCAACGCCTGCTGCGGCGGGGCCGAGAACGCGCTCACGACCCCGAGCGCAAGCCCGGCCGCGATCACCACCGCCGGCGTCGCCAGGCCCTCGGCCGCCAGCAGGCCGAGCCCGCCGGCAAGCACGATCGCCACGCTCTGCGTGACGAGCAGGAGCTGCCGCCGGTTCCAGCGGTCGGCCGCGCCCCCGGCCCAGGGCGCGAGCAGCAGGATCGGCAGGAACTGGGCGAAGTTGAGCACCCCGAGCAGGAACGCCGAGTGCGTCTGACGGTAGATGAGCAGCGAGGCAGCGAGGTTCTGGAACCAGGTGCCGCTGGCCGAAAGCGCGTTGCCGAAGAAGTAGGGCCCGAAGCTGCGCTGGCGCAGCAGCGCAAACGCAGCGGCTGGTCCGACGCTTCCTGACAGCGCTTAAGCCCGGCCGGCTTTGTGCAGCTGCCACGGCGTCGCTTGCGATGCCGCTAGAGGCTGTGGCGGCTTTGCCGACGCCGCCGTCTTCATCCGCTTTGCGTCGCCTCTACGCACGACCCGCCTTGTGGAGCTGGGCATATATCGAGCGCGCCGTTCGCTCGGGAATCCCGGGCACGCCCTCCAGCTCCTCCTGGCTCGCGGCCAGGAACCGCTCAGCCGAGCCGAAGTGCCGCAGCAGCGCCCGTCGCCGCGCGGGACCGACGCCGGGGAGCGTGTCGAAGATCGACTCGCGCGCCTTCGCGTCGCGCCGCTGGCGGTGGAACCCGAGCGCGAAGCGGTGCGCCTCGTCGCGGATCCGCTGCAGCAGGTGGAGCCCTGCCGAGTCTCGCTCGAGGGCGATCGGATCGGGCTGGCCCGGCACGAACACCTCCTCGTCGCGCTTGGCCAGCGCGATCACGGCCACGCGCGGGAGGTCGTAGGCCTGCATCGCCTGCAGCGCCGCCGCAAGCTGGCCCTTGCCGCCGTCGATCACGACCAGGTTGGGCGTCGCCGCGAACGACTCGTCGTAGTCCTCGGCCGCGGCGTCAGCCTGAAGCCGCGCGAACCGCCGTGAGACGACCTCCGCGAGGGCCGCGTAGTCGTCCTGCCCGTCGAGGCTGCGCACGCCGAACTTGCGGTAGTGCGCCTTTTTCGGCATCGCATCCTCGAAGACAACCATCGAGCCGACCACCGACTCGCCCTGGATGTTCGAGATGTCGTAGCACTCGATCCGCAGCGGCAGGCTCTCGAGGTTGAGCGCCTCGCGCAGCTCCTCGAGCGCCTCGACCCGTCGCAGGCGCTTGCGCTCGGCCTGGACCGCCTCCGACTCGAGGGCCAGGCGCGCGTTCTCGGTCGCCAGCTCCTGCAGGCGCCGCTTCTCGCCGCGCATCGGCGCACGGACTTCGACCCGCGAGCCACGCCGCTGCGAGAGGAACTCCGCGAGCGCCTCGGTGTCGCCCGCCTCGGGCGGCACGACGATCTGCGGCGGCACGCTCGGGGCCGAGCCGTAGTACTCGATCGCGAACGCCTCGAGCAGCGTCGCGACGTCCTGCCCCTCGACGTTCTCGAGGTGGAAGCCGTAACGGTCGATCAGGCGCCCGTCGCGCAGCGGGAAGACCTGCACCGTGGCCCGGTCGCCGTCGCTCGCGATCCCGATCACGTCGATGGTGCCGACAGAGCGGTTGTCGGCGGCCTGCCGCTCGACGAGGTGGCGCACCGCGAACAGCCGGTTGCGGTAGCGCGCGGCCTCCTCGAACCGCTCGCCCTCGGCGGCCTCCTTCATCTTCCGCTCCAGCTCGCGCTGGATCGGCCTCGACTCGCCGGAGAGGAACTCGATCACGCTGTCGATGATCGCCCGGTAGTCCTCCTTCGAGACGTAGCCCACGCACGGGGCCAGGCAGCGCTCGATGTGGTAGTCGAGGCACGGAATCCCGCTGTGCCGGCCTGGCTTCGGCCCCTCGCAGGGCCGGTACGGGAAGACGCGGTTGAGCACGTCGAGCGTCTCGCGCACCTTCTTCGCGTTCGCGTACGGGCCGAAGTAGACGACCCCACGCCGGTGCCGCTCCCGCGTGAACATGACCCGCGGGTAGTCGTCCTCGACGGTGACGGCGATGTACGGGAACGACTTGTCGTCGCGGAGCCGCACGTTGAACGGCGGCCGGTGGCGCTTGACCAGGTTCTGCTCCAGGTGCAGCGCCTCGACCTCGGAGTCGGTGACGATCACCTCGAGGTCGGCCACGCGCTCTGGTAGCCGCTGGATCGTCGAACGCGAGTCCGGGGTCGCCTGGAAGTAGCTGCGCACGCGCGGCCGGAGCGACTTCGCCTTGCCGATGTACAGCACCTGGCCGCGCTCGTCGCGGAACAGGTAGACCCCCGGCTTGGCCGGGAGCCGTTTCAGCTGCTCTTCGAGCCGACTGGCCATGGCGGCCCAAGGGTAGCCTCCGACCCCGTGAAGAAGGCCCTGCTCGCAGCGGCCGTTGCGGCGGCGGCCCTCGCGGGCGTGGTCGTGGCGATCATCGTCTCGTCGGGAGACGGGGACAGCGTGTCTCCTTCGGGCTCGACGACAGCGCAGACGACGCGGCAGACGACGCCGAGCACGACGCGGCCTTCGCAGACGACGACGCAGGCGCCGACGCTCAGCACGAGCGATTCGACGACCCGCCGCAGCTCGACCGGCCCCGTCGACACGCGCTCGGTGCGGCTGCCGCCTCCGCCGGGCCCCAAGAGCCCACGTCGCCGCAGATTCCTCGTCGGGGTGGTGGACGACGCCCTCGCCCAGCGTGACCGTCGCTTCGCGCAGGCACAGGCCGACGTCTCGCGCGACGCGGGCTTCGGCGCCGCGATCGTCTCGGCGACGTGGGTGCGGGGCCAGCGCAAGCCGTCGCCGAGCCTGCTGCGCGTGCTGCGGAACGTCGCCGCCTCGGCTCGCAGCGACGGGATGCGGCTCTACGTCGTCTCCTGGCACGGCCTCGGTCGCGACACTCCGCGCGGGCCGGCCGAGCGGGCGGACTTCGCCGCCTACACCGGCGCGCTGGTCCAGGCCCTGCCGTCGCTCGCCGGCGTGATCGTCGGCAACGAGCCGAACCTGAGCACGTTCTGGAAGCCGCAGTTCGGCGCCCGCGGCCGCGACCTCGCCGCGCGCGAGTACGCCGACCTGCTCGCCCGCAGCTACGACGCGGTCAAGGCCGTCTCCCCGGGCGTGCGCGTGCTCGGCGGCGCCCTCTCGCCACGCGGCGCGGACCGGCCTGGAGGCCGCCGCCCGACCCATTCGCCGACCGCGTTCATCCGCGAGCTCGGCGCCGCCTACCGCGCGAGCCATCGCAGCCGCCCGCTGATGGACGCGTTCGCCTTCCACCCGTACATGCAGGCCTCGCGCATCCCACCGAGCGCCGCGCACCCCAAGAACACGTCAATCACGCTCGCCGACTACCCGAAGCTGGTCGCGCTGCTGGACGAAGCCTTCCGCGGGACGCGTCAACCGGGCGGCACGCAGCTACCGATCTACTACACCGAGTTCGGCGTCCAGACCCGGGTGCCGCCCGCGAAGCTCCGCTTCTACGACGACCGCGACTCGCCCGCGCGCACCGACAGCGTCCCGTTCGCCGTCCAGGCGGCCTACTACCGCCGTGCGCTCGCGCTGGCCTACTGCCAGCCCACCGTCCGCGGCCTGTTCGTCTTCCACACCTTCGACGAGCCGGGCCTCGGCGGCTGGCAGTCCGGCCTCTACTTCGCCGACCGCACGCCGAAGCCGAGCCTGCCCGGGTTCAAGCGAGCGGTCGCTGACCTGCGCAACAGCAGGCTCACGCGCTGCCCGCGCTAGGGTTTCGGCCGTGGCCGGCCAGTACGTCGCGTACACCTTCTTTCGCGTCGATCCCGCATGGCGCCGCCTCCCGATCGAGGAGCGGAGCGCCGGCAAGGACGCCTTCGCGGAGGTCGTCGAGGATTTCGCCGGGCGCATGGCCTCGCTCCGCACCTACTCGGTCTCGGGAGTGCGCCCCGACTCGGACTTCTTCCTCTGGAAGATCACCGAGCGCTACGAGGATCTCGGCGCGCTCGGCGCGGCCCTGAACGGGACGCCGCTCGCCGGCTGGCTCGAGACCCCGTATTCGTACCTCGCGACGACGAAGGCCTCCGAGTACACGAAGGCGCGGAAACCGCGGCAGGTCGTGCCGAAGGGCTCGCCGTACCTCGTCGTCTACCCGTTCGTGAAGCTCCGCTCCTGGTACTCGCTCTCGCAGGAGGAACGGCAGCGGGCGATGAACGAGCACATGAAGGTCGGGCACGAGTTCTCGACGATCGTGAACCACACGACGTACTCGTTCGGGATCGACGACCAGGAGTTCATGACGGCCTTCGAGTGCGAGGAGCCGTCCGACTTCATGCACCTGATGCTGACCCTGCGCGACTCCGAGGCGAGCCGCTATACCGAGCGCGACACGCCGATCTTCGTGGGAAGGAAGATGGAGATCCGCGAAGCCCTCGCCGAGCTCGACGGCGCGGCTGTTCGGGCAGAGGTCTAGTAGGCGTACGTGTGCTCGTCGCGCCAGACGCGCCACATGGCGAAGCCGCAGCACACGAACACCGCGAGGAAGACGAGCAGGTTCAGGCCGCTCCCCACCGAGATGAAGAAGCGGGAGCCGACGTTCACGACGATCAGCGCCGCCGCGCCATAGAAGACCGCGCGCGAGCGGACCGACCACATCGAGATCTCCTCGCGGCGGTCTCGCCACATCAGGAAGACGAAGTACGCGACCGCC
>DATLPH010000193.1:0-18509 GCA_035535855.1 Gaiellaceae bacterium
GCGGGCGAGACGATCTCACCCGTGCGATAGGAGAGCTGGAACTCGCCGAACGACTGCGGGTCGCGCAGCATCACGCCGGAGTCGAACACGCGGACCGGCTCGGGGCTGACGTCGTCGTAGACGACCATCTTGTTCGACCCGACGACCGTCGTCCGGCGCAGCTTGCTGGGCGCCAGCCACGAGAGCTCCACGTGCGCGATCGCGCCTCCGAGGTACTCGAGGTTGATGAACGCGACGTCGGGGATCCCCGGGAAGACGCAGCTGCGGCTCATCGCCGACACGTGCGAGGGCGTCGCGTCGAGCCAGTAGCGGAGAATCGAGAAGTCGTGCGGACCGAGATCCCATGCAACACTCACGTCCGACTGGTGGAGCCCGAGGTTCACGCGGCTCATCGAGATGAAGTAGATCTCGCCTAGCTCGCCGGAGCGAATCAGGTCGCGAATCATGTTCACGGGCGGGCTGTAGAGGAAGGTGTGGCCCGGCATCAGCGTGAGGCCGCGCTCTTCGGCGACGGTCATCAGCTCCTTGGCCTCCTCGCTCGATGCCGCGAGCGGCTTCTCGATGAACACGTGCTTCCCGGCCTCGAGCGCGGCCAGCGCGAGGGGGTGATGCGTCGAGACGGGGGTGGCGATCGCGACAGCCTCGAGCTCGGGGTCGTTGAGCAGGTCGTCGAACGAGGTCGTGCTGCGGGCCGCCGGGTAGCGCTTCCCGATCGACTGCAGGCGAGCACGGTCGAGGTCGCAGATCCAGCTCACTTCGGAGGTCTCGAGCTCCTGCAGGTTGCGGATCAGGTTCGGGCCCCAGTAGCCGAGCCCGACCACCCCGGTCCGCACCGGATCGAGCTGGAGGTCGCGTGGGAAGAGCGGCGGGATCATGCGGTGGCTCGCATCCGGAAAAGTGAGAGCGGCGTCTTCAGCAGGAGCCGCAGGTCGAGGCCGAGCGACCAGCCGCGGACATAGGCGACGTCCATGTCCAGCGCCTCGCCGAACGTCGAGCGCGCCCGCGCCGTGACCTGCCAGAGGCCGGTCAGGCCAGGCGGAACGAGGAAGCGCTCGAAGTGGTGCTCCGCGAACCCCTTCGTCTCGTACTCGAGGCAGGGCCGCGGGCCGACGAGCGACATCTCGCCCGCGAGGACGTTGAGCAGCTGCGGGAGCTCATCGAGACTTGTCTTGCGGAGGAACGCCCCAACGCGCGTCACGGAGCTCGTGCGATCAAGCTTGTAGAGGCCGTTGGAGTTCGGCGACGCGGCATGCGTAAGCGTGCTCTCGATGTAGCGGCGATGCTCCTCCTCGTCAGTGTCCACCCGCATCGTCCGGAACTTGAGCAGCGTGAAAGGCTCCATGTCGTAGCCGAGTCGCCGCTGGCGGAAGAGGCCGGGACCCGTCGAGTCGAGGCGGATGGCGAGGGCGATCAGCAGCATCAGCGGCGCCAGGACGACCAGCATCGCCAGGGCGCCGACGTTGTCGAGCGTCCGCTTGAGGAGCCGTGAGGATCGGGAGAGCTTGGCCGGCGGCAGCCCGACGAGTGGAAGCCCTTCGAACGTGTGGATCCCCGCCTTCGGGCCGAGGATCTCGAACAGGCGCGGCACGACGTCGATCTGGACGTCGAGCTTGCGGAGCTCCCGGATCGTCGCCAGCAGCTCTTCGTGGCTCGCCTCGTTGAAGGCGATGATCACTCGCTCGACGTCGAGCAGCGTGACGATGTCGGCCAGTCGGTCGCCGGGGCCGAGGAGCGCGAGATGCTCGAGCTCCGGCCGTCTCGGGCGCGGGCACTGGTCGATGAAGCCGACGAGGTTGATTCCGTACTCCGGGTGCTGGAGCAGCTTGCGCGCGGCCAGCTGCCCGATGTGGCCGGCGCCGATGATGACCGTGTTCTGCAGGTAGAGGGAGCTGCGCCTCGCAGCCGATCGCGCGAGCCCGCGGAATGCGGCCACGAGGATGACTGCCAGGAACCAGAAGGCGACGAGCCGCAGCACGTACGGGTCCTTCACCCCGGCGAGCCACACACCCACGAACGAGAGCCACGCGCCGAGGGTCACGAGATGGAAGACGCCGACGACCTCGTCGACGGTGGAGTGGTCGACGTGCTCTTCGTCGCGCTCGTACAGGCCGTAGAGCTGCGCGGCGACGACCCAGACGGGGATCGTCAGGAGCAGCACGGCGAACCCGGTCATCGCGGGAGCGCCGGTTTTGTGGCCGGCCAGAAGACGGGCCAGGAGGAACGCCGTGACGAGGCCGCCCACGTCGGCCGCGAGCAGCGCGCGGCGAACGAGCCAGCCGCGCCGCCTGGCGACCTTCCGGGACGCCTTCCGGCCTTCGCCATGGATCGCGCGCCGTTCGAGCAGCGAGACGGTGCGCTCGTCGAAGGCCAGGTGGTCGAGCTCGAGCCCGGTCGCGGCTGCGCGCTCGACGACGTTCACGCGCACCCTCGGCAGGCACGGTGCGCTGTGGCTCCAGCTGCTGTCCCTCTCGTCTTCACTTGTTGCTCTCCCTCGCCCCTCGCGTGCCTATTAGCTATCGCAAGACGAGCGTAAGAGCCGGTTCCGGTCCCGAACAGACCAGGTTCCAAGGACCGTCCGTGAGGACGGGACTAGACCTTCGAGTGGGACGCGCGGAGGTCGGCCGCTCGCGCGAGCACGCGCGCGGGAACCCCGGCGACGGTGTCTCCGGGCTCGACGTCGCGGGTCACGACGGCTCCGGCGCCAACGAGCGCGCCTGCCCCGATGCGGACGCCGGCCATGACGACGGCGCCCGAGCCGATCGACGCACGGCGCTCCACGAACGTCGGGATCAGGTCCCAGTCGCCGCCCTGTTGAAGCCTTCCGTCGTCGGTCGTCGCCCGGGGACGGGCGTCATTCACGAAGACGACGCCATGCCCGACGAAAACCTCGTCGCCGATCACGACGCCGTCGCAGATGAACGTGTGACTCTGCACCTTGCAGCGCTCGCCCACCGTCACGCCTCGCTGGATCTCGACGTAGGGCCCGATCCGCGTCCCGGCTCCGATCTTGCAGCCGTAGAGGTTGGTGAACGGCCCGACGTGCACCTCGTCGCCGAACGCGACGTCGTCGATCAGCCGGTAGGGCGCCTCGTTGACCGGCGCGTCAGCCATCGAAGTGCGCCCGGACGCCGCCGACGACCGCCTCGAGCTGGGCCTCGGTGATGCCCGGGAAGATCGGCAGTGACAGGCACTCGCGCGCGAGCGCCTCCGCGACGGGGAACTCCCCCTCGCGGTACCCGAGCCCGGCGTAGGCCTCGGTCAGGTGCACCGGCTGCGGGTAGTGGCGGCCCGTGCCGATCCCGCGCTCGCGCAGGAAGATCGCGAGCCGCTCCGGGTCGGCTGTGCGGACGACGTAGAGGTGCCAGACCGGGAGGCTGTCCCGCGGAACGAGCGGGAGCGTGAGGTCACCGACGCCGCTCAGGGCCTCGCTGTAGCGGCGAGCCGCGGCCCGCCGCTCCTCGTTCCAGCCGTCCAGCAGCGGCAGCTTGTGCCCGAGGACGAGCGCCTGGATCGTGTCGAGGCGCGCAGTCCAGCCCTCGCGCGCGTGGACATACTTCGCCGTCTGCCCGTGCTCGCGCAGGGCCCGCACGGTTCGTGCGAGCTCCGGATCCCGTGTCACGAGCGCACCGGCGTCGCCGGCTGCTCCGAGGTTCTTGCCGGGGTAGAAGCTGAAGGCTGCTGCTGTGCCGGCCGCGCCCGCGCGCAGGCCTCCGCGCTCGGCGCCGTGAGCCTGGCAGGCATCCTCCACGAGCGCCACGCTCTTGTCCCTGGCCAGCTCCCGCAGGGCCGCCATGTCTGCCAGCTGGCCGTAGAGATGCACCGGCATCACGGCGCCCGTCCGCTCGCCGACCGCAGCCGTCGCGGCCGCGGGGTTGAGGCAGCAGTCGTCCTCCGAGACGTCGGCGACAACAGGTGTCCCGCCCGCCTGGGTGACGGCCTCCAAGGTTGCGACGAACGTCGCCGCAGGGACGATCACCTCGGCGCCTGGCTCGAGCCCACCCGCGATCAGCGCGAGCCGGAGCGCGTCGAGGCCGCTCGCGACTCCCACGCATTCCTCGACCCCGCAGTAAGCGGCGAACGCCTGCTCGAACTCAGCGACCGGCGGGCCGTTCGTAAACGCGGCCGTGTCGAACAGGCGGGCGATCTCCTCGAGCAAGCCCTCCTTGAGCGGCTCGTGAGACGGCGCCAGGTCGAGAAACGGCACGGCGACGCCGGTCCGCACTGCATCCACTGCCATGGCGTCACAGTAGACCGGCCCTCGCAGGCCCACTACCGCCCGATGGTTCAGCTTGCGGCGGCTGAGGGCGGCGCTAGGGTGCGGCCGTGACGGCGCCCTGGGTACGTCCGGCCGAGCTGGTCGAGCTGACGTCGCGGTTCCTCGACGCGGTCTACTCTGAGGAGCGCGGGCTCTACCCGTTCACGACGTCGGTGGTGGATGGGCGCTACGTGAGCGACTACGGGCCGGGGGCTGTGCGGTACTCGATCAACACGCTGCTCGGGCGCTTCGCAACCGCGGCGGACAGCGGGCAGTTCGCGCAGCAGCTGGAGCGGCTGAGGTCGGAGCACGGCTCGACGCTCGGCGCCGGCGACAGCGGCCTGATGCTCGTGCTGCTCGCCGAGACCGGAGCGCCCGACCTGCAAAGCGCGCTGGCCACCGCCCAGGCGGCGCTGGAGCGCGAAGGCCTTGCGCGCACGAACCTCCAGGACTTGAGCTGGCTCGCGTGGGGCGCCGCTCGCGCCGCCGAGGCCGGGGTCGAAGGAGCCGAGCCGTTCGCGCACGAGCTGCGCGAGGGCCTGCGCGCGCTGGCTGGTCCGGGCGCTCTCGCAAGCCATACCCGTTCACGCGCGCGCAAGGACCTGGTCTCCTTCGGCAGCACCGTCTACTACCTGCGCGCGCTGCACGAGCTCGGCCGCGTCCTCGACGACGCGGAGGCCACCACGGCCTTCGAGCATGGCGTCCGGACGGCACTCGGATTCC
This sequence comes from Gaiellaceae bacterium, assembly GCA_035535855.1. Taxonomy (GTDB): domain Bacteria; phylum Actinomycetota; class Thermoleophilia; order Gaiellales; family Gaiellaceae; genus AC-32. The sequence continues at coordinate 4,979 of DATLPH010000193.1, forward strand.
AGGGCCCGCGCGGGGAATGGCCGTGGCTGATCAGCGTCTCGCGCGGCCACGCACTCGACGTGTACCCGGTCTACAGCGTCCACCAGCTGGCGATGGCGATGCTGTTCCTCCTCCCCGCCCTCGACGACGGCGCCGTCGAGGGGATCGAGCAGGCGATCAAGCGGAGCGTCCGCTGGGTGGCCGGCGAGAACGAGCTCGGGGTCGAATTCGGCCAGCGCGAGCCGTTTATCGTCTTTCGCTCGCTCGAGCGGGCGGAGCCGCTGCCGAAGCTCGCGCGCGTTGCCCGGGCCGGTGCAAACAGCGCGCTCGGGCGCGCCACTCCGGAAACACCCGCCAGACGAACGCGGATCAACCGCGAATGGCGCTCGTACGAAGGCGGCTGGCTGTTGTACGCGTGGGCCGATCGTGAGCTCGAGATCTGAGCCGTAGAGCCTCTACGACCGGCCAGTTGTCCCGCTAGCAAGCGGCCGATACAACTCGGACGTGCGCTTAAACGAGCACGTTTCTCGTCGGCGCAAGGGGGTCGTCCGCCTTGCGATTCTCTGCGCTGCACTCATGCCGCTCGCAATCTCGGCTGCTCCGTCGTCGGGCGCCGCGACTCCCGACCCGCCGGTCACCGCGGGCCTGCAGCTCTGGTACGAGGCGAACACGACGGATGGCTCGAGCGGCCAGCCGGTCACGGCCTGGCCCGACAAGAGCGGCCTGGGGCGGACTCTCTCGGCCCTGGATCCGTCGCAGGCGGCGACCATGCGCCGGAACGCCATCAACGGTCGGGCGGCGCTCGAGTTCAACGGAACGAGCTCGCTCCTCAAGACCTACAACAGCACCTTCACGATCGGCCAGCCGGACACGTTCTTCATCGTCTACCGCTCGCTGGACCCGAACTCCAACAGTCGTGCCTTCGTCTTCGACTCTCGCAACTCGTCGGTGAGGCAGGTGTTCGGCCGTCCCGGACCGGGCCAGGAGCGCCTCTACGCGAACATCGATCTCGACTTCGGCGGCTTCACGTACCCATTCGACTCGTTCGGGAACTTCAGCGGCACATTCAACGGAGCGTCGTCGAGCCTCTACAAGAACGGCACTCTCGTCGGCACGGGCAACGCGGGCGGAGCCGCCATGGACGGGTTCGCCGTCGGCGGCCTCAGCACGGGTGGCCAGTGGGGCTACGACCTCACTCACTCGCTCGTCGCCGAGATCCTGGTGTACAGCGGCGCGCTGAGCAGCGCGGACCGGCAGGCCGTCACCGGGTGGCTCGACGAGAAGTACAACGTGTCCGGCCCGCCCACACCTCCTGCGAACACCGGGGCGCCCGCAGTGACCGGCAGCACGGTCGAGGGCGCGACGCTGACCGCGTCGAACGGCACCTGGACCGGCTCGCTACCGCTCACCTACACCTATCAGTGGTCGCAGTGTGACTCGAGCGGGGCGAATTGCACCCCCATCGCCGGCGCCTCGAGCTCCACCTACGTGGTCCAAAGCAACGACCTCGGCTCGAGGCTGGCCGTGGCGGTGACCGCCACGAACGGCTCGGGCTCCGCGACCGCCAGTTCGCCGCCGACCTCCGTCGTGACGGCGTCTCCGCCTGCGAACACGGCCCTGCCTGCGATCTCGGGCACGACGATCGAGGGCTCGACGCTCACCACGACGAACGGAACCTGGACCGGCACGACGCCGATCGCGTTCGCCTACCAGTGGCGGCGCTGCGACAACGCGGGCGCAGGGTGCACGAACATCTCGGCGACGACGGCGAGCTACACCCTGACGAACAGCGACGTGGGCTCGACCATCCGGGTCGTCGTGACCGCCTCGAACGGCGCTGGAAGCACCCCGGCGACCTCGCCGCAGACATTCGTCGTGGGCTCGGCCGGCGGCGGCCCGACTCAGCCGCCAGTGAGCGCCGGCTTGCAGCTCTGGTACGAGGCGAACACGCAGACGGTCGGAGACGGCCAGGCGGTTAACCGCTGGAGCGACCAGAGCGGCAACGGGCGAGACCTGACGGCCTTCGACGCCGTCTCGGCCCCGACCCTGCGCCGGAACGCGGTCAACGGACGCGCGGCGATCGAGTTCAACGGCACCAGCTCGATCCTGAAGACCTACGGCAGCACGTTCACGATCTCGCAGCCCGACACGTTCTTCATCGTGTACAAGGCCCTCGACCTGGCCCCATCCGGACACGAGGCCTACATCTTCGACTCGACGAACTCCAACGTCCGCCAGCTGCTCGGGCTGGGGCCGTTCACGAACACGGAGATGTACGCCGACATCGACATCGAGGCGCCGACCGCCTATCCGTTCCCGAACTACCAGATCTGGAGCGGCACGTTCCAGGGGTCGTCCTCCACGGTCTTCAAGAACGGCACCCTGATCGCGACCGGGCCTGCAGGCAATTCGGGGCTCTCAGGATTCACCGTCGGCGGCCTCAGCACCGGCGCCCAGTACGGCTACCTGATGAGCCACTCGCTCGTGGCGGAGATCCTCTACTACAGCGGCGCGATGACCGCGCCCAACCGCCAGGCGGTCACCGACTGGCTGAACCAGAAGTACAACGTCATGGCCCCGCTCGTGCCGCCCTCGAACACCGCCCCGCCGGCGATCAGCGGGACCGCGCGCGACGGCTCGACGCTGACGAGCTCGACCGGCTCCTGGTCGGGATCGACGCCGTTCACCTTCACCTACCAGTGGCAGCGCTGCGACTCCGCGGGCGCGAACTGCTCGAACATCGGAGCGAACAGCGCGGCGTACGTGGCGACCTCCGCCGACGTCGGCTCGAGGCTCAAGGTCACGGTAACGGCCGGCAACGGCGCGGGCTCCGCCCAGTCGACATCCGCGCTGACGGCCGTCGTAACTGCGTCCGCGCCGGCGAACACGACGCCGCCGGCGATTACCGGAACCGCCAAGGAAGGCATGACGCTGACGGCCACCAACGGCGCCTGGACGGGGACGTCGCCGTTGACCTTCACGTACGCCTGGGGACGCTGTGACGCGGCCGGAGCCAACTGCCTGCCCATCGCGACCGCGAACGCACAGACCTACGTGCCGGACACGTCGGACGTCGGCTTCACGCTGCGGGTGACGGTGACCGCCACCAACGGCATCGGCAACGCGTCGGCGACCTCGTCGCAGACGGCCGTCGTCGTCTCGGCCTCGGCGCCACCGCCGCCTGGGTCCCCGCCGGTCACCACCGGGCTGGAGGTCTGGTACGAGGCAGACCGGCTCTCGGCCGGCGAAGGCCAGGCCGTCAGCCAGTGGGACGACCTGAGCGGCAACGGGCGCGACCTCACCGCCTTCGACAACAACGCAGCTCCGACCATGCGCCGGAACGCGCTCAACGGGCGCGCCGCGATCGAGTTCAACGGCACCAGCTCGCTGATGAAGACCTACGGCAGCACCTTCACGATCTCGCAGCCCGACACGTACTTCGTCGTCTACAAATCGCTCGACTCGACGGGCAGCCACATGGTGTTCGACTCGACGAACTCCAACGTCCGCCAGCTGGTCGGGCTGGCCGGATCCGTGACCGAGATGTACGCGAACATCGCCCTGAACGCGACAACCGCATACCCGTTCCCGAACTACCAGCTCTGGAGCGGCACCTTCAACGGCGCCAGCTCCAGCATCTGGAAGAACGGCACCCAGGTCGGAGCCGGCAACGCAGGCGGCTCGGCACTCTCAGGGCTAGCGGTCGGCGGGCTCAGCACCAGCGGGCAGTACGGCTACGAGCTCAGTCACTCGCTCGTCGCGGAGATCCTCTTCTACAGCGGCTCGCTGACCACCGCCGAGCGGCAGTCGGTCTCCGACTGGCTGAACCAGAAGTACGCGCTGTACTGAGTTAGCGCCGCTTCGAGCCTAGCTTCACCCGCGTGAGGGTTCAGGCGATCCCCCGCCGGGCCGATCGTCCCGGTTGCCATGCTGGGCGCCGCCCCCACGCAGGCAGTACCTCGCGTGCGAACCGCTGCATGCGGACTCACTGCCCTGCTCGCAGCAGCCGCCATAGCGATCTGCGCGGCCCCGAGTGCGCTCGCCGCCCATCGGCAGCTCCATTCGAGCCCACGCCTGTGGGCCGTTCAGCTGCACCCCGGCGCACCCCACTGGCTCGACGCGCGCTCGGTTCGCGTGCTGCGGGCCCAGGGAGTGAACGCTCTCGTCCTGGACGTGCAGCGGCTCGGGCGCGCGCCTCGGGCAGCGCGGATGGTCGACACTGCGCGCCGCTTCTCGGTGCGCCAGAGCCTCCTGCTCGTCGCGGTCGTCCCGAGTAGCCAGCGCCACGTGACGCGGGCGGTGCGCCATACGCTGACCGCCTGCGCGCGACATGCCCGCGGGGTGCGGTGCGCGACGCGGGTCGGAGGGCTCGGGCCAGCTCTCGCGCTCGCAAAGCGCCACCGCTACGTAGCCGTGTCGATTGCCGGCCCAAGCGGGTTCGCCACGTTCCGCTCGCTGCCCTCCCTTTCCCGGCACGTGCTCGTGATCGCGAAGCTGTACAACCGCTTCGACCCCTGGGTGTGGAGCGGCTTCCTCGCAGAGGCTGCGACGGCGAAGTCCACCGATCTCGCAGTCTCGCCCCAGACGTCTCTCTCCTCGCAGCCGGTTCAGGAGTTCGGCGCGACGCTCGCGTCGACGCGGAACCTGCCGACCGGCCTGACCGCGCCCGGCAACCTCGCCACGAGCAACGTCACTCGTCGTTCGCTGACGTTGTCGTGGACCGAGGCAGCTGCCAGCGCGGTCGGCTATCGGCTCTACCGCGGGGGGAAGCGGATCGCCACGGTCTCGACCAAGAGCTTCTCGTACGGCGGCCTTTCGTGCGGGACGAAGTACAGCCTCGGCGTGTCGGCGTATGACGCCAGGGGTCACAGCTCGGCGATCACGAAGACAACGGGCCAGACGGCTCCCTGCACGGACACCACGGCTCCGTCGATGCCTGTGAGGCTCACGACGAGCAACGTCGGCCAGACGTCGATTACGCTTTCGTGGCAGGGATCCACCGACGACCTCAACGTCGCGGGCTACAGGCTCTACGTCGACGGCGTCCAGGTCGGCACGGCGACCGGGACCACGTTTACGTTCACCGGCCTCGCCTGCTGGACGACTGCGGGTTGGGGCCTCTACTCGCTCGGCGTCTCCGCCTACGACGCGGCCGGCAACCTCTCGGCCGTCTCGACGACCGCCCAGCAGACCCAGCAGTGCTCGGCCACCGGCCAGCCGCCGTCCACGCCGACCGGGCTCGCGACGAGCAACGTCGGCACGACGGCGATGACGCTCTCCTGGTCCCCTTCGACCTCCACGGCCGGCCTGGCCGGGTACCAGCTCAGCCTCAACGGCGCCCAGGTCGGGACCACGGCGATCACGAGCTACGACTTCATCGGCCTGACCTGCGGGACGAGCTACACGCTGGGCGTGACAGCCGTAGACATCGCCGGGACGGTGTCGGGAACCACGACCATGACGCGCCAGACGCTGGCGTGCGCGACGGACGCGGCAGCCCCGTCGACCCCGACCAACCTGCACACCACGAGCGCCGGCCAGACGTCGATCGCCGTTGCCTGGAACGCGTCGACGGACAACGTCGGAGTCACCGGCTACCGGCTCTACGTGGACGGCGTCCAGGTGGGCTCGACCGGCAACACGAGCTACATGTTCACGGGCCTCGCCTGCTGGACGACGCCCGGCTGGGGCGTCTACACGCTCGGGGTCGCCGCCTTCGACGCTGCCGGAAACGTCTCGCCGATCGCGAGCCTCGACGCCCAGACGCAGCAGTGCCCGGGAGACACCACGCCGCCCTCGACACCGACCGGGCTCGCGACGAGCAACCTCGCCCAGACCTCGGTGTCGCTCTCGTGGACCGCCTCGACCGACAACGTCGGCGTCACCGGCTACCGGCTCTTCGTGAACGGGACGCAGGTCGGCACGGCCACCGGCTCGAGCTACTCCTTCGGCGGGCTCACCTGCGCGACCACCTACACGCTCGGAGCCGCGGCCTACGACGCCGCCGTGAACGTCTCCGGAACGGCCACGAAGAGCGTCACTACCGCCGCTTGCACCGGCGGCGGCGGCCCGGGCACGCATGCCTGCGCGGGCAGGAGCTTCTACGTGGACTACGCGGCCGGCAACGACGCGAACACCGGCACTTCGCAGGCGGCCTCCTGGAAGCGCGCTCCCGGCATGCGCGGCTTCGCGGGGTCGTACAGCCGCCAGGCGCACGACTGCTTCTACTTCAAGGGCGGCACCACCTGGCCGAACGCGGTCTTCCCACTGACGCCGACGGGCGGCGGCGACGCGAGCGCGAACATGTACTACGGCCCCGACACCGGCTGGTACGCCGGCAGCTCCTGGTCGCGGCCGGTGTTCGATGCCGGCAACGCGGAGATCAACGGCGGCAACCCGGACACCTTCTTCGACCTGGACGGGGCCGACTACAGCACCGTCGACAACATCGAGTTCACCGGCTTCAAGGCGGTCGGCCAGGGCTACGGCACCTGCGCCATGATCTCCCTCGTCGGCCCGACACATGTCGTGATCGACAACATCTACGTCCACAACTTCTCGATCGACGGGCCGAGCGACACGAACTGCATGGCCGTGCAGGCGGCGACGTACGGGAGCTACGGCGGCAGCAGCATCGTCCGGAACAGCGTCTTCGCGGGCGACGGCACGAGCTACGGCGAGGCGATCCGGTGCGTCAGCAACGTGAAGAACACCGTCATCCACGACATGGTCGGGATGATCTTCCCCTGCGGCCAGGGCGAGGTCTCCGGAAACTCGCTCTACAACTGCGGCTACCCGAGCTTCCCGGCCGGTGCGAGCGGTGTCCACGGAGACGCCATCCAGCCGACCATGGGGAACGGCCCGCTGTACATCCACGACAACGTGATCCACGACACCGGCTCGGACTCGAGCGGGAACGAGTGCGAGGCGATGCTGGTCGGCAACGCCAACGAGACCGACTACGTCTGGAACAACGTGATCTACAACGTGCACGGCAACTCGGTCGCCTTGATCCAGGACGGAAGCGCAGGCGTCGGCGCCTACATCTGGAACAACACCATCACTGGGGGCCAGAACGGAACGGCGTACTGCGTCCGCCAGGGGCATTCGGGCACCTGGCCCACCGTCGTCATCCGCAACAACCACTGCATCACTACCGCCGGCCGCACCGACGATCCTTCGATCGGTGCGACCACGAAGACGGTCGACCACAACGTCACGCAGACGCCCGCGCAGGCGGCCGCGCAGGGCTACACGCCAACGGCGACCTACGCGTACTCGCCGACCTCGGCGAGCGTGGCCACGATCGCAACGGGCGCCGACCTGGCGGCCAGCTGCTCCGGCGCGAACGCGGGCCTGTGCGCGAGCACGACCTACGGGGCGCAGCCGTCGGGGCTGGCACCGCACGCTCGGGCGAGCGGCTCCGCGTGGGACGTCGGCGCGTACCAGCGCCTTGGGAGCGGAAGCAGCTTCTACGTCGATCCGACCGCTTCGGGAGCGAACAACGGGACGTCCTGGGCCAATGCCTGGACGAGCTTCGCCTCCGTCACCTGGTCGAGCATCCACGCAGGGGACACGCTGTATGTGAGCGGTGGCTCGACCTCCCAGACCTACACGGCGCCCTCGTTCACGGTCGGCGCCTCGGGCACGGCCTCACAGCCGCTCACGATCCGGCCCGGAGCGGATCCCGGACACGACGGCACCGTCGTCTTCGACTACGCGTCCCTCGGCGGCTCGGCGACGGCGACCGGAATCTCGCTCGGGAGCCGGAGCAACGTCACGATCACGGGCGACGTCGGAAGCGTCAGTCACTGGCAGCTGAAGAACCTCTACAACACGAGCAGCGGCACCAGCTCGGATGGGATCGCAGGGAGCGGTGGCAACACGGGCATCAAGGTCGACCGCATGACCTTCGTGAACGACAACAACCCGGTCCGGTTCACGAGCACCACCGGGATCACGATTTCGAACAACTCGTTCCAGCAGGTCCGCGGCGACGCGGCGATTGCCATGGCCGGCTCGAGCGGCGGCTTCGACTCGAGCCGCATCTTCGGGAACTACATCGAGCGGGAGTGCACGCCCAATGGCGGCGTGCCGACGAGCCTCTGCCCGGGCCCCGACGGCGTGCAGGTCGGCTCGGGGGTCTCGATCTACAGCAACCAGTTCAAGCAGATCACGACCGGCGTGACGACCTCGACCCAGCATCCCGACGGAATCCAGGCCCAGGGCGACAACCTCAAGATCTACGGCAACACCTTCACCAACGTGGGTGACTCGGACATCGACTTCGACACCTTCGCCGACGGCACTCCCCACGACGTCTACGTCTACAACAACGTCTTCCGTATCACGGATCCGATCGACCTCTATCCCGAGTACTTCCGGCTTTACCGCTCCTCGGGGGTTGCGCTCCAGTCGATCACGAACTTCAAGCTCGTCAACAACGATTTCGTCGACAACGACTACTCCTACCGCGCGGTTCGGTTCGACACGTTCGGCGGCAACCCGACCGGCAGTGGCAACCAGATCGCGAACAACATCTTCTACAACAGCGGCAACGGCTCGGCCAGCGGCTCCGTCATCTACATCGATCCGTCGAGCGGCTTCACCGGAAGCTCGTGGGCGCTCGACTACAACTCGTACTACCGCTCCGCGGGCGCCCCCTACGTGAGCTTCGGCGGCACGAGCTACACCGCGGCGAGCTGGGTAGCCGGCCACGAGCCCCACGGGCGCGTCGCGGCGCCAGCGTTCACGAGCTACGCCTACCAGAGCCCCGGCAACGACTTCCACCTGACCGCCACCGACACGGTTGCCAAGGACACGGGCACGGCCCTGAGCTCGCTCTTCACCACTGACCTTGACGGCCTATCGCGTCCCCAGGGCGGCGCCTGGGACCTCGGCGCGTACGAGCAGCACTAGCGCGAGGAGCGGCAACGCCTTGCCGACCGGCTAGAGTGGCGCGGATGCGGCGCCCGCATCGCCTTGCCCGAGCATGCATCGTCGCCACGGCAGCGGTGTTCCTCCTTCCCTTTGTTTTCTCGGCCGCCGGATCGGCGCAGAGCCCGCAACGCCACCTGTACGTGTCGCCCGGAGGTAGCTCCGCCTCGAGCTGCACGCGGGCCAACCCGTGCCGCTCACTGGGGCGGGCGTTTCGGCTCGCAGCCCCGGGCCAGGTCGTCGAGCTTCTCTCCGGGAGGTACCCGGGACAGACCATCGGCGGCGCGCCCAAGTCCTCGCCCACCCACGTCGTGTTCCGGCCCGCTCGCGGGGCCTCGGTTTCCTTCGGCGGCCGGCTCACGCTGGACGGGTCGAATCACATCACCCTCTCACGGCTGAGGCTGGCGAGAGCCGGAGCGAACGACCGCAGCCTCTTCATCGACTCCTGCACGACCGACGTCACCTTCGATCACGTGTCGGGGGAGACCTTCTTCATCATGGAGGGCACGCGCCGGATCACCTTCCGCGGCGGCTCGTGGGGGGGCTACAAGACCCCGGGCGAGGAGGACTCGGCGATCGGGACGAGCGACGCGACCGGTCCCGGGAACAGGTGCGGCGGCAAGCTGGCGCGGCCCGCGTCGGGCATCCTCTTCTACCGCGTCACCTTCCACGATGTCTTCTGGAACGTGCCCTCCTCGCGGTGGGGCAGCTCTCACCCGGACTGCTTCGAGATCAACGGGTACGTCGACGGCGTCACGATCCGCAACAGCCGCTTCCTCCGCTGTGCGTCGACCTTCATGCAGATCAACGGCGATCAGGGGGACATGTCGAACGTGACGTTCGAGGGCAATCTCTACTCCCAGCTCGGCGGCGACACCTGGTACGGGATCATGATCACGAGCGAGGGCAAGCCCGGGAAGTGCGGCAACATCGTCTTCCGCCGGAACACGTATCTCCCGGAGAGCCCGCACGCGAGCACGTGGCCGAACGGCCCGATCCGCACCGATTGCGAGGCGGTGCCCGGCACCTCTCGCGTCAAGGTCACGGGAAACCTGTTCGCGCGGGCTCCACAGGGCAACGAGTGCCGACGGTACCTCGCGTCACCGTATGTGACCAGCTGGACCCGGAACATGTTCGGCTCGGGCTCCTGCGGCGCGGCTTCGCGCCACGTGCCGTTCGGCTATGCGCTTGGTAGCGCGGGCCTGAGGCCCTCGTCGAGCGTGCAGGCCGTCCGGCTGGTTTTCGCGCTCGCCGCGCAAGGCCAACGGCACGCGGCGATCATCCGGGAGCTGAAGCGCCGACAGCTGGCGGCGCCGAGTGCCGGCTGGACCCGCAAGACGCTCGACGCGCTGGTCTCGGACAGCGTCTACGCCGGCGGCGCCTACGGCGCCCCCGGCTCGCAGCCGAGGCTGGTGAGCGCGAAGCGGTGGCGCGCCGCCCAGCGGCTCGTGAAGCGCTGACGCGCAGGCACGAGGGCTAGGGGGTCGAACGCTGACGGTCCCGGAGGCGTGCCCTCGCCGCCCGGACCTCGCCGCGTAGCTGCGGAGCCCGCCAGGCGGCCAGCAGCGTGAAGACGGCCGCGCCGAGGAGAACGCACAGGACGAGGCGGAAGACCGGCCTCATCCCCGCCTCGACGAGCAGGTACCGCACGCCGACGATCGCGAGAGCCATGCCCGCCGAGGCCTGGGCGACCCCTGCCAGGTTCGCCGCGCACGCTCGAAGCGACGAGTTCACCGCGCGAGCGGTCACATGGGTGAAGAGCGGCAGCGTCACGGTCGAGATGGCTGCAAACGCAAGGGCGACCCCGTCCACGCCCGAGCCAAACCAAAGCGCCGCGCCGACGGCTGCAACGCCGGCCGAGAACGAGAAGACCGAGAACCAGAGCAGCTCGCGGGTGTGGTTGCGCGCCTGGAGGACGCTGAAGTTCAGCCGCTGCAGCGCCTGGAGCATGCCGACCCAGCACAGGATCTGGATCACGACCGTCGCCCCGTTCCACTTGTCGCCGAGGATCACGTGGACGAAGTCGGGCGCGACGGCGGCAAGCCCGAGAAGCGACGGGAACGTGATCGCGGCCACGACCCGGTTGGCCCGCAACCAGACCGCGGCGATGCGCTCGGGCTCGCGCTGCAGCCGGGAGAAGGCGGGGAAAAGGACGGTCTCGATCGGGGCGGCGATCCGGTAGAACGGCATCAGGATCACGTTCTGCGCCAGGGTGTAGGAGCCGAGGGCCGCCGCGCCGGCCCACTTGCCGATCAGCAGGTTGTTCACGCTGGGACCGATCTGGACGATCACGTGTGACCCGAAGACGTTGCCGCTGTAGCCTCCGAGCTCGCGGAGGCTTCGCCGCGAGAAGGTGAAGCGGGGCTTCCACTTGCAGAACGTCCACAGCAGCACCGTTGAGACGAAGGCGACCGTGACCTGCTGCCCGATGATCGCCCAGGCGCCTCCCCCCACGACCGCGATCGCGATCCCGACGGCCGCGCCGAGGATCGTGCTGGCGATCACGCGCGTCTCGAGGCCGCGGAAGTCCATCTCTCGTGTGAGCAGGGCGAATTGGGTCGCTCCAAGGGAGCCGAGCACGAAGATGGACGAGAAGACGATGAACAGTGGTTGAACCTCCGGCGTGTTGTAGAACGCGGCGAGCGGGCCGGAGAGGAGGACGCAGGCAGTCGTGAGGAGGACGCCGGTCGCGACGCTCGTCCAGAAGACGGTGGACCGGTCGGCCTCCGTCAGCGTCTCGCGATGGATGAGGGCGGCTCCCAGCGCAAGATCGGAGAAGATCGGCGCGATCGTCGTGAACACGATCACCATCCCGGCGACGCCGTAGTCGTGTGGCGCGAGCAGCCGGGCGAGGATGATCGCCACCACGGTCTTCGAGGCCACGAGCGCGACCTCCGAGGCGCCCTTCCAGGCGAAGCCGCTGACGACCCGGGAATGGAGCGACCCGGGCGGAGGAGGCTCTGCCGCCGTCGAAGGCGCAGGCGGCAAGCCGGTGCCGACCGAAGCCGTGCCCACGCAGTCACCTTAGATCCGGTGCGGGCGCGCGGATATTGGCCAAAACACCGGGCCTGCGGCGGTGGGCTACCCGATCGGCTAGGTGGTGACGATCACGCCGGGCCCGGTCTCTGGATCCGGGCGCGGACGATCATGGCCAGGTTCCGCGCTCGCTGCGTCCTGCGGAGCGCGGCGATCACTTCGGGGTCGTCGTACCGCGGAGCTCGTCGAAGCGCCGCGCCGAGGTAGCCGGTGAGGAGCCCGAGCGACGCCGGGTCTCGGACGGCCCGGTAGAGGCTTCGGGCGGCCAGGTACGAGAAGCGATAGCCCGTGTAGTGGGCCGCGACGCCCTGTTCGCTCCACGACTTCCACCGCGATCCCTCGCCGGCGCCCTCCGGGCGATGGTGGCGAAACGGGAGGTTGCCCAGCGTCGCGGTGCGAAAGCCGGCGAGGTGCGCCTTCGCCTCGTCGATGGACGCGTAGCCAATGCCGTCGTCGAGCGGGAGCACGACCTCGAGGCAGGCGCGGCGGTAGGTGCGCGTCGGGCCCCAGACGTGGTCGCCGAGGAGGACGATCTCCTCCCAGTCACCCCTGCGCTGCTCGAACAGCGTCCCGCTCGCTATCCCGAGCGTCGGGTCGCGCTCGAACGCGGCGACGATGCCTGCGAAGTAGTCCGGCCCCATCGAGACGTCGGCATCGAGCTTGACGACGAGATCGCCCGCGCCGCCGAGCGCCTCGACTCCGCGATGCCAGGCCCGCATGTACGGCGAGGTCCGGTCGTAGCGGTCGCCGGGCTCCGCCTGCACGAGTGAGATCCAGTCGTGCCGCGCGGCGAGCTGCTGCGCGAGCGCGGCGGTGCCGTCGCTCGAGCCGTTCTCGACGATCACCCAGCGAGTCGGGCGCAGCGTCTGGGCCAGCAACGACTCCGACAGGCGGGCGAGGTTCACCTCTTCGTCACGGGCCGGGGTCACCGCGGCATAGCTCAGCCGGGCCGGCGCGGGGGGATTGCCGCTCATTACCTGGAATGTAGGCACGGGCGGTCGCGGAAGCGAGGGCCGAGCGATCAGCTTTCCCTCCACTGCCCTAGCCGAGTGACTAGTGGCGTTCGCGACGCGCAGTTGGTAGACCGCTTGTAGTGGCCGATCTCGCGGTCGTCATCGTCTCTCACAACAGCGCGTTCTGGCTCAAGCCATGCCTGACGACGCTCTACGAACGCGCGGGCGAGATCGAGCTGGACGTCGTGGTGGCGGACAACGAGTCGAGCGACGGCAGCGCAGAGCTTGTGGAACGCCTCTTCCCGGAGGCGCGCGTCCTCCGGTGCGCGAACCGAGGCTTCGCCTACGGGAACAACCGCGCGCTCGCCACCGTGACCGCGCCGTACGTCCTCTTCCTCAACGCGGACACCGAGATCCTGACCGGAACGCTCGCCGGCCTCCTGGAAGAGCTCCGGCGGCGCCCCGAGGTCGGCCTCGTCGGCGTGCGCCAGCTGGATCCCCAGGGAAAGGTCTACCCGACGATCCGCCGCTTTCCGACCGCGACGCGCCTGTTCTTCGAGGCGATCGGCTCCGAGCGGTTCCCGTTTCGGGCACGGTGGCTCGGCGAGCGCGAGCTCGACCTGCGC
>DATLPH010000194.1:0-8635 GCA_035535855.1 Gaiellaceae bacterium
ACGGTCGAGCCGGTGGACGATTCCGGGCCGCTCCTCGTCCTCCCCACCAGCGGCCAGGCCGACGAGCCCGTGGACGAGCGTCCCGGTCGCATGCCCCGGCGAGGGATGGACGACGATCCCCGCCGGCTTGTCCACCACGAGCACGTGCTCGTCCTCGTAGGCGAGCTCGAGCGGCAGCTCCTCGCGCTCCAGGGCCTGCGCTACGACTTCAGGAACCGTGACCTCGACCTGCTCGCCGCCCTCGAGCCGGTGGCTCTTCACGCGCGGCCGGCCGTCAACCTTCGCAGCGCCCTCCTCCAGCAGGCGCTCTGCGGCCGCGCGGGAACCAACCTCGGGCAGCGAGGCGAGGAAGCGGTCGAGCCGCTCGCCCGCCGCCTCGGGGGGGACGGCGACGCGGAGGTCGGTCAGCGGGAGCGCGTCTCGCCGAGCAGCAGGGCGACGAACAGGATCGCCACGCCCACCACGATGAAGCTGTCGGCGAGGTTGAAGGCCGGCCAGTAGCGGAGGTCGAGGAAGTCCGTCACGTGCCCGAGCCGGATCCGGTCGATGAGGTTCGAGGTCGAGCCGCCGATCAGAAGGCCGAGCGCGACCGGCAGCACGGGGTGGCGCGCGCCGGAGCGGGCGAAGAAGACGAGCATCCAGCCCACCGCGAGCGCGGTCAGAGCCGTCACGACCGCGGTCGCGCTTGCGAACAGGCCGAACGCGATTCCGGAGTTCTGGACGTGGTGGATCGCGAAGGGGCCGGCCACGTGCAGCGACTCGTCCAGCGCGAGCTGCGACGAGACGATCAGCTTGGTCAGCTGGTCGGCCGCGATCGCCGCGATCACGACCGCGCCCAGCCCCGCCCACTGCGAGGCGCTCGCGGCCATCGAGCGCTCCGCGACCGAGACCGGAGTCAGCGCGTCGGTGCTCGAGCCCACGCGGACGTCGAGCGCCCGCGGGGCCGGCTCGCTCACACGCCCACCATCTGACCGACGACCTGTCGACCGGTCGGTGCAGACGGACGCACCGGCGAATCCAGCGCGTCCTGAGAACGCCGTCGCAAGCGACGGCTCACCCGCGTTCCTCCTTGCGCTTGCAGTCGATGCACTGCGTCGTCCACGGCAGCGCCTCGAGCCGCTCCTCGCCGATCGGCTCGCCGCACGTGACGCAGGTGCCGAAGGTGCCGGCGTCGATGCGCTTCAGCGCCGCGTCGATGGCGTCGAGGAGGCGCTCCTCGTTGCCCTCGAGCGTCGAGTCGAGCTCGCGGTCATAGGTCGTCGTCGCCGCGTCGCCGGGGTGGTTGTCGCTCTGGATTTCCTCCCGCTCGTCCTGGAGGAGACCCTGGTTCTCCTCATGGAGGTAGTCCAGCGCGTCCTGGGCGCGCTTCCGCTCCTCGAGCAGCCGCGTGCGGAAGTGCTCAGTGTCGATCGCTGTGCTCACGCGCTGCCGCCGTCCAGCCGGCGCTCGCCCTCGGCCCAGTCGATGCCCTCCATCCGGACGACCTTTTCCCGTGCGGTGTGGCCGGAAACGATCGACAGGGAGCGGCGCGGCAATGCGAGCTTCTCGGCGAGCAGGTCGAGCACGGCCTCGTTGGCGCTACCGCCCTCGGGTGGAGCCGCGACGCGGACCTTCCAGGCCTCGCCGTGCCTGCCCACGAGCTCGCTGCTGCGCGCCCCCGGGGAGACGCGGAGCCGCACGCGCGTCGAGGGTGTCGCCATGCGACCAGTATAGGTTCGGCCGCGTGGGCTCAGGCTGCCTGCTCGTCGGCCTCCGCGTCCGCGACCGCGTCGAGGGCGGCCTCGAGCAGCGCGCGGACCTTGCGGGCGTCGGCGAGCAGGCGCTCGCGCTCCGCCGCAGCCGCCCGCGTGACCGCCCGGGCCTCCGCGTGCGCCTCGTCGACGACGAGCCCGGCCTCGCGCTTGGCCTGGTCTTTCAGCTCGTGAGCGGACTTCTCCGCCGAGACGAGCGTCGTGCGCAGCAGGGTCTCAAGGTCTCGGTGCCGGGCGAGCTCCCCCGTGAGGTGCTCGATTCGGTCGGCGAAGTCGGCACGCTGTCGCCAGACCTCCTCGAACGACTCAGCGATCTCCTCGATCAGCCGATCGACCGGGCCGCGGCGGTAGCCCCGCAGGCCCCGCTTGAAACGTATGTGGTGCAGCTCCACCGGTGTGATGGTCATGACGTCCTCCTCAGGAGTAGTGGGCGAAGATCGAGTCGACGATGCGCATCAGCGCGATCAACGCGAGCATGGCCACCACCGGCGAGAGGTCGAGCGGCCCGAGGGCGGGCAGGATCCGCCGGAAGATCCGCAGGTACGGCTCGCAGACGTCACGCAGGAAGTCCGAGATCCGGCGCACCCAGACCGTGTAGGGCAGCCGGACCCACGACGTCAGCACGTACACGAAGATCAGCAGGATGTACACCCACAGGAAGGTGTCGATGAAGGTGTTCGCCGCTGACGCGGCGTCCGCCAACGCGAGATGTCCGCGGAGGGGCATTTCGCCCTAGCTCCTTGAACGTGCGTTGGACGGTCGCGCCGGCAAAGCCGGCCCGACCTCTCGCCGGCGTCGCAAGCGACGCCTTAGCAGCGCAGGCGTGGCCATCAAGGGCGAATTCGGCCCGTCACGCTCAAGTCCTCGATCAGGCCTGGTTGAAGAAGCCGCGCTCGATCAGGCGGGCACGCTCCTCCGCCGAGACCTGCACGTTGCGCGGGGTGAGGAGGAAGACCTTGTCGGCGACGCGCTGCATGCCGCCGTCCAGCGCGTAGGTGAGGCCGCTCGTGAAGTCAATCAGCCGCTTCGAGAGTTCCTGGTCGGCGCCCTGGAGGTTCAGGATCACGGGAATCGAGTCCTTGAACTTGTCCGCGATCTGCTGGGCGTCGTTGAAGCTGCGTGGGACGACGAGGTGCACCTGCACCGACGGCACCGCCCGTACCTGCGCCGCGCCGTCCACCGGCGGCCGCCGGTTGCGCTGCCGCAGGGCCGTCGTGGTGGGCGCAGACTCCTCGGGATCCGGGTCGGTCCAGTCGTCGAAATCCTGCTGCTGCCGACGGCGTGGAGTCAGGCGGCGGACGTTCGGGCGCTCGCTGTAGGTGCGCTCGAGATCCTCCTCGGTGAGATACCCGTCCTCGTCCCACTCGTCGTCCTCCTCGGCGATGCCGAAGTAGACGAGCGTTCGGTTCCAAACGTCTGCAAATCCCATGATTTCGGAATGTTACCCCTCGTACAGAACGGATCCCAGCCGCACCATCGTGGCACCTTCGTCGGCGGCCACCCGATAGTCCTGGCTGGTCCCCATCGAGAGCTCGGCGAGGCCGTAGCGCTCCCCGAGCTCCCGCAGGCGGCGGAAGTACGGACGCGAGTCTTCCGGGTCGGCGGTTGCGGGCGGCATCGTCATCAGGCCGACCACGTTCTCGTAGAGCGGTAGGAACTCCTCCAACCCGGCTTCGGGAATCCCCGACTTGGTGGGCTCGCCCGAGAGGTTGACCTCGACTAGGGCGGGAATCGTCAGCCGCTTCGCCGCGGACTCGCTCGAGAGCGAGTGGCACAGCTCGCAGAGCTCGTTCACGGCCTTCGCCTTGCGGCTCTGCAGGTGACCGATGAAGTGCCAGCGGAAGGCCTCGCCGTAGCGCGTGTGCTTGGCCTCGAGATCCTGCGCGCGGTTCTCGCCGACGACCTCGATCCCGGCCTCGGCGAGGGCGCCGAGCTCCTGGACGGAGACGTACTTGGTCGCGGCGACGATCGTCACCTCGGGGCGGAGCTCGGCGCGGATCCGCTCGTAGCTCGCGCGCACCCGGTCAGCCGATGTAGGCGACAACTCCCTGGCGACCGGTCAACCCGCGGTCGCGGCGGTGCGAGAAGAAGAGCTGCGGATGGCAGAACGTGCAGAGATCGGCGCGTTCGACCTCTTCGCACCCGGCCTCGCGGAGTGAGCGCTCGGCCGCGCTCCAGAGGTCGAGGCGCCCGTCGCGGACAACGTCGTCGCCGAACGCGTCGCGGAACGGGCCTGCGACCTCTTCGTTGACTTCGTAACAGCACGGCCCGATCCCGGGGCCGATCGCGGCCGCGAGGGGTCCTGCTCCGAGTGCCTGGGCTCCAGCGGCGACGATCCCGGCGAGCAGGCCCCGCCAGCCGGCGTGGAGGATCGCGACCGCGGGCTCCGAGCCGTTCCTGCGGGCCAGCACAACGGGTAGGCAGTCGGCGGCGAGCAGCATCATCGCCTGGCCCGGCTCGTCGCTCCAGAGCCCGTCGCAGCGGTCGAACTGCGTGCCAGGGGTCAGCAGCCCGCGGGGCTTGGCGCGGCGCACCTCGGCGCTGTGGTGCTGGTACGCCATCGTGGCCGTCTCGGCGTTCGCTCCCAGCGCATCGCAGGCGCGACGCCGGTTCTCGGCCACGTTGTGCGGATCGTCGTCGGTGAGGGCGCCGAGGTTGAGCGACTCGAACGGGCCGCCGCTGACGCCGCCCACGCGGGTCGTGAAGCCGACCGTGTACGGGCCCGGGGCCTCCCAGCGGATCACTGCGCGATCATCTCCCGCGCGGCTGCGAGCTCGGAGTCCCGGCCGTCGAGCTCGCCGTTCAGCTTGCGCCGGCGCAGCTCCGCGAGCACCTCCCCCACCCGCGGTGACTCCGCGAGGCCGAGCTCCGCCAGGTCCGAGCCGTCGATCTCGAGCCGGATCTTTCCGAAGCGCTCGAAGTACTCACGCAGCTCGGGCCGCCCACCGAGCGCGAGCGCGAAGAGCGGCACGTCCGGCGCCTGCGGCTCCGCGAGAGCGACGATCTCCGCAGGGGTGAGCGAGTCGCCTGCGAGCCGGTTCGCGAGCTCGGGCCCCTCGCGGACCGCCGCCTCGATCGGGGTCGCGTCCTTGCGGCGCACCTTGAGCCCGTCCAGCCAGGGACGGATCTCCTGTGGCGGGAGCTTGCGCGCGAGCGCGGCGAGCCCGAGGCGCCAGGTGGGGATCGTCAGGTCGTAGGCCTCGTTCAGCTCGCGCAGCCGGTCGAAGAGGCGGACGGCCTCTTCGTCTGCCACCACCCCGGGGTGGATCTCCTTCTCGGCGCCGAGCTCGGCGAGCCGGGGGATTGCGTGGCTGACGTCGCCTTCCTCGAGCAGGGCGACCAGCTCCTCCCGCAGGCGGGCGCCGGAGAGGTCGCCGACGTGACCTGTCTCGATGCAGCTGCGGGCGAGCGCCTCCGTCTCCTCGTCCATGCGGAAGCCGAAGCGGTCCTCGTAGCGAATCGCGCGCAGGATTCGCGTCGGGTCGTCGATGAACGAGCGGTCGTGCAGGATGCGGATCCGGCCCGCCTCGAGGTCGCGGCGCCCGTCGAACGGGTCCACGAGCTTGCCGGCTTCGTCGCCGCTCAGGGACACGGCCATGGCGTTGATCGTGAAGTCGCGCCGGTGGAGGTCTTCTTCGATCGAGCCCGGCTCGACCGTCGGCAGCGCGGCCGGCGCGTGGTAGGTCTCGCTGCGCGCCGTGACGACGTCGATCCGGCCATCGTCGCCGTAGAGGACGACGGCCGTCCCGAACTGCGGGTGGGCACGCACCCGGCCGCCAACCGCCGCGGCAAGTGCTCGCGCGACGGCGATCGCGTCACCTTCGACGACGACGTCGACGTCGAAGTTCGGTTCGCCGAGGAGGATGTCGCGGACCGCTCCGCCCACGAGGTAGACGCCCCCGTTCGGCTCGTCGACATCGGCCAGGGCCCCGAGGACGGGAGCGAGATCGTCGGGCAGGGACAGCGTGTGCACGACGACGAGCCTGAGCCTTCAGGCGAGAGCGATGGCCTCGATCTCGACCTTCGCGCCCGACGGAAGCGCGGAGACCTCGATCGTCGCGCGCGCGGGCGGCGCGTCGCCCACGTGCCGCGCGTAGACCTCATTCATCCCCGCGAAGTCGCCGAGCTCGGTGAGGAAGACCGTCGTCTTCACGAGCCGGTCGAGGCCGCTGCCGGCCTCCTCGAGGATCGCGCGCAGGTTGGCGAAGACCTGCTCGGTCTGCTCCTGGATCGTCTCCCCGACGATCTCGGCGTGGTCCGGCCGCAGCGCCAGCTGGCCCGAGACGAAGACGAGCCCGGCTGCGGCGATCGCCTGCGAGTACGGCGCGCCCTGGAACGGCGCAGGCGCCTCCTCGGTTCGCACGACGGTCTTGTCTCCCATCACTCCTCCTTCCGCCGCGGGCGGCTGCTCTGCGCGAGTGCCACCCCGAGCGCCTTGAAGATGGCCTCGAGGACGTGCTCCGGGTCGGAGCCCTCCATCAGCCGGACGTGCAGCGTAAGGCCTCCGCCCTCAGCGAGCTCGCGGAGGAACGTCGCGACGATGTCCTTGGCGAGGCCGGCGACGCGTGCGTCGCTGAGATCCACGTTCGAGACCACGAGCGGCCGCCCCGAGGCCTCCACGACGACGTGTGCGAGCGCCTCGTCGGCCGGAACCACGGCCGAGCCGTGACCCCTGGAGCCCTCTGCCCGCAGGGCCTCGGCCAGCGCCTGCCCGAGCGCGCGCCCGGCCGCGGCTACCTCGGCCTCCGCGTCGCCGGGGGCGACCTCGAGCGCGAGATCGAACGACGCGTACTCGGCGAGCAGACCGAGCAGGTGGTCGAGCACGGGCACGCCGGTCGCGACGCTGGCCCGGCCCGCTCCGGTGACGTCGACCCTGGCGTGGAGCCTGCCCGCCTCCCCGGCCTGACCTGTCCGGGCCACTAGGCCTCGATGCGCTCGATCCGGGCGCCGAGCGACCGCAGCCGCTCGTCGATCCGCTCGTAGCCGCGATCGATCTCGCCGATGTTCCCGATCGTCGAGGTGCCCTCGGCGCAGAGCGCGGCGAGCAGCATCGCCATCCCGGCGCGGATGTCGGGGCTCGACATCTGCTGGGCGTAGAGCCTGGTGGGGCCGGTGACGACGGCGCGGTGCGGGTCGCAGAGGATGATCCGCGCGCCCATCGAGACCAGCTTGTCGACGAAGAAGAGCCGGCTCTCGAACATCTTCTCGAAGATCAGCACGGTTCCCCGCGCCTGCGTGGCGACGATCACGGCGATCGAGGTGAGGTCGGCAGGGAAGGCGGGCCACGGGCCGTCCTCGATCTTCGGGATCTGCCCGCCGAGGTCGTCCAGGATCACGAGCTCCTGGTTCGGCGGTACGCGTAGGCTCGAGCCCTCCACCTCGACGTGGACGCCGAGGCGCTCGAAGGTCGGGAGAATCGAGCTGAGGTCCTTCGGCTCGACTCCGTCGATGGTGATGTCGCTGCCGGTAACGGCCGCCAGCCCGATGAAGCTGCCGACCTCGATGTGCTCGGCGCCGATCCGCCACTCACCGCCGCGCAGGCTCTCGACCCCCTGGATACGCAGGACGTTCGACTCGATGCCCTCGATCTCGGCGCCGAGCGAGACCAGGAAGCGGCAGAGATCCTGAATGTGCGGCTCGCAGGCCGCGTTGCCGATCACGGTCTCGCCGGGAGACAGCGACGCGGCCATGACGGCGTTCTCGGTGGCCATCACGCTCGCCTCGTCGAGGAAGATGTGCTTGCCGCGGAGGCCGTCGGTGCGCAGCTCGAAGCGCGCCCCGCCGACCTCGACCTCGGCCCCGAGCTCGGCGAACGCGTGAATGTGCGGATCCAGCCGCCGCCGGCCGATCACGTCGCCGCCGGGAGGCGGGACGCTCGCGCGGCGCAGGCGGGCGAGCAGCGGCCCCGCGAGCAGGAACGAGGCGCGGATCTGGCTCGAGAGCTCGGCGTCGAGCTCGTGCGAGACGAGCTCGGCCGCGCGGACTCGAACCTCGTTGTCGCCGGTCCACTCGGCTTCGGCGCCGAGCGCCGTGATGAGCGCGATCATCGTCTCGACGTCGCGGATCCTCGGCACGTTGTGCAGCACGACCGGCTCGCTCGTCAGGAGGCACGCGGCGAGGATCGGGAGCGCCCCGTTCTTGTTGCCCGCGGCCGTGACGCGGCCGCTCAAGCGGCGGCCGCCCTCGATCACGAAGGACTCGGCGAGCACGTCGGTGACGGCGGTCTGGGCCATGCCGAGGGGCTATCGTAGCGCCGCCGTGGAGCCGACCCGAGAGCACGCCTGGGAAACCCTGAACCGCTACACGAAGAGCGAGGCGCTGTTACGCCACGCGCTCGCCGTCGAGGCTGTGGTCGGGGCCTACGCACGCCGATTCGGCGAGGAGGAGGAGCTCTGGCGGGCGACGGCGCTGCTCCACGACTTCGACTACGAGATCCACCCCACGCTGGACGAGCACCCCCAGGACGGCGCCCCGATCCTCCGCGAGGAGGGCTGGCCGGAGGACGTCGTCGAGGGCGTCCTCTCACACGCCTCGCACCTCGGCCTGCCCCGCGACACGCCGCTCAAGAAGACGCTCTTCGCGTGCGACGAGCTCGCCGGCTTCGTGCACGCCTGCGGGCTCGTGCGCCCGGACGGGATTGCAACCCTCGAGCCGCGCTCCGTCAAGAAGAAGCTGAAGCAGCCCTCGTTCGCCGCCGGCGTGAACCGGCAGGACGTCTACGAGAGCGCCGAGGAGCTCGGCGTCGAGCTCGACGAGCACATCGCGTTCGTCGTCGAGGCGATGCGTCCGATCGCCGGCGAGCTCGGGCTCCGCACCGGCTAGGCCAGGCCGGCTACGAGGCGCTCGAGGTCCTCGTCGCTCGTCCACCAGCCGCACGAGACCCT
>DATLPH010000195.1:0-4165 GCA_035535855.1 Gaiellaceae bacterium
TCGGAGCGCGAGAGCGCGAGCCCGGTCGCGATTGCCGGCGCGCGCCCGTGGATCGAGTGGATGCCGTAGGTCTCGACGTAGTAGGGGAAGCGGGCCGCGCAGCCGATCCCCGAGATGAAGACGATCCGCTCACGCGGGATCCCCAGCTCGGGCAGGAAGCCCTGCACCGCGGCCAGGATCGCGTAGTCCCCGCAGCCCGGGCACCAGCGCACTTCCTGATCGGTCTTGAAGTCCTTGGCCGCGAGATGGCCATTGCCGTTTTCGGTCACAGAAGAGCCTCCATAGCGTCAGCCAGCTCGCCGGCTGTCAGCGGCACGCCGCGCACGCGGTTGTAGCCGACCGCATCGACCAGGAACTCGGCGCGCACGAGCTTCACGAGCTGGCCGAGGTTCATCTCCGGCACGAGCACGCGGTCGTAGGAGCGCAGCACCTCGCCGGTGTTCCGCGGGAACGGGTTCAGGTGGGTCAGGTGCGCCTGCGCAACCCGCTTGCCTTCCTTGCGCAGCCGCCGCACGCCCGCAGTGATCGGGCCGTACGTGCCGCCCCAGCCGAGCACGAGCAGATCGGCGCCGTCCGGGTCGTCTACCACGAGGTCCGGGATGTCGGCCGCGATCCCGGCGTCCTTCTGCGCTCGTAGCCTGACCATGCGGTCGTGGTTGTCCGGGTCGTAGGAGACGTTGCCGGTCTCGTCCTGCTTCTCCAGGCCGCCGAGCCGGTGCTCGAGCCCGGGCGTGCCGGGAATCGCCCAGGCGCGCGCCAGCGTCTCGGGGTCGCGCACGTAGGGGAGGAACTCGCCGTCGCGGTTCGGCGCGGTCGCGAACTCGACCGGGATCTCCGGAAGTGCGTCCGCGTCAGGCAGGAGCCACGGCTCGGAGCCGTTCGCGAGGTAGGCGTCCGAGAGCAGGTAGACCGGCGTACGGTACTTCAGCGCGATACGCGAGGCCTCGAGCGCCGCCTCGAAGCAGCCGCCCGGGGTCGAGGCCGCGACGACCGGCACCGGCGACTCGGCGTTGCGCCCGTAGAGCACCATCAGCAGGTCGGCCTGCTCCGGCTTCGTGGGCATCCCCGTCGACGGGCCTGCCCGCTGAATGTCGAGGATCAGCAGCGGCAGCTCGAGCGCCACGGCGAGGCCGACCGTCTCGGCCTTCAGCACGACTCCTGGCCCACTCGAGGTGCAGACCCCGAGCGCGCCGCCGAAGCTCGCGCCGACCGCGGCACCGACGGCCGCGATCTCGTCCTCGGCCTGGAACGTGCGCACGCCGAAGCGCTTGTGGCGCGAGAGGTGCTCGAGGATCTCCGAGGCGGGCGTGATCGGATAGGCGCCGAGGAAGAGCGGCAGCCCGCTCTTGACGCTCGCGGCGATCAGGCCCATCCCGAGCGCCTGGTTGCCGGTGATGTTGCGGTAGATGCCCGGCTCCATCGGAGCAGGCGCGATCTCATACGAGACGACGAAGTCCTCGGAGGTCTCGCCGTAGGCCCAGCCGGCCTTGAACGCCTTCACGTTCGCCTCTGCGATCGCGGGCTTGGAGGCGAACTTCTTCTCGAGATAGCCGATCGTGCCGTCGGTCGGCCGGTGGTAGAGCCAGGACATCAGCCCGAGCGCGAACATGTTCTTCGAGCGCTCAGCCTCGCGCTTCGTGACGTCGATCTCCTTCAGCGCCTCGAGCGTCAGGCTCGTCAACGGGACGTCGTGAAGGTGGAACTCGTCCAACGAGCCGTCCTCGAGCGGGCTCGCCTCGTAGCCGGCCTTCTCGAGGTTGCGCTCGGTGAACGCGTCGCGGTTAACGATCAGCGTGCCGCCCTTGGGGAGGTCGCGCAGGTTGGTCTTCAGCGCCGCGGGGTTCATCGCCACCAGCACGTCGGGCGCATCGCCCGGGGTGAGGATGTCGTGGTCAGCGAAGTGGAGCTGGAACCCCGAGACGCCGGGCAGCGAGCCGGCCGGGGCGCGAATCTCCGCCGGGAAGTCCGGCAGGGTCGAGAGGTCGTTGCCGATCAGCGCCGTCTCGCTGGTGAAGCGGCCTCCGGTCAGCTGCATGCCGTCTCCGGAGTCGCCGGCGAACCGGATGGTCACCTGCTCGAGGCGCTCGACCTGCTTCGGCATCTCGTCCTACACCGTAGCGCGAACGACCGTGATGCCCCAGGCCTCTCCGGAGGCGAACAGCTCGTCCGGATCGACCTCGTCTCGCCACCCGAGGAAGTGGCGCTCCGGGTTGTCCTCGGTGGAGCCGTAGACGGCCGGTCGATGGTCGGGGGCCGGGATGTCCGCGCCGCGCTCGAGCTCCTCGAGCCTGCGCTCGGCCTCCTCGGCCGCGGGACCTTCCGCGTAGCCCTTCGCCATCAGCCGGCCTCGGCGAGCAGCGCCTGCAGGTCGAGCGGCGCGTTGTGCATCGCGACGCCCTTGCCGTCGGCCGGCCTCGGCCATTCGTCCTCGGGCCGGTCGCGGTAGAGCTCGACCCCGTTGTTGTCTGGGTCGCGCAGGTAGATGGCCTCTGAGACACCGTGGTCGGTCGCTCCGTCGATGGGCCACTGGGCCTCCTCGAGCCGCCTCAGCGCGTCGCCCAGCTGGGCGCGGTCGGGGTAGCGGATCGCGACGTGAAAGAGCCCGGTCGTCCCGGGTGGAGGCGCCGAGCCACCGCGCGAGTCCCACGTGTTTAGCCCGAGGTGATGGTGGTAGCCCCCGGCCGAGATGAAGGCCGCCTGGTCGCCGTGGCGCTGCGTCACGTCGAAGCCGAGGATGTCGCGGTAGAAGGCGAGCGCGCGGTCGATGTCCGAGACCTTCAGGTGGACGTGGCCGATGTCGACGCGAGGGTCGATGCTCATCCTCCGACGATAGCGCCTGGGCGGATAGCCCTATCCCTTCGGCGTTGACAGAAGTAGAAGGGGCGGGGGCCGCAGGTGTGACGACCCCCGCCGGGTCGTCACGTTCTAAGGCCCCCACGGAGCCGAAGCGTTGAGCGCCGCGAGCACGATCAGGCCGAGCGTGATCAGCAACAGCTGAATTTTGGCGGACACAGGACCACCTCCTTTCCCCTTTGTGCGAGTGACTAGGTGATGCGCCGCAGTACCCAAACGAGGTAGCCATTTGTTGTCAAGGCGAGGTTCTCGATTGACGATGTCTCCCACTGTGTTCAAGATGGACGCGGTGGCGCGCGAACTCGAGGGACAGGCCGAGACCATCGGTCAGCGTTTGCGACGCCTGCGCCACGAGCGCGGGCTGTCGCAGCGAGAGCTAGCGAGCCCGGGCGTCTCGTACGCGTATATCTCGCGGATCGAGGCGGGCGCGCGGCGCCCGTCGGTGAAGGCCCTGAGGATGCTGGCGAAGAAGCTCGGCGTCTCCGCCGACTACCTCGAGACGGGGTCCGAGATCCGGGAGAGCGACGAGCGCGAGCTTCGTATCGCGGACTCCGAGCTCGAGCTTCGCCTGGCCGAGAAGCCGGGCGACGCGGAGCGGAAGCTCGCACAGCTGCGGGACGAGGCGGTTGCCGCGGGCGACGCCGTAGCCGCCTCACGGGCGAACGTCGCTCTCGGTCTCGCGGCCGCGGCCGCTGGGCGGAACGCCGACGCGATCGAGCGGCTCGAGTCGGGCCTCGAGCTCTCGCCGGTCACCTCGAGCGGGCGACCCGACGTCTACGCGACCCTTGGTCGCGCGTACGCGGCCACTGGGCGGCCGGACAAATCGGTCGAGCTGTTCGAGCGCTGCCTCACGGAGGTCTCGGAGGATGCTCCCGAGGACCTTTCGGCACAGGTTCGTTTCACCACCTACCTCAGCTACGCGCTCACCGACCTCGGCGACCTCGAGCGAGCGCAGCAGGTGCTCGACAGCGCGCTCGCCCAGGCCGACGCGATGACGGATGCCTACTCGCGGGTCAGGCTCTACTGGTCCCTCGCGCGGCTGGCAGACCTTCAACACCACCCGGCGGCGGCGCTCGACTACATCAGGCGTGCGATCGCGCTACTCGACGTCACCGACGACACGCTCCACCTTGCCCGCGCGCATCTGCTCTGCGGGAGCATCCTGATGTCGCAGGACCGGGCCGCCGACGCGGGTCGCCACTTCGATCTCGCCGAGCAGCTGTTCGGAGCACATCCGGAGCCCGAGGACATCGCAAACCTCTACACCGACCAGGCGAAGCGCGCCATCGCGCTGGGCGAGGGCGACGACGCC
>DATLPH010000196.1:0-2960 GCA_035535855.1 Gaiellaceae bacterium
TCGGCGAAGACGTCCTCCTCGTGCGAGTGCGCGACGGCCTCCAGTTGCGTGGGCGTCAGGTCCGCGAACAGGGCGAGTTGGCCGAGGGTGTCGGCGATGCTCATGTGCGACTTCTATCGTGTCGGGCTAGAACGCGCTGAGCCAGACGGCGGTGCCGTGCCCGTGGCGGCGCTGGTACGAATCCTCGGCCGAGAAGCGGAGCTTCTTCGGGCCGGTGTCGTCGCCGTGTGAGATCAGCATCGGGTCCGCGCCGCCCGAGACCACCACGCAGACGTGCTGACCGCGGCTGGGCGGTGTCCAGACGACGAGGTCGCCCGGCTGCACCGCGCTCTTCGGAATGCGGCGGCAGTGGTCGAGCATCGTGCCGGTGAAAGCGGCCGCCCGCGCGTCGTACACGCCTTTCGCGTTCGGGTTCGGTGCGCCTGCCCAGCAGTAGCAGAGGGTCGCGAAGGCCGAGCAATCCGTGGCGAGCGGCAGCGAACCGACCGTCCCGAGGGCGCCGAGCCGCGAGTTCCCCTGCGAGTAGGCGATCCGATTGGTGTTCTTGCAGCCCCACGCGGCCCACTGCACGATGCGTTTGCGAATCGCCTTCTCGCCGGGGCCGGCCATCTTCTTGCGCTTCGCGCGGCGCGCCTTGAAGGCGGCCGGGAGCTGTTTCTTGCCCGAGAGGAAGGCCTTGAGCTGCGGGCCGAACGTGCTGTCCCGCGCAGTCGCCGGGTAGCCGAGCTCCCACTTCGCGCGCTGGACGGCGCCTGCCGTGAGGGAGCCGTACTCCCCGTCGGCATCGCCCGGGTCGAACGAGCCGTAGGGGTTCTTCTTCAGCAGCTGCTGGGCGACCTTGACGTCGGCGCCGACGATGGGCGGGTTCGCGAGCTGGAGCACGCGCGGCCCGGTCTCGACGGCGACCTTGCCGCCGCCCGTCTTGCCGCCCCTCTGCAACCGCTTGAGCAGCACCGCCGCGCCACACTGTTGCGAGATCGCGCTCGGCGAGAAGCGCCCGTCCGCGACGTACTTCCCCTTCGTGTAGTGGTTCGAGAAGCTCCAGAGGTACGGCGAGGGGACGTTGGGATGGTGGTCGCGGTACCCAAAGCCGTTGTAGCCCTCGAGCTTGTAGAGCGTCCCCGGGATGCTCCAGTCCTTCCAGGTGCCGAAGCCCTGATAGGTGAGCGCGTCGATCGCGCTCTGCTCCCAGGTGAACGGCGGCCGCCCGGTCTTCGGGCGCCCCGCCGGGACGTGCGTGGTGCGGGCGTTCAGCGGGTCGCCGTTGTGGAGATGGCGGGTGAAGTTGCCGCTCGCCTCGAGCGAGTGGATCACGGCCACGACGTACCACGGCATCCCGAGCGGCTTGGCGACCTTCTCGTACCGGGCCTTGTTCGCGGTGATCTTCTTCGCGAGCTGGTCGACGGACGCCCTCCGGTTGGGCCGGATGAGCAGCGAGTCGTAGAGCAGCTCGTACTGCTTGCGCGCGCCTTGGGTCAGGGCGGCCACGCTAGAGCCCCGTCCCCGTCGTCGACTCCGTCGCCGGGTCGAGCTCCTCTTCGCTCGGCGGCGGTGGTGGCGGCGGCTCGGCCTCCGGATCGCGCGCGGCCTGCCTGCCCTTCACCGCAGCTGCCTGGACCGTCGGGCCTAGCAACATGTCCTGCGCGAGCCGCTCGCTGAAGCCGGCCGCGAAGGCGAACAGGATGTAGAAGTACGCGCTGGTCTTGGTGCCATCGGCGATGAGCGCGACGACCCCGCTCTTCAGCGCGAAGAAGGTCATCAGCCCGAAGACTCCGCCGACGAACGGCCGCAGCGCGCCAAGGGTCCGCAGCGTGTCCTTGCCGAACTCCCAGTCCACCCGGACGCGGTTGGAGGTCATTCGGGACATGACGCTGATTAGCGCGCCCAGGCCCCCGGCCGCGAAGCAGAAGAGCCCGGTCCGGACCGCCGCGTCATTCGAGTCGGCCAGCTTCAACAGGAACGCCAGCACGACCAGCAGCACGAGCGGCAGCGCGCCGAGCAGCATCCCACCGACGTAGACGATCTGGCCCGAGCGAACGGCCGCTCGCTGGTAGTAGGTCTCGATCCCCTTCAATTCCTTGCGCGTCTCGCGGTCGAGCTCGGCGATCGCGCGGTCGTTGTGCGCCCGACCCGTGTCGCAGAAGCCGAGCACGTGGCTGAACACCGTGAAGAGGGACTGCATCGCCAGTCGCTGGCTTGTGTCGCGCAGCACCTCGTGCACGCGCACGGCGATGGCCTCGGCGCGGTAGAGCAGCGTCATCAGCTTCGGCTTGTCCTTGGTCGACCAGTCAGTCGCCCAGTGCAGGCGGACGACGTCGGGAAACATCAGGGGCCGGCGCTTGACCGTGAGCGCGACACCGGAGGCATCGTCGGTGCACCAGTAGGAGTCGACGATCTTGCCGTGCTCCTCCTCGAACCAGCGGCGGTAGCGGCGGTACCGCTGCTCGGCAGGGCCCTCGTACGGGTCCTGGCCGCGCTTCTTCAGCTCCTCTTGGCGGAGGTGGTGCAACCAGACGAGCTCTGGAAACGACACGCTGTGTTCGGCCTGACGACGCCGACCGAGGCTCCAGAAACGCTTCTTCGTCGGAGCCTTGACCGTGGTGCCTGCTGCCGCGACGTTCAATTGCCCTCCTCTCCACGAGAGGCTGGGCCGCTCTTCGACGGTACGCCGATCTCGCGGTTTTGGCAAGAGGGGGGAGGCGCGAGGCTAGAATCACGGCGATGGCGGAAACCGGGACGATGAGAGTCAAGAGCGGCCTCGCCGAGATGCTCAAGGGCGGGGTGATCATGGACGTCACCGACGCCGAGCAGGCGCGCATCGCCGAGGACGCCGGCGCGGTCGCCGTGATGGCGCTCGAGCGCGTCCCGGCCGATATTCGCGCCGAGGGTGGGGTGGCCCGCATGGCCGATCCGGACAAGATCCGCGAGATCCAGGAGTCCGTCTCGATCCCGGTGATGGC
>DATLPH010000197.1:0-7210 GCA_035535855.1 Gaiellaceae bacterium
GATCTGCACCTCGACGATCTCGAGGTTCTCCTTGCGCAGCTCGAGCAGGTGGACGATGTCGTGCTCGGGCACCTCGTGCTCGATCAGCGCCATCAGCCCGCGCGTGGCGGAGACCGTCGGCGAGATTCCGAGCAGGTCGAAGTGCGCCTGGTTGCGCGGGTCGTTCACTCGCGCGATCACCTTCTGGACGCCGTACTTCTCCTTGGCGAGCTGACAGATGATCAGGTTGTCCTCGTCATCGCCGGTGAGCGCAGCCACGATGTCGGGAGGGCGCGCGATGCCCGCACGCTCGAGCACGTAGATCTCGGTCGCGTCTCCGAGGATCACCTGGTGCTCGAACTCGAGCTCGAGGCGCTCGAACCGGTCGCGGCGCTGCTCGATCAGCGTCACCTCGTGCTTGCGGTCGGTCAGGAGCACGCGCGCGAGGTTCGCCCCGACCTTGCCGCCGCCAGCGATCAGGATGTACATCAGCTGGCCGCCGGCTCCGCGGGCCGCACCTCACAGGCGCGGACGGAGTCGAGCAACACGTCGATCGCGACCGAGGTCGGGCAGATGGTGCGCAGCCCGCGGCCGCGGTAGAACTCTGCGCGCGCGGGGTCGAGCACGCGGACGACGACGCACTGGTTGTCGAAGCGCTGCTGGGCGACCTGGCCGATGACGATGTTCGTGTTGTCGCCGTCGGTTGCCACGACCACGGCGTCGGCGTCCTCGATCCCGGCCGCGCGGAGGACCTCGATGTCCATCCCGTGGCCGAGCACGAAGCCGCCGGCCCAGCTCTCGCCGAGCCGTCCGAGCGCCTCTTCCTTCTCGTCCACCGCGGTCACCTCCCAGCCCTCGTTGTCGAGTTGGAGGGCGATGTTGGAGCCGACGCGGCCGCAGCCGATCACCAGTGCCTTCACGATCTCACCTTAGCTCACTGCCCCATCGCCGCCATCCTCCTCCATGACGCCTTCAGGGAAGGCCACGACGAGTACCTCACAGGGCGCCTTTCGCAGCACGAACTCGACCGTCGGCGAGAAGAAACGGGACTGCCGGCGCCATCGCGGCGCAGAGCCGACGACGATCAGGTCGTTGCCGCGGCGCTCGGCCTCGCTCACGATCGCGTCGCCGATCGAGCGAGCGCGGATCGTCTCGACGCGCACGTCGACGCCGTGGTCGGCGCCGAGCAGGCGCGCCTCCGCGAGGGAGGCGGCCGCAGCCTCCTCCTTGTCCTCGAGCGGGGCGTCGAGTGGCTCGTCGAGCGGGACGCGGATCACGTACAGCGCCTCGACGAGCGCGCCGCGGTCGTGGGCGAGCCGCACCGCGGTCGCGATCATCTCCTCGCCGATCGCGCCCAGCTTCATCGGGACGAGGATGCTCGTGAACTGGGACTCGGGCAGCTCCTCGGACGGCGCGGAGACGTGCGCGAGCATGCTCTCACCGCGGCCGCGGCGGACGAGCACGTAGACGACGAGCCCGGCCACGAGCCAGGCGGGGCCGCCGTATCGCGCCCCGGCGTGCGTTCCCATAGCGGCGATCCAGATCGCGAAGGTGGCGATCGAGCCGACGATCGCGGGGAGCGGCACCTCGACGCCGCGCAGGCGCACGTTCGCCGGTGCGCGGTAGGGCCGCGGCAGGTCCGGCTCGCTGAAGCGCAGCTTGATCACGGCGAGCTGGGCAGCCGTGAACGCGGCCAGGACGCCGAAGCTGAACAGGCTCGCGAGGAAGGCGACGTCGTCCTTCACGAACGACGTCCCGATCATCAGCGCCGTCGAGATCAGGGCGGCTGCCACGATCGCCTGCGGCGACACGAGCGTGCGCCGGTTGAGGCGGCCGAAGGCGCGTGGCAGCTGGCCGTGCTCGCCGAGTGAGTGGGCCAGGCGTGTGAAGCCTGAGATCGAGGTCGTGACCGCCACGAGTAGGATCACGGCGCCGGTCAGGCCGACGTAGACGCGTAACGCCGAGTCGAGCCCGTTCGGGAGTGGGCCGCCGAGAGCGTCCACGATTCCCATCAGCGGCGCGCTGAGCCAGTCGGTGCCGAGCGCCGTCGTTCCATTCGTAGCCGGGAAGGCAGAGAGCGCGACGAGGGCGATCGCCACGTAGATGACGACGACGAGGCCGATCCCCGAGAAGAGGCTGCGCGGCAGGTCGCGGCCCGGCTCGCGGGTCTCCTCGGCGAGATTGGCGACGGTCTCGAGGCCGGTGTAGGCCAGCATCGCGAGCGGCAGCGCGAACACGATCTGGTGCCAGCCGGGGTGCGACCCGATCGAGATCCCCTGCGTGAGCGCGTCGCCGGAGAAAAGGAACGCGAAGCCGAGCACGACGAGCAGGAGCTGCGTCAGCAGGTCGAGCACCGCGACGACGATCCCGTAGCGGTAGAAGGCCGAGCGCCGCACGAGGCGGATGGCAGCGACCCCGAGCACGACCCCAACCCCGACCACGACGTCCCACGGGTTGTGCTGGATCGACTCCCACTCGAGCGCCGCCCCCAGGTAATGGGGCATGAAGAGCGCCGACAGCGCGATCACGATCAGGTAGTCGAGGAAGAGGGCCCAGCCGGTGAGGAAGCCGGCCAGGTCGTTGAAGGCGCGACGCACGAACGTCGCGGCCCCGCCGGTCTCCGGGATCGCCGTCGTTCCCTCTGCGTACGAGAGCGAGACGACGAGGAAGAGCGCGCCGACCAGCGCTAGCACCTCGGGTGTGAGGCCGAGCGCGTGGAGCGCGATGATCCCGAGCGCGACGTAGATCGAGGAGGCGATCTCGCCGTAGGCGACCGAGAAGAGCGCTGGCGCGTCGAGGACGCGCTGGAGCCCTTGGACCTTCCGCGCCACGCCCGGAGGTTACTCCGCGGCGGTGACGGTCAGCGGCGGTGGAGCAGCAGGTACAGCCGCCCCGCGCCGAGCGCCGCGAAGAGGACGCCGATCGCGTAGCCGAAGCCGCCGCCGTGCCGCGCGGTCTGAACGACGATCGCAACGCCGATCGCGATCGCCGCGAGGCCGAACAGCATCGTCGCGCTGCGGTAAGCGCCTCTCACGCGGCACGCGGTGCCGCCGCCACCATCACGCGGCAGGGCGCGTTCTTGAGCACGAGGTCGACGGTGCCCCCGAAGATGCGGCCGCGGCGTCGGTGCGCGTCCTGGCGTGGAGCCCCCATGACGATGATCTCGCTGTTGCGGCGCTCGGCCTCGTCGACGATCGCGCGGCCGGCCTTGCGGGCACGCACGAGCCTGCCGATCACGTCCACTCCGTACGCATCCCCGATCGCGCGCGCCTCGTCGAGCAGCAGGTGAGCCTTGTGCTCGGCGTCGCCGGGGAGGTCGGCGTCGAGCGGCAGGTCCAGTGGAACCTCGAGCACGGTGAACGCCACGATCGCCCCGCGGCGCTCGGTCGCCAGCCTGCAGGCCAGGTCGACCGCGGCCTCCGACTCGCGCCGCCAGACGACGGGCACGAGCACGTTGCGGTACTCGAGCGCGACCGCCGGCCCGATCACGATCGGCGCGCGGACCGTCTCGGTCAGCGGCGCGTGCACGACTCGGCGCCGGTAGATCAGGTAGGTGACGAATCCCGCGGCGAGCCAGCTCAGGCCGGCCCACCGGGTGGCGTTCTCCTGAACGACCACGACCAGCCAGGAGAGGCCGGTGCCGAGCCCGCCTAAGATGGCGAACAGGGGCCAGTCCACTCCGCGCAGGCGCAGGTTCGGGCGGGCGCGGAAGATCAGCTCCTCGTCCCGTTTCTTGTACCGAAGCGCGACGATCGAGGCGTGCGCGACGGTGAACGAGAGCATCGCTCCGAACGAGTACATCGTCCCGAGAAAGTCCGTCTTGCCCGGCAGCAGCACGATCATCGGAATCACGCCGGCGAAGAAGAGCAGCGAGATGTACGGCGTCTTGAAGGTCTTGTGCAGGCGCCGGAAGACCTCGGGCAGCTGCCGGTAGCTGGCCATCGCGTAGGTGATGCGCGAGGCGCCGATCACGCCTGCGTTGGTGGCGATGAAGAGGATCGTCGCAGCCAGGATCCCGACGTAGACCTTCAGAGCGCTGAGCATGACCCCGTGCACGCCGAGGTTCTCGACCAGGCCCAGCACCGGGTCGTTCGAGAATCCCTCCGGCGGGCCCACGCCGAGCAGCGTCTGGTAGTGGCCGTCAGCGGTCTTCGTCACGGGCAGCGCGGAGAGCGCGATCCAGGGGAGCGTGAGGTAGATCACGAAGACCGCGACCGCCACGAACGAGATCGCGCGGGGGATGTTCTTGACCGGGTCGCGGGCCTCCTCGGCCAGGTTCGAGACGGTCTCGATCCCGGTGTAGGCGATCATCGCCACGGGGATCGCGAGCAAGAACTGACTCCAGGTCGGGGCGACGCCGAAGTGGATGTTGGAGGCCAGCACGTGCGGGCTGAAGATCAAGGCGAAGCCGATGAGCACGAGCAGGACTTGCGTCGCGAAGTCGACCAGCGCGAGCCCGATGTTCACCTTCGCCGACTCCTGGATGCCGACGATGTTCAGCGTCACGAGCAGCGCGATCACGATGCCGCCGCCCACGACGTCCCAGGGGTTCTGCCGCAGCGGCCCCCAGAAGATCGAAAGGTAGTGCGGCACGAAGAACGCCGAGATGGCGATCGTGATGATGTAGTTGAGCATCTGGGCCCACGCGGCCCCGAACGAGACGAGCTCGTTGAAGGCGTGGCGCGCGAAGCTCGAGGAGCCGCCGGCTTCCGGGAAGCGCACCGTGCCCTCGGCGTACGTAGCTGCGGTCGCCGCGAAGATCACTCCCGCGATCACGAACACGACGGGCGTCAGGCCGAGCGCGAAGACCGCCGTCACGCCCAGCGCGTAGTAGATCGACGAGCCGACGTTGCCGTAGGCGGTGGAGAAGAGCGCCGGCGTGCCGAGAACGCGCTCGAGCCGCTGCTGCCGCCGACGTCGGGACATCGCGCGGACTCTAGAGGGCGGCGCGGTCGCTCAAGCGGACATGTCGATCCCGGCCGTGCCCCGGGGACAGTCCCTCGGCCGTGGCCGAAACCGTCACCCTGACCAGGCGAACCTCTTCACCGTTGCCCATGCGATGCTGCCAACGGCCACGTCCCAGGGACTGTCCCTAGGGCAGGGCCGGATCAGGCGTGAATCGAGACGATCAGCGGGATGATCAGGATCGCCACCAGGTTCGTAATCTTGATCATCGGGTTGATCGCCGGGCCGGCCGTGTCCTTGTAGGGATCCCCGACCGTGTCGCCGGTGACCGCGGCGGCGTGGGCCTCGGAGCCCTTGCCGCCGAAGGCCCCGTCCTCGATCAGCTTCTTCGCGTTGTCCCAGGCGCCACCGCCCGAGGTCATCGCGATCGCGAGGAAGAGGCCGGTGACGATCGTCCCGATCAGCAGCCCGCCGAGCAGCTTCGCGCTGATCACCCCGGCGATGATCGGGAACGCGATCGGAATCAGGGCGGGCAGCATCATGCTCTTGATCGCCGAGCCGGTGACGATGTCGATCGCCTTCCCGTACTCCGGCCGCGCGGTGCCCTCCATGATCCCCGGGATCTCGCGGAACTGCCGCCGCACCTCGGTCACGACCTGGCCGCCCACGCGGCCGACTGCCTCCATCGCGAGCGACGCGAACAGGAATGGCATCAGGCCGCCGATGAAGAGGCCGGCGATCACCCAGGCGTCGTCGAGCCGGAAGATCTGCTGGTAGTTGCTGACGGCGAGGCCGTTCGTATAGCTATCGAAGAGGATCAGCGCCGCGAGCGCCGCCGAGCCGATCGCGTAGCCCTTCGTGACGGCCTTCGTCGTGTTGCCGACCGCGTCGAGCGGGTCGGTGATCGCGCGCACGGACTCGTCCAGGTTCGCCATCTCGGCGATCCCGCCGGCGTTGTCCGTCACCGGCCCGTACGCGTCGAGCGCGACGATCAGGCCGGTCATCGAGAGCTGCGCCATCACGGCGACGCCGATCCCGTAGAGGCCGGCGAAATGGTTGGCAACGAGGATCCCGGCCGCGATCACGATCACCGGCGCGGCCGTCGCCTGCATGCCGACGGCGAGCCCCTCGATGATGTTCGTGGCGTGCCCGGTCCGGGAGGCCGCCGAGATCTGCTTCACCGGGCGCCAGCGCGTCCCCGTGTAGTACTCGGTGATCGCCACCAGCAAGAAGGTGACGATCAGCCCGACGAGCGCCGAGATGTAGAGCTCCCAGAAGGTGAAGCGCGACGAGTCGTAGGCCATCACGACCGGGATGAACCCGATTGCGGAAAGCACCGTCGCGACGAGAATTGCCTTGTAGAGCGCGTTCATGATCGAGCCCGTCCGCCCCACGCGCGCGAAGAACGTGCCGATCACCGACGAGAGGATCGAGACACCCCCCAGCGCGAGCGGGAACAGCTCCAGATGCAGGCCCGGGAAGGTCTGTGAGGCGAGCAGCATCACGGCGACCGCGGTCACCGCGTAGGTCTCGAACAGGTCGGCCGCCATGCCGGCGCAGTCGCCGACGTTGTCGCCGACGTTGTCCGCGATCACGGCCGGGTTGCGCGGGTCATCCTCGGGGATCCCCGCCTCGATCTTCCCGACCAGGTCGGCGCCGACGTCGGCAGCCTTAGTGTAGATGCCGCCGCCGAGACGCGCGAAGACCGAGATCAGCGAGCCGCCGAAGGCGAGCCCGACGAGGTCGTCGATCGCGGAGGCGGGCGAGTTGTCGAGCCAGCCGGTCAGCACCCAGTAGTAGCCCGCGACGCCGAGGAGGCCGAGGCCGACGACGAGCAGCCCGGTCACCGAGCCCGCGCGGAAGGCCACGTTCAGCGCGGGCTTCAGCCCGTGCTTGGCCGCCTCCGCGGTGCGCACGTTGGAGCGCACGGCGACGTTCATCCCGATGAAGCCGGCCGCCGCCGAGAGCGTTGCGCCGACGAGGAAGCCAAAGGCCGTCCCCCAGCCGAGCTTGTTGTAGAAGCCGAGCAGGAGGAACGGGACGACCGCCACGATTGCGACCGTCGTGTACTGGCGGCGCAGGTACGCGGCGGCGCCTTCCTGAATGGCGCGCGCGATCTCCTGCATCCGCTCGCTGCCCACCGGCTGGCGGAGCAGCCAGAACGTCAGCCCGATGCCGTACG
Organism: Gaiellaceae bacterium; assembly: GCA_035535855.1. Lineage (GTDB taxonomy): Bacteria > Actinomycetota > Thermoleophilia > Gaiellales > Gaiellaceae > AC-32. The sequence goes on from DATLPH010000197.1 coordinate 7,067, forward strand.
CGATCGCGATGAACGAACAGACCAGTGCGAAGAGCACAGCATGGTCGCTGAAGAAATCGATCAAAGGGCCTCCCTCATGACGCGCGCCGAGAGTCCCCGGCGCCGCGGTTTTCTATCACAGCGGCCCTGGCGGCGAAGCGGCAG
>DATLPH010000198.1:0-4618 GCA_035535855.1 Gaiellaceae bacterium
ATGGAGCTGACCTACGGGGAATACGGCGGGCGCTTCGTCCCGGAGACGCTGGTGCCCGCGCTTGACGAGCTCGAGGCCGGTTGGAAGGAGGCGCTCGGCGATCCCGCCTACCGCACCGAACTCGACGACCTCAGCCGCAGCTACGGCGGGCGCCCCACGCCCCTCACCCTCGCCGAGCGGTTCGCGCCGGGCAAGCGGCTCTACCTCAAGCGCGAGGACCTCCTTCATACCGGCGCGCACAAGCTGAACAACGCCCTCGGCCAGGCGCTGCTCGCGCTGCGGCTGGGCAAGCGGCGCATCGTTGCCGAGACGGGTGCCGGCCAGCACGGCGTCGCGACCGCGACTGTCTGCGCGCGCTTCGGGCTCGACTGCGTCGTCTACATGGGCTCCGAGGACATGCGTCGCCAGCGACCGAACCTCGAGCGGATGGCGCTCCTCGGCGCGGAGGTGCGGCCGGTCGAGTTCGGCACGCGGACGCTGAAGGAGGCGACGAGCGAGGCGATCCGCGACTTGATCACGAATGTCGAGGACACTCATTACCTGATCGGCTCGTGCGTCGGCCCGTCGCCGTACCCGGAGATCGTGCGGGAGCTGCAGTCGGTGATCGGCTGCGAGGCGCGGGAGCAGATGCTCGCGGCCGAAGGGCGCCTCCCCGAGGTCGCGCTGGCGTGCGTCGGCGGCGGCTCGAACGCGATCGGGCTCTTCGCCGGGCTCGTGGACGACGCGGAGGTTCGCCTGGTCGGGGTCGAGGCCGGCGGCGCGGCCAGCCTCGGTTCGGGGCGGCCCGCGGTGTTGCACGGCTCCCGCTCGTCCGTGCTCGCAGACGAGGACGGGCAGGTGCTCGACGCGGAGTCGATCTCCGCCGGGCTCGACTACCCGGGCGTCGGCCCCGAGCACGCGTTCCTACGCGACAGCGGACGCGCCGAGTACGTCGGAGCGACGGACGAGGAGGCGCTCGATGCCTTCCGCCGGCTCGCCCGCACCGAGGGCATCCTCCCGGCGCTGGAGCCGTCCCACGCCCTCGCGCGCGTGGCGGAGCTCGAAGAGGAGCTGGTGCTCGTCTGCCTCTCCGGCCGGGGCGACAAGGACCTGGCCGAGGTCGCCGCGCGGTGAGGGAGCAGCAGGCCACAGCGGGACCCATCCCTAACCCCCTCCCACCCGGGGGGAATCAAGTTAGCCAGGAAACGCGCGCGGATGTGTCACGGGGTCGTGGCGAGACTGTGGCGGTTCGTCCCAAGGCGCTGGCCGTCTACCTGATGTGTGGCCCGGAAGCGCCGGCGCTGGCCGAAGCGGCGGTCCAGGGTGGTGCCGACCTCGTCGAGCTCGGGTTTCCCTTCTCTGACCCGCTCGCCGACGGGCCGGTCATCCGCCGGGCGGCCGAGCGGGCGCTCGGCCAGGGGATGCGCACCGGGCCCTGCCTCGAGTGCCTCGCCGCCACGCGCGAGCGGCTCCCCGACACGCCGCTTGTCCCAATGACCTATTCCTCGCTGCTCGAGGCCTACGGCTGGGAGCGGTTCGGCTCCGACGCGCGCTCCGCCGGCGCGACGAGCCTGATCGTCGCCGATCTTCCGGCGGCCGAGCGACCAGAGGTGCGGCGCGTCCAGCTCGTCGCCCCCACCTCGACCGACGAACGGCTCGCCGTGGCGGCTGCCAGCACCGAAGGCTGGCTCTACCTGGTCACGCTCACCGGAACGACCGGCGCACGCTCCGAGCTCTCCCCCGCCCTCGCCGGGCTCGTCGCCCGGGCCCGCGAGCGGACCGACCTCCCGCTCTACGCGGGCTTCGGGATCTCGACGCCGGACCAGGCCCGCGCCGCCGCCGAGCTCGCGGACGGAGTCGTGGTCGGCACACGCGCGGTCGAGGTCGCCGAGGAGGGGCCGGCGGCTCTCGAGAAGTACGTTGCCTCGCTGCGCGGGGCGCTCGATTCGTGACCACGGTTCTGATCGACGGCCGCAATGTGCAGCGCTCCCGCTGGCCGAACCTCTCCGACGAGGAGCTCGTCGAGCTCGTTCAGGCCTGGGCCGAGCAGAACGAGCACGAGGTCGTGCTCGTCTTCGACGGCCACGCGCAGGGCGGCCTCGTCGGCACCGAGCGCGTGGACGAGCGAACGGCGCTGATCGGCACGGGCGGCGAAAGCGCCGACGACTGGCTGATCCGGGAGGCGCCGAAGTACCCAGGCGCGTGGCTCGTCACCTCCGACCGCGCGCTCCGCGAAGCGGCCGGCCAGGCCATGGAGCGCCTGATCGGAGGCGGTACCTTCCTGCGCGAGCTCGACGATTGAGGCCCACGAGGCCGGGCATACCTTCGCGGTGACCGTCGGCTCGCGTGTCCGCTCGGCCACGGCGGGCGCGACCGCTGCGACAGTCTGGGGCCTCGCCGAGCCCCTCGACCAGCGCGTGCTCCGGTGTGACTACTCCGACATCGCGGTCCTCGGCAAGGCCGTGACCCGCGGCCCACGCTGGCGGCTCGCCGGTTTCGCCGCACACGCCGTCAACGGTGCTGTCTTCGGTCTCGTCTTCGAAGAGCTCCGCCGGCGGCTGCCGATCCGCCCTCGCCGCCTCGCGGTTGCGATGGCACTGACCGAGCACCTGGCGCTCTACCCGCTCTGCGCCGTGGTCGACCGCAAGCACCCGGCGCGCGGGGAGTCGGGCGTACCGCCGCTGCTCACGAACGAGCGCGCCTTCCTGCAGGCGACCTGGCGGCACCTCCTCTTCGGCCTCGTCCTCGGAGCTCTCGCGGAATGAAGCGCGTCGCGGCGCTGCTCGTGCTCGCGGTCGCTACGAGCGCGCCTGCCGCGAGTGCACCCCCGTCGTGGCAGCCGGCGGTCGGTGCGGCCGCGGCCTACGCATCGCACCGGCGCGGCGTGATCGCCTTCGCCGTCCGCACCGAGACTCGCTCCTGGGCCTGGCATGCGACGCGCACCTTCCCGTCGGCGAGCGTCTTGAAGGCGATGCTGCTCGTCGCCTACCTGAACCTGCCTTCGGTGCGCGCCCGCCCGCTCGGCCCCGGCGACAGGGCCCTGCTGGCTCCGATGATCCGCCGCTCCGACAACGCGGCCGCGGGCCGGGCCCTCGCGATCGTCGGGACCGGACGCCTCCGTGCCTTGGCGCGCCGGGCGCACATGCGCCGCTTCACGCCCGTCGCCGGTATCTGGGGCCTCAGCCGCATCGACGCCGCCGACCAGGCGCGCTACTTCCTCCACATCGACTCGTATGTCCCGCAGCTCCACCGCGCCTACGCGATGCGACTGCTGCGGACGATCACGCCCGCGCAACGCTGGGGGATCGCGCGGGTCCGGCCCTCCGGCTGGCGGCTCTACTTCAAGGGAGGCTGGGGCTCGGGCACCGGCTGGGTCGACCACCAGGTCGCGCTCCTGATCCGCGGCGACGAGCGCGTCTCCGTCGCCGTCCTCACGCACCTCGACGGCAGCCACCCCTACGGCGAGGAGACGCTGCGTGGGATCGCCGCCCGGCTCCTGCGGGGCCTCGCAGTCGCGCCACGTGTGGACTAACCGTCCGGCAGCGACCAGTCGAACGGGATCTCGCCGGAGTGCGGGTCGATCCGGTACTTGTCGGGCGACTCGCGGTCGTACGGCTGCGTCGGGAAGTTGAGGATCAGCGCATCGTCGTCGCCCCAGTTCTGGTCGGCGTGCCAGACACCGGGCGGGATCAGCAGCAGCGTCGGCAGCGCTTCCGTCAGGTAGTGCTCCTCGACGAGGCCCTGGGTGGCCGATCCGGCACGGCCGTCGTAGAGCGCCACGCGCACCGAGCCGTGCACAACCAGGTACCGGTCGCTCTGGACCTTGTGCATCCCCCAGCCCTTGATCCGCCCCGGGCGGATCGTGACCGCGTACGCGTAAACGACCGCCTCTTCCCAGAAGGGGTGGTCGAAGTTGACGATCTCGTACAGCGAGCCGCGGTGGTCGACGTGCGGGTTCAGGCGCGCGCTGACGACGCCGTCGATCCGTCCGCGCTGACGGCCATCTTCGTCCACCGTCGGCGCGTCGAGGGTGCCGCCCGGATCCACTTGCAGCTCCGTCATGGGAGCAGTCTAGGAGCCGTCAGCCACCGGTGGCCGAGAAGTGCTGGTAGTCCGGAGTCCCGGTCCAGCGGCCGCCCCAGCGCCAGCCGACAGAGGCAAAGGAACGAACCAGCAAACGCCCGCGTACGGCCATCCCTCGCCGTATCCGAGAGCGGTTGAGGTAGGCACGTCCGGCTCGCGGGTGGACGCGGCCGCCCTCGAGGTACGGGTTCTCGACCGGGTTGACGTCGATCGCCAGGCCGTAGGCGTGGACCGACCAGCGCTTCGGCCCGGACGCGACGGCACGGCGGCAGTTGAAGGCGGCCGTGTTGTCGACGTTCAGCGAACGCTCGTCGCTGCCGCCGTACGCGTCGATCGGCCGCATCCGCCTGATCGGGAAGCGGGCCGAGTAGAGCCGGGCGAAGACCCGCACCAGCGGCGTCACCGCTCGGGCGTTCACAACCAGCGTGCCCAAGTGGGCCTGCCGGTCGAAGCCCCAGTACCGGAGCCGCAGGCGACGCAGTTGCGCCGGCGCGACGGGACAGCCGCGGTGCCACGAGTGCGGCAGCTGAGCCGCGCTCACCCGCGAGACGGAGTG
>DATLPH010000199.1:0-6996 GCA_035535855.1 Gaiellaceae bacterium
TCTCGCACGTCGGTCTCGCGGCTGACGACGTTCTTGAGGACACCCGTGAGCTTCAGCTTCTCGAGCACCTGCAGCGTGTAGTCGCCCACCGGGACGCCTTTCGCAGCGATCACGAGCTTGACGCCCTTCCGCCGCAGGTCACCCAGCCGACGGATGTGCGCCGGGTTCTTGCGCGGAAGGATCAGGACGAGCGCATTACGCGTGAAGACGACCGGTTTCGAGCAATGCCCGTCCGCGTAGAGCCCGAATGGAATCTTCATGTTCGCCGAGGCGAAGACGTCGGCCGGCGCACCCTGGCGGATCTGCGCCGCGAGCGCGTTCGAGCCGGCGAACGAGAACCGCGCCTGCGGCGCGATCTTCGGGAACGCGTCGGTGAGCGACGCGGCCGCGTACAGCGTCGCCCTGGTCGTCTCGCGCTGCGCAGCCGCAGTTCCGGTGACGACTGCTGCGAGGACGACGGCAAGGACCAGCCTCACGAGTGCTCCACCATTACGGAGGTCGCCTTGACCACTGCGGCTGCGGGCATCCCCGGTTTGAGGCCGAGATCCTCGACCGCGTCCGCCGTGACGATCGCGACCAGCAGCGCCGGCTCGTCGACGACGAGCCCTACCTGCGCGATGAGGCCTTCGACGCGGACCTCGGTCACGGTTCCGTGCAGCCGGTTGCGCGCGCTCAGATGCGCGCCGTTCGTCTCCCCGCGCAGCCGCTGAACCTCGGCCGCAGCGACGATCCGGCGGTTGCCGCTGTCCCGGGCGGTCTCGATCCGCCCGGCGCGGTCCCAGCGCCGCAAGGTGTCGAGGCTGATCCCGAGCATCTTCGCCGCCTCACTCGCGCTGTAGAACTGCTTTGGCACCGGCCGCAGTGTACTAGGCAATGCATAGGCATTGCGCGGCCTCCAGTGATGGAAACGGCACCTGGGCCAGTGTCCAGGACTGTCCCTTGATCGCGGCCGTACCAGACGTGAGCAACTCTTCGTTCTACGTCCATGGAGATCGAGGTGAGCGAGCAGCTGTCGTTGCTGTGCGATACCCGACTAGAGGGCGGCCCAGCGGGTTTCGCCGAGGCGGTCGACGAGCTTTCCTCTGCTGAGATAACGGAACTGTTCGGAGAAGCGGTCGATGCCCTGCTCGACGCGCAGTCAAAGCATGACCGTGAGATGCGCCGACTCGCGGACCGCCTGGAGCGCTGACCGATCTAGGACACGCTGCTGTTGAGGGACGAGGGCGTTTCATGGGGGAAACCGGGTTTCCCCCATGCCCAGCTCCCCGGGTTGGACTCGAACCAACAACCCTCCGGTTAACAGCCGGATGCTCTGCCAATTGAGCTACCGGGGAACGCTGCTCAGCGGGCCGGATTGTAGCGGCGCGGAGGCACCGTTTACGGTGCCGTCGTCAGGACACGCGTGCTCTGCATGCGTGTCCGTCTCAAATGACCGGTCGACGCAACGGAATTGACAACCGGCGCGACTAGGAAAGGCTAGCGGCTGTCGCGCGGATCTTCTCGAGCTGTTCCTGGAGCTCCTTCGTCCGCTCGGGCTCGGCATTCGCGATCTCGCGGCGCAGCTGGCGCTCGCGCAGGCGTAGGAGCAGCTCCTTGGCGGTCTCCTCGTCGATCCCCTCGGTGCCGGCGCGCGCGTCGAGCTCGGCGAGCAGCGGCACTAGCTCCGCGTCCGGATCGCCCGGCTCGAGCAGGTGCGCACGTGCGCGCCGATGGAGCTCGGTGTCGAAGTGCTCCGGCGCGAGCTCGGCCAGCAGCTCCCGCAGCTCGGGATGGGCCGCGACGCCGGCCAGGGCGTCCCGCTCCAGCCGCGAGCCCTTCTCGAGCAATCGCGGCGAGATCTCGCCCGTCGCACGCTGGCCGCGCCCGGGAGCAAGGCCGGCCTGAGTCTCCTTCGGCAGGTCGAGCCGGTCGGCCGCGAGCCGCACCGCGTCCTGCCGCTCCGGCGAGTCGTCCTCGAACCGCGACAGCACCTCGCGCACCCGCCCGAAGGCCTCCTGACGATCCGGTGCGCGCTCGATCTCGAGCCGCACGCGGTACGAGAGATAGCTCTCGGCTCGCCCGAGCAGCTCGTCGAACTCCCCGGCGAGGTCAGCCGGGTCGCGGCCGGGCGGCAGAGCGACCACGCGGACGTCGAACCCTTGCGCAGCCGCGAGCTCCATCCCGCGGAGGGTCGCCGCCTCACCCGCCGCGTCGCCGTCGAAGCAGAGCCAGGCCTTGTGCGTCAGCCGCGAGAGCTCCTTCAGCTGCCGCTCGGTGAGCGCGGTCCCCATCGAGGCGACCACGGGCTGGAGCCCGGCCTGGTGCAGCGCGAGCACGTCGGTGTTGCCCTCGACCACGACCGCCCGCTCCTGCTTGGCGATCTCAGCGCGCGCCCGGTCCAGCCCGTAGAGCATGTCGCCCTTGCGGAAGAGCTCACCCTCGGGCGAGTTGACGTACTTCGCGCGCAAAGGATCGTCCTCGCGCAGCTTGCGCGCCTGGAACCCGCGGACGCGCCCGCGCGCGTCGGCGAGCGGGAACAGCAGCCGCCCGTTGAAGTAGTCGTTCCCACGCCTGTTGACGAGGCCGGCCGCCGAGAGCTCCGCTCCGGTGAACCCCTTCTCGCGAGCCTTGCGCGCGAGCGTCGCCCCGCCCGGTGCGAGCCCGAGCCGGTACTCCCGGCACACCTCCTCGCCGAGGCCGCGTCCCTTCAGGTACTCGCGCGCGGTCTCGCCGCGTGGAGAGTCCCAGAGGCAGCGCTCGTAGTACCCGGTCGCCTGCTCTAGCAGCGAGAGCAGCCGCTCGCGCCGGCCGCGCGCCGCGTCCTGCTCCGGCGACGACTCTTCGTACTCGAGCGTCACGCGGTAGCGCTCGGCCAGCCACTCGACGGCCTGCGCGAAGTCGAGTTGCTCGGTCTCGCGGACGAAGCTGATGATGTCGCCGCCCTTGCCGCAGCCGAAGCAGAAGTAGAGCTTGTCGGCCGGGTTGACCGAGAAGCTCGGCGTCTTCTCGTCGTGGAACGGGCAGAGCCCGGTGTAGCGCGCGCCCGAGCGGCGCAGCTGCGTCCGGGCCGAGACGACCTCGACCATGTCCGCGGCCTCGACCGCCTCGCGCACCGACGCGTCGCGGATGAGCGCCACTACAACGACTCGGCGTAGCTGATTGCGAAGCGGTCGGTCATGCCGGCAACGTAGTCCACCACGTCATCGACGGAGTCGCCACGCTCAAGCAGGTGGTCGAAGATCCGGCGCACCGTCGCGTGCGCCCGGACGTGGTCGGCGCGCGCGGCCGCGCCGAGGTAGATGCGCTCGAACATGAAGGTGCGCAGCGCGAGCATCGCGGCGCCGACTTCCTCGCTCTGCCGAATGTCGCCCTCGCGCGCAGAGGTCTCGACGAGGTCGTGCACGAGCGCGTCGACGCGCCTCGAACCAGTCGGCCCGAGCAGCTCGATCTCGTCGGTCGGCAGCTCGGCTGGCTCGAGCAGGCCGGCGCGGACGGCGTCGTCGATGTCGTGGTTGATGTAGGCCACGCGGTCGACGAGGCGGACGATCTTACCCTCGAGCGTGTCCGGCTCGTTCGGCCCGGTGTGGTTGAGGATCCCATCGCGCACCTCCGCAGTGAGGTTCAGTCCGCGGCCATCGCGCTCGAGCACGTCGACGACTCGCAGCGAGTGCTCGTTGTGGTGGAAGCGCCGGCCGAACCGCGCCTGCAGCGCCTCGTCGAGGGCCTCTTCGCCGGCGTGGCCGAACGGCGTGTGCCCGAGGTCGTGGCCGAGCCCGATCGCCTCGACCAGGTCCTCGTTGAGGCGCAGCGCCCGCGCGACGCCGCGCGAGATCCCCGTCGTCTCGAGGGTGTGCGTCAGCCGCGTGCGGTAGTGGTCGCCGGCCGGGTCGACGAAGACCTGCGTCTTGTGCATCAGTCTCCGAAAGGCTTTGGTGTGGACGATCCGGTCGCGGTCGCGCTGGAAGGGCGTCCGCAGCAGGCACGGCTCCTCCTCGCGCGCGCGCCCGCGCGTCTCGTAGGAGCGCACCGCGAGCGGCGAGAGCCAGCGCTCCTCGTGCTCGCGGACCCCCGCTTCGAAGGCTTCCGCCGTCCTTCCAGCTACCTCGGGCATCGCCGTCAAGGCTAGATGATGATCGGGACGGTTCCGCCATCGGCGCTCCAGGCCGCGCCGGTCACGTACGAGGCCTGCTCGGAGCACAGAAAGGCGATCACGGCGGCGATCTCCCCGGGCTCCGCGAGCCGGCCCAGCGGACGGCCCTTGCCAACGGCCTCGAGCACCTCGTCGCGGCTCTTGCTGCTGCGCGCCGCCTGCTGGTCGGCGAGGCCCCCCTCGCCGAGCCAGGCCTCGGTCGCGGTCGGCCCGGGCGTGACCGCGTTGCAGCGGATCCCGTCGCCCGCGTAGAGGTCGGCGACGAGACGCGAGAGCGACAGGACCGCCGCCTTCGTCACCGAGTATTCGGGCATCCCGGTCGACGGGCGCTTGCCGGCGGTCGAGGAGACGTTCACGATCACGCCGCCGCGGCCGCGCATCCCGGGCACGGCAGCGCGGATCGCGCGGACGTAGCTCATCACGTTCAGCTGCCAGGCTTCGTCCCACTCACCGTCGGTCAGCTCGAGAAAGTCGCGCTGCTCGGCGGAGCCGACGTTGTTGACGAGCACGTCGAGCTCCCCGGCCTCGGCGACGACGCGCTCGGGCTCGCCGGGCCGCGAGAGATCCGCCTTGATGTGCACCGCCTCCCCCACGCCGGGCGCGTCGCTGCGCCCGCAGGTGACGACGCGCGCGCCCTCCTCGACGAGCAGCTGCGCAGTCGCGAGGCCGATGCCGCCGGTCGACCCCGTCACGACGCACAACCGGTCTCTGAGGCCGAGGTCCAAGGGCGATTAGTGTAGTGCCGCCGTGACGACGATCCTGCTGGCCCGACACGGCGAGACCGACTGGAATCGCGACAACCGCTTTCAGGGCCACGCCGACCCCCCGCTGAACGAGAAGGGTCGCGCGCAGGCGGCCGACCTCTCCGCCGCGCTGGCGGGCGAGCAGTTCGCGGCGATCTACTCGAGCCCGCTCCACCGGGCGCTTGAGACGGCCGAGATCGTTGCGGCGCCGCACGGGCTCGAGCCGGTCAGCGTCGACGGGCTGCGCGAGGTCGACGTCGGCTCGTGGCAGGGCCTCACTCGTGCCGAGATCGAGCAGCGCTACCCGGAGCAGTTCGCGCGCTGGCTCGATCACGGCCCAGGATGGGACGACGGCGAGAGTTACGACGAGATGGGCCGGCGGGCCGTGGCCGCGCTGCTGGGGCTCGCGAGGGCCCACGACGGCTCGCGGATCCTCGCGGTCACACACGGAGGCCCGATCCGCGCCGCCTTCGCATTCGCCGACGGTGCGACCCACGCGGAGGCACGGCGCGTCGGCCCGTCGATCGGAAACACGTTCGTGGCCGAATTCGCGGTCGAGGACGACGCGCTCCGCCGACTAGACTGAGCCTCGCCCCGGTGGAGGACTACACCAACAAGTACAAAGGCGAGCAGGTCGAGGTCGCGCTTTTCGGCGGCGACTACCAGGACGGCGTGCTGACCGCCTACTGCCTTCTCGACGACGTCGCGCACCTGGAGCTGAACGGGCACATCCTGATTCCGTTGCAGAACATCGCGTCGCTCCACTGCTCGAGCCGCTGTGACGCTCCCGAGCCCGACTGGCCGCCCCGCGGGCTCGACGAGGACGAGCAGCCGGACAACAGCTGAGCGTGCGCGGGCGCCTGCTCGTCACCTGGAACGTCGCCAAGGCCTGGCTGCTCGTCGCGTTCGGCTGCGGGATCCTGGCCGCGATCGGCTGGCCGCTCGGTGGCTACCGGCTAGTCTCGCTGCTCGTCTTCTACGGGCTGCTCGTGGCCGGCGCCGCGTACTGGTACGCCGATCGCGTCGCGCTCGGGATGGTCGGCGCGCGCGAGCTGCCGGTCGGCCAGTCGCCGGCGCTGCATGCGACGGTCGGCCGGCTCGCAGCGCTCGCCGGTGTGCCGAAGCCGAAGCTCTACCTCCTGCCCGACGGGCATCCGCGGGCGCTCACGGCCGGTCGCGGTCCCCGTGGCGCGGCGATCGCGGTCAGCAGCGGGCTGCTCACGGCGGCACCGCCGGCCGAGCTCGAGGGCGTGCTCGCACACGAGCTCGCGCACATCCGCAACCGCGACGTGCTCGTGCAGACCTCGGCCACGGTGATCGCGGCTGCGCTGATCGAGACAAGCCGGATCGGCGGCTGGCTGCAGCGCTCGCTCCTGTTCGTGCTCGGGCCGCTGGCGGCGGCGATCCTGCATCTGCTGCTCTCGCCCAAGCGCGAGTTCGTGGCCGACCGCGCGGCGGCCTTGCTCACAGGCTCGCCGCACGGCCTCGCCGACGCGCTGGTTCGCCTGGAACAGGCCTCGGAGCTCGTCGAGTTCCAGGCGAACCCGGCCACCGAGCCCCTCTACACCTTCAACCCGTTCGCCGAGGAGGGCCTGGCGGCGCTCTTCGTCACGCACCCTCCGATCGGCGAGCGCGTGCGCCGGCTGCGCGAGCTCGACCCGGCCTGGCGCGACAAGCTGCGCGCTGCCTAGAACGACGAAAGGCCGCCTTGGCGGCGGCCCTTCGTGAGCAAATAGTCGGCGGCGACCTACTCTCCCGGGAGGTTGCCCTCCGAGTACCATCGGCGCGAGCGGGCTTAACTTCTCTGTTCGGAATGGGAAGAGGTGTACCCCCGCTGCTATCACCGCCGAAACTGTCAAAAGCGCACGCACCGCGTACACCTTCAAAACTCCATAGCAGCCACAACGAGTTCTAAATCAAGACCTCGGGCAATTAGTACGGGTCCGCTGAACGCATTGCTGCGCTTGCACGTCCCGCCTATCAACGTGGTGGTCTCCCACGGCCCTTACTCCCTCTAGGGGATGGGAAGCCTCATCTCGAGGTGGGCTTCCCGCTTAGATGCTTTCAGCGGTTATCCCATCCAGACGTGGCTAATCAGCAGCGCCGTTGGCACGACGACTGATA
>DATLPH010000200.1:0-21337 GCA_035535855.1 Gaiellaceae bacterium
GGCAAGCGCGTGCAGGCGCTCGGCGGGGCGAAGAACCACATGATCGTGCTCCCCGACGCCGACATCGACATGGCCGCCGACGCGGCCGTCAGCGCGGGGTACGGCTCGGCAGGCGAGCGCTGCATGGCCGTCTCGATGCTGGTCGCGGTCGGCCATGCCGCCGACGACCTCGTCGCCGCGATCCAGGAGCGCCTGCCGAAGGTCAAGGTCGGCAACGGCCTCGACCCGGACTCGGAGATGGGCCCGCTCGTCACGCGGGAGCATCGCGACAAGGTGGCCTCGTACATCGCGAAGGGCAGCGAAGAGGGCGCGAAGGTGATCACCGACGGCCGTGAGACCGCGCCCGACGGCGACGGCTTCTTCCTGGGAGTGACGCTGATGGACGAGGTCACGCCGGAGATGGACGTCTACAAGGACGAGATCTTCGGGCCGGTGCTCGGGATCACGCGCGTGGACACCTATGAGGAGGCAGTGCGGCTCGTGAACGAGAACCCGTACGGCAACGGCGTCGCGATCTTCACCCGCGACGGCGGGGTCGCCCGGCAGTTCCAGTTCGAGGTGAGCGCGGGCATGGTCGGCGTGAACGTCCCGATCCCGGTGCCGGTCGCCTACTACTCGTTCGGCGGCTGGAAGAGCTCGCTCTTCGGCGACCTGCACATCTACGGGCCTGAGGGGATCCAGTTCTATACGCAGGGCAAGGTCGTCACCTCGCGCTGGCCCGACCCGGCGACCTCGAAGGTCGACCTGGGCTTCCCGCAGACGCGGTGATCATCGGCGTCGCCCTCTTCGAGGGCGCGGAGGAACTGGACTGGGCGGGGCCGTGGGAGGTGCTCGCGGCGTGGTCGAAGCAGTGGCCGGACGACGGCGTGCGCGTGCTCACGCTCGCGCGTGAAGAGGGAACGATCACGTGCGCGAAGGGTCTGCGCGTGGTTCCCGACGAGACCTGGGAGACCGCACCGCCGCTCGACGTGCTCGTTTACCCGGGCGGCCGCGGCACCCGTCGTGAGCTCGCCGACGAGGCGGTGCTCGACTGGGTGCGGGGATACGCCGAGGGCGGAACGGTCGTAGCCAGCGTCTGCACCGGCTCGCTCGTGCTGGCGGCCGCGGGGCTGCTGGATGGCAAGCCCGCGACGACGCACTGGCAGTCGCTGGAGCTGCTGCCGACGCTGGGCAAGGACATCGAGGTCCGGCCCGAGGATCGCTTTGTCGACAACGGGAACGTGATCACGGCCGCGGGGGTCTCGGCGGGGATCGACATGGCGCTGCACCTGGTCGCGCGCCTGCACTCGACCGAGCGCGCCCGCGAGGTGCGGCGCTACATCCAGTACGACCCCGAACCGCCCGTCTGAGTTGACGGAATGACTCTGCGGCCGGTGCCTGAACAGGAGCTCCTGGCCTTGCGTGCGCAGCTGGGCAGCGAGGCTGATTAGAAGGACGTCCAGAACCGTTGGTTAGAGCTTGCGCTCGACGCCGACGTCCGTCGCGAGCGCCTCGAGCCAGCCGCCTCGCAGGGAGGCCAGCAGCTCCTGCCCGAGCTCGAAGGCCTCGTCGAAGCGGTTCACGATCTCATGGCCCGTCTCACGTGCACGCGCGAGGACGGTGGTCTCGTCCACGCCGGTGACGCGGGCGTCGCGCACGCGCCACTCGCCGCCCACGAGCACCGAGTCGACCGCGAGCGTCGAGGAGCCGAACGCCAGCTGGCGCAGTGGGTCGTTCAACGGCGTGAAGACGTGGCTCTCGAGGTCGAGTAGCACCAGGTCGGCGCGCCGGCCGGGCTCGATGCGGCCCAGTCCCTCTGCGTCGCCGGCGGCCTGCGCACCGCCGATCGTCGCCAGCTGCCAGGCCTCCTTCGCGCCCAGCCACTGCTGGTAGTCGATTCCCCAGAGCTTGTGCACGAGCGACGCGAGCTTGAGCGAGGCGAACATGTCGAGCCCGTCATTCGAGGACATCCCGTCGGTCCCGAGCGCCACGTTCACGCCTTCGGCCAGCAGCCGCGGCACCGCGGCCAGCCCGCTGCCGAGCTTCAGGTTCGAGGCTGGGTTGTGCGCGATCGTGACGCCGCGGTCGCGCACCAGCTCGATGTCGCCGGGCGTGAGCCAGATCCCGTGCGCGAAGTTCACGCGCGGCGAGAGGAAGCCGACTGCGTCCATGTGCTCGACGAGTGTCTTGCCGTACATCCGCTGTCCCGAGACGGCCTGCATCCTCGTCTCGAGCACGTGGATGTGGATCACCAGGTCGAGCTCCTCGGCGAGCGCCGCGCAGCCGGCGAGCATCTCGTCGGTGCAGCGCTGCGGCCCCGACGGCCCGAGCGCGATCGAGATCCCCTCGTCAGGCCGGTGGAACCGCTCGACCGCATCGCGGCAGAAGCGCTCCCACTCCGTCCAGGTCGGCGGCGCGTCGGCCTCCAGGCGCGAGATCAGGTCGCGCGAGACGAGGCCTTCCTCGAGGATCACCGTCTCGTGGTAGGCGCGGTCGCCGATCCCGAGCGCGATCAGCGCGCGCAGCCCCGAGTCGCGGTACCCGCGCACGACGGCGTCGAGCGACTCGGTCGTGAACCCGTCGAGCTCGTAGAGGAAGTCGACGACGCAGGTTGCGCCCGATCTCAGCTGCTCGATCGCCCCGACCAGCGTGCGCAGGTAGATCTCGTCGGCCGACTGCGCCGGCGCCGCCAGCGCGGGATACGAGAACAGCATCCACGGCTCGAGCGGGAGGTTGTCCCACATCCCGCGGAACCAGTTCTCGTTCGAGTGGTTGTGCGCGTTGACCATCCCGGGCACGAGGAGGAAGCGCGAGCAATCGACCGTCTCGGCGCCCTCCGGCGCCTCGGCGGCCAGCCGCCCGTCTGCGACGAAGACGTCCGTGCGCCGGAACTCGCCGCCGCCCACGTCCACCAGGCCGTTCTCGAGGACGAGATTCGTGCCCAACGTGCGGACTCTACGACCCATCGGGGTCTTGTCGTCCGTCCTGCCGAAAGCGGAGAATCGCCTGGACAGCGGTCTGTTCTACCTAGGAGGAAACATGGAGCAGGCTAGAAGCGAGCTGGCCGAGGATGTCCGGTTCGACGAGCACGGCATCGAGCCGATCCCCGCGCAGGATCGGGACTCGACGCCGACGCGGCAGTTCTGGATCTGGGCGGGCGCGAACATCGCGCCGATCAACTGGATCCTAGGCGCGCTCGGGATCATTCTCGGACTCAGCCTCGTCGAGACGATGCTGGTCGTCATCATCGGCAACATCGTCGGTTGCGCCCTGTTCGGGCTCTTCTGCATCATGGGCAGCCGGACCGGCGTGAACCAAATGGTGCTCTCGCGGGCCGCGTTCGGCCGGCGCGGCGCCTATCTCCCTGCTACCGCCCAGTTGCTGATGACGATGGGCTGGCTCGGCGTGAACACCTGGGTCGTGCTCGACCTCGTGCTCGGCATCTTCAAGGAGATGGGGTTCGACAACCCGGGTACCGGGACCAAGTACGCGGTCGGCATCGGGATCATGGCCGTTCAGGTCGTGATCGCGATCGTGGGCTTCTACTTGATCCAGTCGTTCGAGAAGTACACGGTGCCGGTGGCGGCGGCGTTCATGATCCTGATCTCGATCCTCGCCTGGACGAAGGTCGACGTCGTCTGGAGCCACTCAACCGTGAGCGGCGGCGACAAGTGGACCTCGATCACTCAGCTGATGACCGCAATCGGCGTCGGCTGGGGGATCACATGGCTGACGTGGTCTTCCGACTACACGCGCTTCATGAAGCCGGGCACGCCAGACCGGAAGGTCTTCTGGTCGACCTCCCTCGGCGTCTTCATCCCGACCGTCTGGCTCGCGTTCGTAGGCGCGTCGGTCGCAAGCGCAACCTCGTCCGCCGACCCGGCCGCGATCGTCACCGCGGCGTTCGGCACCGGGGTCTCGATCCTCGTGCTGTTCGTCGTCATGCACGGGCCGGTCGCGACAAACATCCTCAACCTCTATTCGGCGTCGCTCGCGGCGCTTTCGCTCGACATCAAGGCGAGGCGCTGGATCGTCACCGTGATCGTCTCGATCGTGGGAACCGGGACGCTGATCGCGTTCATCGAGCGCGACAACTTCGCCCACGACTTCGACAACTGGCTCGCCTCGGTAGTCGTGTGGATCTCCGCCTGGGGCGGGGTGATGCTGATCGACTACTTCCTCTTCCGGCGAGGCAGGATCGACGTGCAGGCGCTGTACGCCGACCCGAAGCAGTCGATCTACGGAGATGTCAACTGGGCGGCCGTGATCGCGGCGATCGTCGGGCTCGTGGCCGGCTGGGCCTGGGAGTACGGCCTCGTCGGCTTCATGCAGGGCCCGCTCGCCAAGGCGACCAACAACACGGACATCTCCTGGCTGGCGGCGTTCGTCGTCTCAGGAGGCCTCTACTACATCCTGCGCCCGTTCCTTGCGAAGCAGGCGGCGCCGGAGGTGGCTCCGACGGTCTGAGCGGCTGGGCGGAGGGCGGCCTTGCGCCGCCCTCCGCCTACGCCTGCGTGAACGTGAGCGGTGGGCCGAGCCTGGTCGTGCCGTAGAAGAACGTGACGCGGTAGGCGCCCAGGCCGCGGTTTGGGTAGTGGCGTTTCCAGATCAGCCTGACCTCATAGAGCGGGCCCGCCTTCGTGAGCCTGAAGCTGTGGCAGACGCGCGTCGCCGTCGGATCCTTGACGCAGATCTTCACGCGGCCGGTGAAGCTGAACGTGCCGATGCGCAGGTACCTGACGCCTTTGAGCTTCGCGGCCGAGGTGCAGTAGTCACCCGTGGGGCTGCAGTAGCTCACCTTCGCCGCAGCGGGAGCCGCGGCCACGAGCGCTGTGAGGAGCGCGCCGCCTAGCAGCAGCCGCTTCACGCGACCGCTGAGCGGGCGCGCAGCTCCTGGCCGAACTTCGCGCGGGCCACGTAGCGCCCGATCCCCGGCGAGGCCACGAGCTCGTCGCCCTCGACGAGCACGTTCCCGCGCATGAGCACGACCTCGGGCGAGCCCGTTACCTCCGTGCCCTCGTAGAGGTTGTAGTCGGTCTTCGAGTGCTGGCTCGACGCGGTGATCGTCAGCTTCTTCTCGGGGTCGAAGACGACGAGGTCGGCGTCGGAGCCGACGGCGACCGTGCCCTTCTTCGGGTAGAGGCCGAACAGCTTCGCTGGCGAGGTGGCCAGCAGCTCGACCATCCGGTTCAGCGAGATGCGGCCGGCGCGGGCGCCGAACTCGTGGATCATATGCAGCCGGTTCTCGAGGCCGGGCCCGCCGTTCGGGATCTTCGAGAAGTCGTCCTTGCCGAGCGACTTCTGCCCGTCCCAGAGGAAGGCGCAGTGGTCGGTCGAGATCGCCGAGAGCGTGTCGCTGCGGACAGCGTTCCAGAGGACGTCCCAGTTCGACTTGTCTCGGACGGGAGGCGAGTAGACGTACTTCGCCCCCTCGAAGTTCGGCTTGGCGATGTCGTCGAGCGAGTTGAAGAAGTACTGCGTGCAGGTCTCGCCCCAGACATCCCAGCCCAGATCGCGAGCCCGGGCGATCGGCTCGACCGCCTCGCGGCACGTGACGTGGACGACGTAGAGCGGCGCCTCTGCAAGGCGCGCGAGCTGGATCGCGCGGTTCGTTGCCTCGCCCTCGGCCTCTGGCGGGCGCGTGAGTGCGTGGTAGAGCGGCTCGGTGTTCCCCGCTTCGAGCGCTTGCCGGACCAGCACGTCGATGACGTCACCGTTCTCGGCGTGCACCATCACGAGCGCGCCCGTCTCGGACGCGACCTCCATCGTGCGGAAGAGGGTCTCGTCGTCGACCATCAGCGCGCCCTTGTAGGCCATGAAGAGCTTGTAGGAGGTGATGCCCTCGTCGGGCAGCGTGGCCAGCTCCTCGAGCGAGCCGCCTTCATGCAGGTCGGTGACCGCCATGTGGTAGCCCATGTCGATCACCTGCTTGCCGTTCGCCTTGCTCCGCCAGTCCGCGATCGCGTCGGCGAAGCTCGAGCCCTGAGGCTGAATGATGAAGTCGACGTGGCAGGTCGTCCCGCCGAAGGCGGCAGCGGTCTGGCCGGACTCGACGTCGTCGATCGTGACCGTGCCGCCGAAGGGCATGTCCAGGTGCGTGTGCGGGTCGACGAGTCCCGGCAGCACGTACTTGCCGCTCGCGTCGATCACCTTGTCGGCGCTCATGTCGAGTGACTCGCCGATCAGCGACACGGTCTCGTCCTCGACGTAGATGTCGGCGACGTAGTCGTCGGCGGCGGTGATGATCCGACCGCCCTTGATCAGAACTGACATGCCGGCCCTCCTCGTCTCGCGCTCGCCGCGAGCGTAGAGGAAATCGGGGCCTCCCGGAAGGAGGCCCCGATCGAGTTGCTTACGCGCCCTTGGGCGTCACCTTCACGGTCACCTTCTTGAAGTCGGAACCGTTGGTGTCGGAGCCCTCGGCCGAAACCTCGTCCACCGCGTCCTGCGCGAGATCCGTGCGGTAGGCGTCGGCGCTCGGAGCCTTCTTGATCACGCCGAACTGCTTCGCGATCGAGGCCGTCTGGTCGAAGGCCGCCTTGTCCATCACGCCGATCCCATTCGGGGACGGCCAGACGAGTGCGTTGATCTCGTTCATCATCCAGGTCTGGTGGCCCTTGCCGAGGGTCGGCCCGTTGTCGAGCACGATCTGCGTGCACTCCTGCACGTGGCTACGGCAGTAGATCCAGCCCTTGAAGCTCGCCGCGAGGAACTTCTTGGCGGTCTCCTGGTGATCCTTGTCCTTGATCCAGTCGCCACGCACGAAGACGCCGTCCTCGAGCATCCCTGTGCCGACGTCGCTCATCTTGATCACGTTGAGATCGCTCAGCTGGTAGAGCTTGCCCGTGCTCGGATTCTTCGTCTCGAGCACCTGCGCAAGCTCGTTGTAGGTCATCGCCGCGGCCGCGTCGACCTGCTTGTTGAGGAACAGGTTCATGTCGAACGGCTGGTTGACGATCGTGACGTCCTTCTTCGGGTTCATGCCGTTCTTGTTCAGCGCCGCGTAGAGCTCGTTCTCGTTGCCGCAGCACCAGACACCGACCTTCTTGCCGCGCATCTGGCCGATCGAGGTGATGTTCGAGTCCTTCCAGGTCAGCTCGGTCATGCCGCTCTTACCG
This sequence comes from Gaiellaceae bacterium, assembly GCA_035535855.1. Taxonomy (GTDB): domain Bacteria; phylum Actinomycetota; class Thermoleophilia; order Gaiellales; family Gaiellaceae; genus AC-32. Next base: position 7,098 of record DATLPH010000200.1, read on the forward strand.
AAGACCTGCGCGATGTTGACGAGGTTCTGGCCGGTGTCGCGCGCCGCGAGCAGGCTTGGCAGCCAGTCGATGCCGAACTCCGCCTGCTTGCCGAGCACGACCTGCTCGGGCGTGATGCTCGGGCCGCCGATCTTGATGTTGACGTCCAGGCCCTCCTCGTCGTAGTAGCCCTTGGCCTTCGCGGCGTAGTAGCCGGCGAACTGCGCCTGCGTGACCCACTTCAGCTGCAGGGTCACCTTCTGCTTCGCGCCACTGCTCTTATCGGTCTCTCCCGACGACTCGCTGCTGCCGCCGCCACAACCGGCGACCAGCACGCTCACGAGCACTACCAGTGCCGCGAGCAAGAACCTGCGACTCATTCGTTCCCCTTTCGTATGACCTCGATCCGGTTTCCGCCATTCTGACCGGCGTTCACTCCGTGTGGAAGTCCCGGCGCGAAGGGTCCCACGACGTGGTCAGCCGCTCCGCGAGTGCGACCGCGCCGTAGAAGAGGATCCCGAACGCGCTGGCCACCACGATCCCGGCCCAAGCGACCGGGAAGTTGGTGTAGGCCGAGGCGTTCAGAATCAGGACACCCAGCGCGGTGATCGGCCCGCCGAAGTACTCGCCCACGATCGCGCCGATCATCGAGAGCACGCTGGCGATCTTCAGCCCCGCGAACATGTGCGGCAGCGAGGCGGGGATCCGCACGCGCCGGAAGATCGACACGCGGCCCGCGGCGTAGGAGCGCATCAGCTCGATCGCGCGCGGGTCGACCGAGGTGAGCCCGCGCAGCGTGTTCACCAGCACCGGGAAGAAGCAGAGCACGGCAGCGATCGCCATCTTCGAGAACGGGTTCAGGAGGCCGAACCAGTTGTTGAAGATCGGGGCGAAGGCGATGATCGGGATCGCGCTCGCCGCGACTGCGAAGGGGATGAACGCGGTGCCGAGCGGCCTGAACGCGGCGAAGACGAGCGCCACCGCGATCCCGAGCGAGGAGCCGAGCGCGAACCCGCCGAGCGCTTCCTTGAAGGTGTAGATCCCGGCGTGCCAGAGCGAGCTTCGCTCGTCCCAGAAGGTCTGGGCGATCACGGTCGGCTTCGGCAGCAGGAACTCCTGGACGTTGAACGCGGCGACGAGGCCCTGCCACGCGGCGATGCCGAGCACGAACACGGCCACCGCCGGCGCCCAGTCGACGACGCGCCGCTGTACGACTGCCCAGGTCACGCCGTCACCTCCAGCTCGGCGCCGCCGGCGGCGAGCCTCTCTCGCACCTCGGTGACGAGCTCGAAGAAGCGCGGCTCCTCGCGTGTGCGCGCCGTTCGCGGCTGCGGCAGGTCGACCTCGACGAGCCCGGCGACGCGGCCGGGCCGCGCGCTCATCACGACGACGCGGGTCGAGAGGAAGACGGCCTCCGGAATCGAGTGTGTGACGAAGACGATCGTCGAGCCGCTCGCGTCCCAGATCCGCAGCAGCTCGAGGTTCAGACGCTCCCGGGTCATCTCGTCGAGGGCGCCGAACGGCTCGTCCATCAGCAGCAGCGCCGGGTCGAACGAGAGCGCGCGCGCGATCGCAACGCGCTGCTGCATCCCGCCCGAGAGCTGCCACGGGTGGTGGTCCTCGAAGCCCTCAAGCTCGACGAGGTCGAGAAGCTCCTTCACGCGCGCGGAGCGCTTTTCGCGGCTCCAGCGCAAGAGCTCGAGCGGGAGCGCGATGTTCTTGGAGACCGTCCGCCAGTCGTAGAGCACCGCCTCCTGGAAGACGATCCCGTAGTCGTGGTCGAGCCGGGCGCGGTGAGCCGGCTTGCCGTTCACCTCGACCGTCCCTGCGGAGGGCTCGATCAGGTCGCCGATGATCCGCAGTAGCGTCGACTTGCCGCAGCCGGACGGGCCGATCAGCGAGATGAACTCGCGCGGCTGCACCTCGAGGTCGATCCCGCTGAGCGCGGTCACGCCCGCCTTGAACTGCTTCGTGAGTCCCGAGATCGCGACGGCCGGCCGGTCGTTCACGCCACGTGCTCCGGGGCGCGGTGCAGGACGAGCCGCTCGGCCACGACGATGGCCGTGAAGAAGACGAGCCCGAGCACGGCGCAGACGATGTTGGTCGCCCAGAGCCGCTCGGGGCCGGTTGAGTAGTACTGGTTGAAGTTGACGATCGCGCCGCCGAGCCCGTCCTGGATCGAGGCGGGCGTCTCGCCGATGATCGCGCCGATCACGCAGGCTGTCGCCGAGAGCTTCAGGGCCGAGAAGACGAACGGCAGCGACGCGGGCACGCGCAGCTTCCAGAGCACCGAGCGCCGGTCGGCGGCGTAGGAGCGCATCAGCTCGAGCGAGCGCGGGTCGGGCGAGAGCAGGCCGCGCAGGGTGTTCATCGCAACCGGGAAGAAGGTCAGGAAGGTCGCGATCACCGCGACCGAGATCCAGGGCGTGACGCCCTTCGTGCCGAGGCCGACGACGACCATCGGCGCCACCGCCAGGATCGGCACCGTCTGCGAGATGACGATGTAGGGCAGCAGGCCGCGGCGCAGGATCCGCGAGTGCGCCAGCAGCACGGCGAGCCCGAAGCCGATCAGCGCGCCGAGGACGAAGCCGAGCAGCGCCTCCTTGGCCGTGAAGAGCGCCCAGTGCCATTCGTAATGGAGCAGCGTCGGGCCGCCCGGCTGCAGCGGCTTGTTGAAGGCCGCCAGCATGTCGTGGATGTGCGGCATGTTCGTCGCGTCCACCCGGAAGGGCCACGTGATCCCGAGGGTCTCGCCAATCCAGCGGTAGGCCTCCCACAGACCCCAGAAGACGGCCACGCCGACGACGACGAGACCGGCGCGCTTCGCCGCATGCGTCGCCTCGCCGACCCTCGCCCGCCCCGGTTGCTCGATGGCGATGGAGGCCATCCGGACGATGCTTACCACACTCGGCGCGAGGGGGTTAGAGTCGGACCGTGCCGCTGGATCCTGCGAGAACGGTCGCCGAGCTGAAGGAGCTGCGCGAGCTGACGGCTGACGAGAACGGGGCGCAGCGGGTCGCCTGGACCGACACTTGGGAGCAGGCTCGCGGCTGGCTCCGCGAGAAGCTTGCGGGCCTGCCGGTCGAGGAGGAGATCGACGAGGCCGGCAACCAGTGGTGGACGCTTCGCGGTGCAAGCAAGCGCGCGGTGCTGATCGGCGGCCACATCGACTCGGTCCCGAACGGGGGCTGGCTCGACGGGGCCCTCAACGTGGTCGCAGGGGTCGAAGTGATGCGGAGGCTGGCCGAGGAAGGCGAGCCGGCGATCACGGTCCGGCTCGTGAACTGGGCCGACGAGGAGGGCGCGCGCTTCGGGCGCTCGCTGTTCGGCTCCTCGGCCGCGGCGGGCTCGATGGACGACCAGGACGAGCTGCGGCTGCGGCGCGACGCTGACGGAGTGGCGCTCCCGGATGCGGTGAGCCGGCACGGGGTCGAGCTCGACGGCGCGCTGGAGGCGCGGCGGCAGCTGGAGGGAGCGGCGGCCTACCTCGAGCTCCACATCGAGCAGGGGCCGGTGCTGGAGTCGCTGGATCTCGCGCTCGGGGTCGTGCTCGGCACGTTCGGCGTCGAGCGTCACCAGGTCACCTTCCGCGGGCAGGCTGCTCACGCCGGCTCGACGCCGATGGACAAGCGGCGCGACGCGCTGGCCGGAGCGGCGAAGCTCGAGCTCGAGATCCGCGAGATCGCCAAGCGCACAGGGGGCGGCGCGGTCTGCACGATGGGCGGGGTCGTGACGAAGCCCGGGATCGTGACCTCGGTGGTCGAAACGGCCGAGTGTCTCCTCGACCAGCGTCACCTCGATGCTCACCAGCTCGCGGAGATGCTCAGCAACGCTGAGGCGGCTTCGCGCCGTTTCGCCCAGGAGGAGGACATCGAAGTCGAGTGGGAGCGGATCTGGAACATCGAGCCGATCCTGTTCGACGACGACCTCGTCGAGCTCGCCGACGAGTCGATCCGCGAGGTCGCGGGCGAGTCGCACCGCCTGCCGAGCGGCCCGCTGCACGACGCGGCCGAGGTCGCGCGCGCAGGGGTGCCAACGGTGATGCTGTTCGTCCAGAGCCTGCGCGGCCTCTCGCACACGAAGCTCGAGGACACGAAGGAAGAGCATCTCGAGCTCTCGGTCCAGGCACTCGACCTGCTTGCCGCGAAGGCGATCGCCCGCGTTGCCGGGTCTTAGAAGAAGCGCACGAGGGCGACGCCGGTGCCGAGGAGCACGACGCCGGCGATGCGGCCTGCGCTGAGGCCGTGCTCGCGGTAGAGCACCCCGTAGTGGTCGAGCAGCACCGAGCAGACCAGCTGCCCGAAGATGACCGCCGCGAAGAGGTTCAGCGCTCCCAGCCGCGGCGCCGCAGCCACCGTCGAAGCGACGTAGCCGGCTCCGACCGCTCCGCCGAGCCACGCCCACCAGGGAACCTGGCCCAGGCGCTCGGTGTTGACGACGCCTCGCGTCACGAGCAGCGAGAGCGCGAACAGCACGAGCGTCCCGACCGCGAACGAGATCATCGAGGCGCGGATCGGGCCGCCGACGAACGTGGCCAGCCGCGCGTTGAGCCCGGCCTGCACGGGCAGCGCCCCGCCCGCCACGAAGGCGAGCACGAGGAAGACGAGTGCCATTCTCAGGCCGATTTCGGGGCGGTATGCTCATTCCCCTGCCACCGACCGGGGAGGCCAAGTGCTCCATCCAGCAATGCCTGTCGGCCTCTGGCCCGCGATCACGCGGCGCCACAGCCCACCCTCACTCTTGCCAAGGCTGCCGGCCTTGGCCGCGAGCGAGTGCGGCCTCTGGCTTGGTGCTCGCGACCCAGAACCTCGACTGCATTACTGGAAGGAGCACTAGATGCTGAGCTTCGGGGTAACCGCTCTGCCGGATCCGCCGTACACACGGCTCGTCGAGGTCTTCCAGCACGGCGAGCGGAACGGCTTCGACCACGGCTGGACGTACGACTCGCACATCCTCTGGCAGGAGAGCTACGCGTTGCTCCCGATCGCAGCCGTGCAGACCGAGAAGATCAAGCTCGGCCACTGCGTCACGAACCCCGGGATCCGCGACCCGACGATCACCGCCAGCTGGTACGCGACGCTGCACGACGTCTCCAGCGGCCGCGCCGTGATGGGCATCGGCCGCGGCGACTCCTCGCGCCGCGTCGTCGGCCTGAAGCCGGTCAAGGTCGACGAGTTCGAGCGCCGCCTCGTGATGATCAAGGACCTGATGAACGGCCGGAAGGTCGAATGGAACGAGAAGGAGCTCGAGCTGGCCTGGGTGCGCAAGGAGCTCCCGGACATTCCGATGCACGTCGCCGGCTACGGGCCGCGCGCGCTCGGTGTCGCCGGCCGTGTCGGGGACGGCGTGATCATCCAGCTCGCCGACCCGCAGATCATCCAGTGGATCATGGCCACCGCCAGGCAGGCCGCCGACAAGGCGGGCCGCGACCCGGCCGCGCTCAAGTGCATCGTCTGCGCGCCGAGCCACGTCTCCGACGACCTCGCCGAGGCTCGCGATCAGGTGCGGTGGTTCCCGGCGATGGTCTCGAATCACGTCATGGACCTGATCGAGCGCTACGGCGAGGACTCCGACGAGATCCCGAGCGCGCTCACCGACTTCGTCAAGGCGCGGAAGTTCTACGACTACAAGGACCACAGCCGCGTCGGCGCGGCGCACGGCGAGTTCGTCACCGACGAGATCTGCGACCGCTTCTGCGTGCTCGGCAACACCGAGCAGATCACGGAGAAGCTGCGCGAGCTCGAAGGCATCGGCGTCGACCAGTTCGACATCTACCTGATGACCGAGCGGGCGGACGAGACGCTGGCCGCCTACGGCAGCGACGTGATCCCGCAGTTCACGGGCGTGGCCGCTTAGCGGAGCCGGCTCTTCGGCACGAAGGCGAGCTTGCCGACGCCGGTGGCGGTCGTCCAGGCGTAGGCGAGCCCGGGCGGCTCGAGCTGCACGCCGGTGACCGACTTGCCGGCCCTCGCCACGATCAGATCCTGGAGCGTCTTCAGGCGCAGCACGTGCACCGCACGGAACGCGCGATAGGCCAGCAGGCTGCCCTCGAGGTCGATCGAGCCCGCGCCGCGCGCGACTCGCGTCGAGCGGATCTTCACTCCGGTGCCCGCGTCGTAGATCTCGACCGAAGCTCCCTTCGTCAGGACGACGAGGTAGCCGCCGCCGAGGGCGACCTCCTTCGCGGAGCTCGGCGTGACCTGCCGCAGGAACGAGCCCGAGGACGAGTAGAGGCCGACCGAGCCGTCAGGGCGCAGCACCGCGATCTTCGTTCCGTCGGTCGAGCGGGCCACGATCGTGTCCGTCCCGTTGGCGATTGTGTGCAGGCCGGTGCCGATCGTGCGCAGGCGGCCCTCGGTGACGATGTTCTTCGGGCCGGTGCGCCACTGGTTGACCGCGAGCACGCGGCCGTTGCCGGCGAGCCCGCCGATCCAGTCGCCGGCGAGATCCCCTCCGACGATGCCGACGCGTCGTGCGAACGCGAGCGACTTCTCCTTCGGGCGCGGCAGCGAGGCGGTGTAGAGGTAGTCGTCGCTCTCGGAGTTGCCGCCGACGTTCACGATCCAGGCGAGGCGCGTTCCGGCGATCGCCAGCTGCCGGACGCCCGCGCCGGTGCTCGAGTTGTCGGCGGCGCAGGTGCCCTTGCCGCTCGCGGTCGCCATCGCGCCGTTGAGCACGTTCCAGACGCGGACGCGATTGCAGCGGCCCTTCGGGAGGTCGCCCTCGACGTCGAACGCGACGCGCGCCCCGTCCATCGCCAGCGACTCGACCGCGCCGGGCACGGTCTTCGTCCTGGAAGACTGCGACGCTCCCGCGCTCCCGGTAACGGCAAGCACGGCGATGACACAGATGAATAGACCCGTCCTCATGCCGACGTAATTGTGCAAGTCACTTGTGAAGGTCGTGTTAGCCTCAACCCCGCGGTGAAAGGGACTTTGGCGACCAGGGGACTGCTCACGGCGGCGCTCGTCCTGCTCGCCGTGCTCGCGGCCGGCTGCGGCTCGACCAAGGAGTCGGGCGCGACCGGGGGCACGACCACCACGACCAGCTGCAGCAAGGGCGACCTGAACCTCGTCTCGTCCGGGACGCTCACGATCGGCACCGACAACCCGGCGTTCCCACCCTGGTTCGGCGGCACGGCCAAGAAGCCGTGGCAGGTGAGCGACCCGCGCAGCGGCCAGGGCTACGAGAGCGCGGTCGCCTACGCCGTGGCGAAGCAGCTCGGCTTCTCGAAGGACGAGGTGACGTGGAAGCACGTGCCCTTCAACACCTCGTTCGCACCGGGCACGAAGGACTTCGACTTCGACATCAACCAGATCTCGTTCTCGCCCGCCCGCGCGAGGGTAGTGGACTTCAGCGACTCCTACTACGACGTCAACCAGGCGGTCGTGGTGAACAAGGGCACGCCGATTGCCTCCGCCACCTCGGTCTCGGCGCTGAAGCCCTACGAGCTCGGCGCGCAGCTCGGCACGACGAGCTATCAGTTCATCAAGGACGAGATCAAGCCGTCGAAGCAGCCCTCGGTCTTCCCGTCGAACGCGGGAGCGGTCCAGGCTCTGAAGAACAAGCAGATCGATGGTCTCGTGGTCGACCTGCCGACCGCCTTCTACGTCACGGCCGTCCAGGTGCCCAACTCGAAGGTGCTCGGCCAGTTCCCGACCCAGCCCGGCGGCGAGCACTTCGGGATGGTCTTCCAGAAGGGCAACTCGCTCGTCACGTGCGTGAACAAGGCTCTCTCGACGCTTCGTAGCGACGGGACGCTGAAGCAGCTCCAGCAGCAGTGGCTAGCGAAGGCGACCGGCGCTCCGACCCTGAAGTAGCGGAGCGGCGCTCGCGGCTGCTCGGCGGCCTGCGCCTCGAGGGCGAGGGCGCGCGCGGCGTTGCGATCGCGCTGATCAGCACGGCCGTCTTCTTGGTGGCGATCGTTGTCGCGGTGACGCAGTCGGCGGGCTGGCCGGAGGTCCGGCGCACGTTCTTCGACTGGGGCGACATCTCCGGCTCCTTCCCCGACATCGCGCGGGCCTTTGTCCTGAACGTGAAGATCTTTCTCGTCTGCGAGGTGTTCATCCTCGTGCTGGCCCTCGTGATCGCGGTCCTGCGCAGCCTGCAGGGCCCCGTCTTCTTCCCGCTGCGCGCGCTGGCGATCATCTACTCCGACCTAGCACGCGGGATTCCGACGATCCTCGTGATCGCGCTGCTCGGCTTCGGCGCTCCCGCCCTGCAGCTCACCGGCGTGCCGCGCTCCCGCGTCTTCTGGGCCGGAGTCGGCCTCGTGCTGGTCTACAGCGGCTACGTCGCCGAGGTCTACCGCGCCGGGATCGAGTCGGTGCACCCGAGCCAGGAGGCGGCCGCGCGCTCGCTCGGGCTCTCGCGCTTCCAGGCGCTGAGGCGCGTGATCCTGCCGCAGGCGATCCGCCGGGTGATCCCGCCGCTCCTGAACGACTTCATCGGCCTGCAGAAGGACACCGCGCTCGTCGGCACCCTCGGCGTGATCGAGGCCTTCAACCAGTCGCAGATCGACACCAACGCGACCTTCACGTACGGCTCCTACCTCGCTGCGGCCGCGCTGTTCGTGGCGTTGACGATCCCCCTTGCGCGCCTCACCGACTGGCTGATCGCGCGCGACAGGAAACGGCGCCAGGCCGCGGGAGGCTTCGCGTGAGCGCGCTGAAGGTCGAGGGCGTGCACAAGTCGTTCGGGCCGAACGAGGTGCTGCGCGGGATCGACCTCGAGCTCGAGGACCACGAGGTCGTCTGCCTGATCGGCGCCTCGGGCTCCGGCAAGTCGACGCTGCTGCGCTGCGTGAACCTGCTCGAGCCGCTCGACGCCGGCCGCATCTTCCTGGCCGGCGAGGAGATCACGCGCCGCGACGTCGACTCGAACTCCGTGCGCCGCCGGATCGGGATCGTCTTCCAGGCGTTCAACCTCTTTCCGCACATGACCGTGCTGCGCAACGTCACGCTCGCCCCCCGCGACGTGCTCGGCCTCGGCCGGGCCGAAGCGGAGGCCCGGGGGCGCGAGCTGCTCGCAAGGTTCGGACTCGAGGACCGCCGCGACGAATACCCGGACCGGCTTTCCGGCGGGCAGCAGCAGCGCGTCGCGATCGTGCGCGCGCTGGCGATGCAGCCGGAGCTGATGCTGCTCGACGAGGTCACGAGCGCGCTCGACCCGGAGCTCGTCGCCGAGGTGCTGAGCGTAATCCGCGAGCTGGCCGCGGGCGGGATGACGATGCTGATCGCGACGCACGAGATGAGCTTCGCGCGGGACATCGCGCACCGGGTCTGCTTCCTCGAGGAGGGGCGGATCCTCGAGCAGGGCCCGCCGCACGAGATCTTCGCGCAGCCCAAGGAGCCGCGGACGCAGCAGTTCCTCGAGCGGATTATCGAAGCGGGACGGCTCTAGAAGCTAGTTCTGCGAAACGCCGTCCAGCAGCGCCCAGTTGGCGGCCAGGGCGGCCTCGGCCAGGCCGACGAGCCGCGGGTCGTCGCTGGTCTCGATCGCCGCGCGCGCCTCGGCTGCGTGCTCGTGGTCGCGCTCGCCGTGCAGGGCGAAGTACTCGACCGCCGGCGACTCGTCCGAGAAGCCGTAGTGCTCGAGCAGGCCGCGCAGCTTCGTCTGCGAGATCGCCGGCTGGCCTGCCTCGATCGCGTAGAGGATCGCAGCGGCGCCGAGCTCGTCGTCCGCGCCGGCCCAGGCTGACGCGCAGCAGCGCGTCTCGGGCAGCGGCTCGGCCATCTCGGTGCCGAGCGCGGAGGCGAAGTCGTCCCAGAGCGCGATGTGCTGGGCCTCCTCGTCGGCGTGCAGCCGGGCCGTGCGGGCCGTGCGCGCCAGGGCCACCACCGCGTGCCGGTACTCGCCGGCGTAGCGGGCCAGCTCCTCGCGCGTCAGCTCACCCTTCTCCCAGCGCGTGTAGAACGGATGCTCGAGCACGTTCCAGCGCTCCCTTGCCGCATCGATCCCTGCGATCACGTCCATCCTGACTCCCTCCCGTCGAACGACCCCTCAGAACGATCCTACTCTGACGCATCGACGGACACGAGCTACTTGCGGCGCGGGCCGCGGCTGAGCGTGACGTTCACCTTGGCGCCGCGCGCGAGCCTGGCCCCGGCGCGCTGGCTCTGCTTGACGATCCGCCCCTTCCTCACCTTCGACGAGTAGGCGCGGCCGACGCGTCCGAGGCGGCAGTGCCTTGCCGCGAGCAGCCGGCGGGCCCGGCCGAGCGTCTTTCCGAGCAGCTTCGGCACGAGGCACTTGACCGGCGGCGGCGGCGGTGGGGGCGGCGGAGGCGGAGGCGGCGGGACACCGGTCGAGACCAGGCGGACGGACGACAGCTCGTACCGCGGGACGAGCGCGTGCGTGCCCGCCACTGAGCCGCCCGAGGTTGCGGTGAACATTCCGGTGACGGTGTGCGCCTGCAGGAACGTGAAGGTCGCTGCGGCCGGCGGGATGAAGCTGGGCGAGCGCTGGATGGCCAGCGTGCCCGCGAGCGCCGCGTTCCCGGACACGAGCAGCCGGTCGAGCTCGGCTGCACCGACGCCTACAAGGTCGATCCGCAGCGCACCGCCCGCGCCCTGCGTGTAGGTGCCCTGGACCGAGAGCGTGCCGGGGGAACTCCCCGGCGCGACGACGCCCTTGTTGACGACTGCCGCGACGATCGTCCCGGTCCCCGTGATGAGCCCTAGGTTCTCGACCGGCGGGAGCGTGACCGAGCCGGCGCCGGTCTTCTTGAGCGTGCCGCCGGCACGGACGCGCAGCAGCCCGCCGGCCGGCACGAGCCGCGCGCCGTCCGGAACGGCCAACAGCCCCGAGCTTTCGAGCACACCGCCGGCTGCAACCGAGAGCGAGCCCGGAACCGCGGTCAGGTCGAGGGCCCGGTCGAGCCTCAGGAGGCGCGACAGCGTCTTGGTCCCGCTCAGCACAACGGTTCCTCCAGACAGCACGGTTGTCGTCCCGGTTCCGCTCTGGGCTCCGCCTCGCCAGTCCAGGTTCTTCACCGTGACGGCACCCGCTCCGGTCAGCGTGCCGCTCTTGTGGATGAGCGACGTCATCGTGGCCGAGGTTCCCGCGGGGAACGTGGTCGTTCCGGACGCGTTGTCGATCACGAGCGTGCCGCCTCCCGAGATGTCGGCGCCGGCAGCGAGCGGATGGTCGCCCGGGCCCAGCGTGAGCACTCCGCCTGGCTCGATCACCCAGTCTCCGGTGGAGTCGGGATGCGTGCCCGCGAGGCCGAGGGCTCCCTGGACCTGGAAGGCGCCGTCGTTCTGGAGCTTGGCGCCGAGGGTTAGCGTCGACGAGGCCGGTACCGAGACGCTAGGCCACCGGCGAGACGGTCACCGCTCCGAGCCCGGGGGCTGCCTCTGCCGCGTCGGCACCGGCCGCGCCGACCAGGGCTACGGCGACTACCGCCAGAAGAACCGTCAGGTGCCGCAAGACCCGCCAAGCGTAGGAGACTGCGGGCCGCCTTTCTAGCGCTGAACAGCCGGGCGCAGCGCCTCGCGAAGACTGTCCTAACGTCCAGGAGCAACGAGGGTGCGTTGTGTCGAAAAATGCCCCATGGACGACAACGCGACCGTCCTCGCCCAGAAGACGCTTTCCTGTCAGGAGTGCCGCCGCCCGTGGCTCGAGCCACGGGAGCGCTGGCGGGTCTACCTTGCGGACGACGAGTCTCCCCAGGGGGTCCCCTACTGCCCGGATTGCGCGACTCGCGAGTTCGACGGAGAGTAAGAAGAGGCAGGCCGCCTCGCGAGCAAGTGCGAGGCGGCGCGCCGACTACGTTCGTCGGCTGCGCGTGGCCTGCACTTGAACCCGATGCGACGAGCGCCCCGCTTGCTCACGGGGCGCCCGCAACCGGTACCGCCAGGCGGCCCTGCGGTACCTTCGGCCGAGTCTAGAAGGGTCGAGGCGCCGGAACACCGCTCGAAAGCACTGCGTTCGGCGATCCCATTCGAACCGTTCGCACGGTCAGTAGCAAGGGGCGCACGAATGAGCGAAAACTAGATCGAGAGTCGGCCCGAGTCCATGAGGAGGACCGGTGACCAGGGTTCACGTGCATTCGTTGACACTAGTCCGCCGAGAGCGCTCGCTCGCGATCGCCGGCGTAGCGGCCCTCGTGGCCTACGCGGCTGCGGCTCTCGCCGTTCTGTGGCGGTCAGCGCGGTGAGCGCCCGCCTCGTCTCACCGCGGGCACACAGGATCCACGAGATCCTCGACGAGCTCGTCCGCCAGCGGCAGTCGCTGCGCCTGCACGAGCGCGAGCAGCAGGACGGCCTGCTCGAGGCGAACCGCCGGAGCATCGTCTACTGGCAAACCGAGCTCGGTCGCGCGCTGCTGGACGAGCACGGGCCCGACGAAGCCATCGCCTAGGCTGGCCAAAGGTCTGGACCGGCGATCAGCGTGACCGGACCGCTCGCGAGCCTCGCGCATGCCGGCCGCCGATCCCGGGACTCGGCAAGGCCGCTAGCCAGGTGGCTAGTTCTCCCTGCGGGGCCTCGGACTTGCGCCGAAGTCGGATTACGCTGATTCAATGGCAACGCAGGCTGTCGACCGTGGTAGCCCGGCGTGTTTGACGTGCGGTGCGGCCAGCCCTCCGGATGCCCGCTTCTGCAGCGTCTGCGGAGCGCCCTTCGGGTCGGTGCCCGCCGCGGCGCCCGAGCCGGACCGGTGCCAGATCACCCGCTGGCGCGGATACGTCCGCTCGACCTTCTACGCGACGACGCCCGACGGGACGATGTTCGAATCCAAGCCCTTTGCCTGGCGGCACGCCGCGCCGCCCCCGCCCGACCACGAGGGTGCGCGGTCGTGCTACGAGGCGCTCGTCGAGCGTCTGCTCGCAGGAGGCTGGGAGCGCGAGAGCCAGGGTGTGATCTGGTACGAGACGGGCTTCGTCCGAGGCGCGCCGGGGATGGTTGTGAGCGAGGAGCCGGCCGCCCAGCCCGCGCCCGAGCCGGAGCCCGATGAGAAGAACGGGCGGGCAACGGCTCGTTGGGCGCGTTCGCTTCTGGCCGTGAAGCGTGTCCTGGCCATGGCGGCCCTTGTGTGCGTGATCCTCGCGGCGACCTTCGTCGTCGTGGGAGCTGCCCATCCGGGCGCGAAGCACGTCGCGACGCCGCCTCCGGCCTCCGTGCCCGCCGCCACGCACCGGGCGAGCGTCGCGAGGGCGGCACCTGTCTCGCGGCCGAAGCTCGCCGACGTGCGCATCGAGGCCCAGCGAAACGGCTCCTGGCTCGAGGTACGGCGCGGCTCCAGCTCGGGAGCGGTGCTCTACTCGAGTGTGCTGCTTCCGGGGACACAGCTGCACTTCCGCGGGCCACGTCTGTGGGCGCGGATGGGTGCGGCCGGCAACCTTTCGATCACCGCCAACGGCCGTCCGGTTTCGCTCCGGGGCACCTTCGACAAGGTGTTCGTGCCGGCGTCCCAGACGTAGAAAGGCACGTGCCCGGGCCGACAGGCGGCCCTGCCTGCCCGGGCACAGATACCGCGGGCGAGCCTAACGAAGCTCGCCCGCGAGCGTCTACCGACACCCGTCGCTAATCACCGCAAAGAGCGCACGATTCTCGTGTGCGCTCGAGCGGCCTACGCGACCGCGATCTCGGCGTCGACGTCCTCTTCCCGGTGCGCCGGCAGCAGCCCGTTCAGCTGGGCCCAGCGGCTTGCCTCGGTGCGGTTGGCCACCTTGAGCTTGCGGTAGATGTTCGACAGATGGAACTTGACCGTCTGCTCGGTCACCCACAGCATCCGCGCGAGCTGCGAGTTCGAGTGCCCCTCCGCCACCAGGCGCAGGATCTCGAGCTCTCGGCGCGTCAGCTTCTGTGCAACCGACTCCGCCTCGATGCTCGGGCGCGGTGCTGGCTCATAGCCGTTGCCGTTGGCGATGTAGATCGAGCGCTCGAACACCTGGCGGATGGCCGAGGCCAGGTCTTCCTGCTCCGCCGTCTTGACGCAGTAGATGGCCGCGCCGGCTGCAAAGGCAGCTTCGATCGCTCCTGTGTCGGCGTCGTCCGAGACGACGATCGCCTTCAGATCCGGCTGGGCCTGCTTGGCGCGCCGGACGCACGAGACGTGATCCGTGCTCGCGTCGATTCCGGCGATGAACATGTCGGGGCGGTGCTCCTCGATGAGCGCAAGTGCCTCGTCGACGTCGGTCGCACGCCCCGCTACCTCGATCCCTACTCCCGCGACCAGCTGATCCATCGCATCCAACCACACCGGATGCCTGTCCAGAATGACCGCTGCTCTCTCCCTCGTCCTCATCGAAAGGGCCG
>DATLPH010000201.1:0-2620 GCA_035535855.1 Gaiellaceae bacterium
CCTGAGCGCCAGCACCCGCCCAGGGAGAGCGATGACCATCAGGGAGTCGGTGATCGCCTCGCGCGCGAGGCGGCTCGACGCTCGCTGGATCGCTCGGGTCGGGACGCCCAGCGCGGCGGCGGTCGAGCCCCGCACCCACGCCCACCAGCGTGATGCGGAGGGAAACAGCGCGTCGAGCGCCCGCCGTCCCAGGTCCTCCTGCGTGGCCGACGCGGCATCGAGCGCCTCGAGGATCTGCGGCTGCAAGCGCGCTTGCTCGTGGAGGCCGATCTCCAGGTTCGCGAGCAGCGCGAGCTCGGCACGCCGGTTGCGATCGCGTTCGAACCGCATGCGCTCGTAACGCTTGAATGCCTGCTTCAACAAACGCTGACCTTCGGGCGGGTCTCCGGCTTTCAGGCCGGCGAGGAAGCGTTCGATCTCAGGGGCCGCGGCCGGTGCGTCCGCGGGGCAGTCGTGGAGATAGCGAGCGAACTGGAGCCCGATCTCCTCGAACACCTTGAGGTTTCCCCGCGCGACGGCCTCGCTGGCGCGCTCGAACGCGTCGAACGGGGTGTGGAGCTCATGCGTGAGGCGTCCGACCCGCGTCTCACGCTGGAAGAGGCCGCGCCGCAGCAGCCCTCGCCAGAGCGTGGCGACCGGATGCAGGAGCCAGCGGCTTTCCCCGAGCCTGCGCCCGAGGTTCTCGAGCAGGTCCTCGCCGCGGATCGTCCCGCCCGCCTGCCGCGAGGCCCAGGTCGCGTACGTGCACCAGTTCGCCCCCTCGCCGTTTCGCGTCGTGGAGGCCGCGGCGAGGCGCGAATAGCAGTACGTGATCTCGAGGTTCCGGACGACCGGGTTCTCGATCGCGACGATCCGCTGAACGTCGCCCACGCTAGGCACAGATCCCACCGCCATAGCGTCTCACGCGACGCACACGTCGTTCGCCTACGATCCCGTCGTGGCTTCCGTCGCCGACCCGCGGACCGTCCTCGCCGAGCTCGAGGCTGCCGACCGGCTGCTGGTCCAGCAGGTCTTCAAGCCGATCGCCAACGAGTACCGCATCAGCGCGCCCTCGCCCGGCTCCACCGACGAGGGCCGGCCGCTGGTCTACGTGAAGCAGAAGAAGATGAAGATCAAGGAGGACATCCGCTTCCGCGTCTCGCCCGACGTCGAGGAGCACCTCTTCATGATCAAGTCGAAGTCGGTGTTCGAGTTCCGCGGGCGGCACGAGGTGCTCGACGCGGACGGCCAGGTGATCGGGATGCTCGAGAAGGACTTCACCCGCTCACTGCTGCGCAGCCACTGGCACGTGCGCGACGCCTCGGGCACCGAGCTCCTCGAGGCGCACGAGTCGAGCTGGATCATCGCGCTCGTCCGCAGATTCGCCGACTTCGGGCCGGATCTCGCCTCGCTGCTGAGCTGGCTGCCGTTCAATTTCGTCCTCAAGCGCGGAGACCAGGAAGTGGGGAGGTACAAGCGCGTGCTCGGGACGTTCCGCGACCGCTACGTGCTTGAGCTCACTCCGGAGATCCGGGACGTCGACCGGCGGCTGATCGTCGCCTTCGCGGTCGGGCTCGACGCGCTCCAGGATCGCTAGCAGAGCCCGCGCCGACGCGGGCGTACAGGTTGAACGGCCCGCGGCCGATAGTAAGCAGCGATGGATCAGGCCGATTTCCCCTGGCGCCCACTCGGCACGCTCCTCGTCGACGAAGAGCTTTTGACGCCTGCCGAGCTCGAGAACGCGCTCGCGGAACAGCTGCGAGCGGGCCGTCTGCTCGGCCAGATCCTGGTCGCCCAGGGATACGTCAGTGGCCTCGAGCTCGCCCGGGTGCTGGCGAGGCAGCACGGGGTCGACCTGCAACCGGCGCCGGGAAGCGATCCCGTTCGAGCGCTCACCTCGGACACTGAGCCTGCTGCGAAGGACCGTCCGTGGCGTTCGCTCGGCATGCTCCTGGTCCAGAAGGGCTTCGTGAAGGCCGACGCGTTGCAGAAGGCGCTGGCCGAGCAGCGCGAGCGGCCCGAGCGCCGGCTCGGTGAGATCCTTGTCGAGCGCGGCTACGTGTCTGCGCCGACGCTCGCGTCGGCGCTCGCCGAGCAGCATGGCGTAGACGTTGAGCCGGAGGCGCTGAGTGGAGGCGGTCAAGCCGCGGTGAGGTCGAATGCTCCGACGTACGAGGTCTACGCTGTCGAGTACGAGCCGGCGCGGGAGCGGACAGGCCTCTACGAGAGCGCGAACCTTCTGGATGCCGCCGACTTCGCCTGCGAGTACGTCGACCGCGCGGAGCCGGTTGCCGTCGAGATCGAGCGGCGTGACGGCAAAGCCTCCGAAACCGTCTGGACCTACAGCCGGGAACGCGCCGCGGCAGCCGCCGCCTCCAGTAAGAGCCTGGTCGAGACGTTCGGCTTCGACCCGACGCGCTGGGGCGCATAACGCTCAGTCGTCGTCGAGGCGCGGCGTGACCGGGCGGATCTCGGTCGGCCGGCCGGGCAGGCCGCCGGCCGCAGGCGCGTACTCCGGCACGCCGACGCACGTGAACAGCAGCGCGTCGAGCGGCTCGCCGAGTAGCCCGGGAATCTCGCTGTCCAGGAATGTCATCCCGGAGGCGCTCGCCCCAAGGCTGTAGGCGAGCAGGTGCAGCCG
>DATLPH010000202.1:0-15453 GCA_035535855.1 Gaiellaceae bacterium
CCTGCGCCTGAACGCACCGGCGAGCGCGCTGGTCGGCCTGCGCGTCTACGCCTGGGGCGGCCGTCTGGTCGGGTGGAAGCGGATCCGGACGGGCGTCTCCGCCCGTGGGCCGGAGTTGACCTGGGACGGCACGACCTCCACGGGGCATGCGCTCGCCGACGGCTCGTACCTGGTAACGGTCTGTTACGAGAATGTGGGGCCGCTGCTGCCTCCGCGCGGGGTTGTTCGGCCAGGCGCGGCCGAGGCGAGCGTGCGGCGGCCACTGTGGCGGCGAACCGGTTGCCTCGCGAACCCGCGCGTCGTCCGGGTCGAGCGGCTCGCGGCCTACGTCGACTCGACCGGCAGCTTCGAGCCGGGAGCGCAGGTGCCGGTGATCGCATCGGTCGACCGCGGCCAGGCGAGCGAAGAGCTCGAGCAGGACTGCTCCGGCCGGCACACGCAGGGCTTTGCCGTCTCAGGCGGAGCCAGGCCCGGCCTCTACCACGCCGTGGTGACCTCGCAGGGTGACCGCTTCGATGCGCCGGTCGTCGTGCGCGACCGCCGTTCGCTCGACCAGCCGCGCCCCCACACCGCCCTGGTCGTCTGGCCGTACCTGACCTGGCGCGCGTACAACGCCTACGACGCCGACCTGAACGGGATCCCCGACAGCTGGTACCAGTTCTGGCGCCAGCGCCGCGTCTCGCTGACCGGCCCGATCCTGCGCGGCGGCGTCGAGGACGACCACAAGGCGGCAGCGCCGTTCTCGCGCTGGCTCTGTTCCCGCTCGGTGCGCACGCAGCACGTGACCGACGTCGAGCTCGGCCGCCTGCCGCTCTCGACGCTGCGCCGCTACGCCGCGGTCGTCTTCCCCGGCCACAGCGAGTACTACGAGCCGGCGACCTACGACCTGCTGAAGCGCTACCGCGACGGCGGCGGCAGCCTGATCTTCCTGCAGGCGAACCCGTTCTACCGCCAGGTGCGCATCGACCGTGACTCGAACGCCGTCGTGCTGACCGACTACGACGCCCGCGAGGGTCGCTCCGACTTCGCCCTCACCGGGGTCGGCTACGACGGCTGCTGCTTCCCGCATGCCCGCGCCCGGCCCTACGTCGCCGCGGGCGGGCGGGACTATGACCGCGTGCGCTGGCTGTTCCGCGGCACGGGGATCGGGCCGGGCCAGGCGTTCGGGATCGCCGCGTCGGAGAGCGACCGGATCGACCCGCAGCTGACCCCGCGCGACCATGTCGTTGCGGCGCAGGCGATCCTCCGCGGCAAGCGCGGCGTGATCGACGCGGCGCTGGTGTGGTCGCGCGCAGGGCGCGGCCAGGTGTTCGCGACCGGCAACTACACCTTCCTACGCATGGGGCGGGGCCTCACCTACGGGCTGCTCGACAACGTATGGCGACGGCTCGTCGGCTAGCGGCTCTCGCGGGCGTCCTGGCGCTCGCGGCCTGCGGCTCCTCCGCACCGAAGCCGCACGACGGCCCGGTGCTGCGCCTCGCGCTGCCGCTCCTGCCGGGCACGCTCGACCCGGCGAAGGTCGACGACCTGCCCTCGCTGAACGTCTCGCACGAGCTCTACGCCGGGCTGACCCGCTTCTCGGGCACCGACGTCGAGCCCGACCTGGCCACCTCCTGGGAGACGAGCGACGACGGCCTGGTCTGGACGTTCCATCTGCGCAAGGGCATCCGCTGGAGCAACGACGCGCCGATCACCGCCGAGGACTTCCGCCGCTCCTGGCTGCGGGCGCTCTCGCCGCCGCTGCACTCCTCGTACGCGCGCGCCGAGATGCAGAACATCGCGGACGCGCGCCGCTACCGGGTGACCGGCAAGGGCTCGATCGGCGTCGAGGCTCCCGACGAGCGGACGCTGCGCGTGACGCTCGGCCACCCGGTGCCCTGGCTCGACGAGCAGGTCGCCTGGCCCGTCTTCTTCCCGGTTCCGAAGAGCGGCACCGCGACCAGCGGCCCCTTCCGGCTCGCCTCGCGGAGCGCCGAGCGCCTCGTGCTCGAGCGCAACTTCAACTACTGGAACGTGGATGCGGTCAAGCCGAGGCGCCTCGTGCTCGGCACGGCCACGAAGGGCGCCGCAGCGATCCTCCCGCGCGGCCTCGCCGCTCCCGGCTTCCCCTGGATCGACACCGCCGGCCCCGCGCCCGGCGGCGCGCACGCAGTCCCGACGCTCGCAACGGGCCTGCTCTGGTTCGTCACGCGGGGAACGCCGCTCGCCGACCTCGTTGCGCGCCAGTACGTCGCCTGGGTTCTGACGCATCTGAAGCTCGGCGGGCCGCCGCCCGTCCTGATCCCGCCTGCGATGCCGGGCGCGGAGACGGTCAACTCGCACCGGCCGGTGCTGCTGCGCTCGGCGCCGCCGCCGCTCCGCCTGACCCTCGCCTACGCGACTTCCGATCGGCGGGGCTCCCGCATCGCGGCCGAGCTGCGCCGGAGCACGCCGGAGCTGCGCTCGTACGACATCGAGCTCGCCTTCCACTCGGTGCCGAGCCTGGCCGAGCTGAACCGGCTCGCCGGCCCGCCCGCGCAGCCCGGAGTCGACGTTGTGCTGCTCGGCTGGAGCTCCGAGTTCTTCGATGCCTACAACCTCCTCGACCTGTTTCCGTGCGGGAGCGCGTTCAACGTGGCGCAGTGGTGCAACCGCTCGTATGACCGCCTGATGATGCAGGCGGTGCGGACCCTCGACGACGGCCAGCGCTGGCTGCTCGAGCGGAAGCTCGTCGAGAAGCTGCACGACGGCGTGCCGGCGATCCCGGTCTACACGGCGAGAGATCACTTCTCCCTGGCCGCGGGCGTAACCGGGTTTTCGTGGTCGCCGATCGGGATCTACGAGCTGATGGGGATGACGCGCTCGTAGATCTCGAGCACGCGGCGTGCGACCGCCGTGTGCGCGTGCACGCGCTCCACGTACTCACGGCTGCGGCCGCCGAGCTCGGGTAGCTGCTCGCGCACCTCGACGAGCCCGGCCAGCACGTCCTCGAGGCTCCCCTCGTCGGCGCGCACGAGAGGGAGCTCCAAGCCGAACGCCTCCTCCGTCTCCGCCGCCGCGTCCGCGTCGAGGTGGACGACGACCGGCTTGGCCAGCGCCATCGACTCGATCGCGAACATCCCGTACCAGCCGACCCTGAGCTGATCGACGACGACATCGGCCGCCGCGTAGCGCAGCCGCGCCTCGCGGTTCGGCACGCCCTCGATCAGGTCGAGCTCGACCGGCGCGCCCCGCGCCCGCAGCGACTCGACGGCGGCGAGCACGGCCTCGGTGCCCTTGACTGCCCGCTTGCTCGGAGCGTGTGCGATGCGGAGGACGTCGCCCGGCTCGATCGGGGACGGCTCCCAGTCGCGCAGCACGATCGCCGGCGGCACGACGTCGTACTCGGGCCACGGGCCGCGCGGAGCGAGGCGTCGCGTCTGGTAGCTGCCGACGATCACCGCGCCTGCGCCCTTCAGGTACGGCACCTCCGAGGCGCTGCGCCAGCGCAGGTCGGAGCCCCACGACTGGAACACGATCCCCTTGCGCCTCGCGCGCAGCAGCGGCAGCGTCAGTCGCCTCGGCGCAAGCGTCAGCCCCGCGTGGAAGTGAAAGACGTCGAACTGCGGCAGCGCCCATGCGAGCGCCCGCAGCTGCTTGGGCAGGTTGAACGGGATCGAGCTCGCGCGGCTCGTGTCGCGCAGCCGCAGGTTGACGTCGAAGCCGCGCTCGAAGGGCCGCTCGTTGAAGACGAGCAGCGTGCTGTCGACGCCGAGCTCCTGCAGCCCGGCCGAGATCGCCCCCGGCCCGCCGGCGACGTTGACCGGCGAGTGAATGACTCTCACACGAGCGCGCTCTCGACGGCGATCTCGACGTCGAGCGCCGCCAGTGCCTGGTCGGTGAGCGCATCGAGCTCGTCCTCGCCGGGAGCGGTCAGCAGCAGGTAGCCGAGCCGCTCCGCGCCCGAGGTGAGCGGCGGCAGCGTCATACCCTCGCGCCAGTAGAAGCCGGCCTCGTGGACGCCCTCGAGCGCGAGCGCCGGGTTCGCGTCGAGCCGCACGATGCGGCCCGGAGGCGCCACGACGAACCGAACCTGGCCGCACGCGGCCTGGGCCTCACCGGTCTCGAGGTCGCCGCGCGTGAGCTCGCCGAGCGCCCAGAGCACGTTCGCCCGGATCGCGTCGAAGCCGGTCACGAGCTTCGCGAGCTCAGCGTCCTTGCCGCCGCCGAGCCGCGCGCCGACCTCGATCGCCCAGGGCTGGCCGTCGCGCATCCGCACCTGGACATAGGAGGGCCCCGTCTCGAGCCCGACGGCGCGGCTCGCCTTGTGGGCGAGCTCGAACAGCGGCTTCTCGTTCGTGAGCTGTGACGGGTACCGGTGCGCGATGCAGACGCCGAGCGGCGGCGGCGGGTGCAGCAGCCGCTGCGTGACGCTCATCGGGAAGTACTCACCTTCGAGCATGAAGCCGTTGACGGTGAACTCGTCGCCGTCGAGGTACTGCTCGAGCACGATCGCGCCGGCGCGCGAGGCCGCGAGCGCGCGGTCGACCGCAGGCGCGAGCTCGCCTTCCGCACGCACCTCCGTCACCCCGCGCTGGGCCGACCCGTCCACGGGCTTGACGACGACCGGCGCGCCGAGCTGGTGGAAGGCCTGCTCGGCTTCCTCGAAGCTCGCGGCCTCGCGCCCCTTCGGGCAGCGCACCTTCTTGCGGTCGAACGCGGCCCGCATGCGCCGCTTGTCGGCGACGGTGCGCGCGGTCGCGACCGGCAGGCCCGGCAGGCCGAGCAGCTCGGCGAGCTGCGCCGTGGGGAGGACGGCCTGGTCCGAGCCCATCGTCGCGACCGCGACCGGCTCGATGCCCTGCGCCTCGAGGTCCCCGGCGACGCCGTTCACGTCCGTGAAGCTGCGGACGATGCGGTGATCCGCGTCGGCGAGCAGCGGCGCGTCGGGCGAGCCGTCGACGACGCAGACCTCGTGGCCGAGTGCGCGCGCCTGCTCGAGCAGCCCGAGCTGCGAGCGTGACCCGCCGCTGAGAACGAAGGCTTTCGGCATCTACGCAGGAGTGGTCGCGTGCAGTGACTCGAGCAGCCGGCGCATGCCGTCATCGAGCCCGACCTCCGAGCGCCAGCCGAGGCTGCGCAGCCGCTCGGCCGAGATCCGCGTCATCACGCGGCCGGCCGGCGGCTCGACCTCCTGGATCAGGTCATGTGGCGCCCCGGTCAGCTCGCAGGCGAGGCGTGCCGCGTCTCCGAGCGAGACGGGCTCGCCGTCGGAGCCGACGTTGAAGGCGCCGCTCTCGCCCGACTCCAGGACGAGGCGGATCCCGCGGACGACGTCGTCGATCCAGCAGAAACAGCGGGCCTCGCCGCGGAAGACCGGGATCGGCTCGCGTGCCTGGGCCTGCAGCAGCATCGTCGTGAGCGCGCCCTTGCCCTGGGCGGAGTCCACGCCGGGCCCGTACGGGTTGGCGAGCCTCAGCAATACGAGGCCGTCGGGCACATACAGCGCGGCCGCCTGCTCGGCCCACAGCTTCGTGTGCGCGTAGAGGCTCTCGGGCACAGGCGGTGTGTCCTCGTCGGCGTAGCCTGCGGCGCCGTAGACGTCCGAGGTCGAGACGAATGCGAGCCGCGCGCCGTGGGCCACGGCTGCACGTGCGACGAACGCGGTGGCGGCCACGTTGGAGCGCAACGCCAGCTCCGGCTCGTCCTCGCAGCGCACGACGCCGATCCGGGCGGCCGCGTGGACGACCACGTCCGGCTTCGCCGAGGCGACCGCGGCCTCGGCCACGCCCTCCTCGGCGAGGTCGCCGTCGCGCCGTCCGAGCGGGTGGACCTCGTAGGCTCCGTCCCCGTGACGAAGCTCGTCGACCAGGGCGCGGCCGACGAAGCCGGAGGCCCCCGTGACCAGGACTCTCATCCCCGCCGAGTCTACTGGCGCGCCTGCGTCCTCCTGGCGGCGGTGCCGCTCGCGGTCGGCTGCGACTACGGCAAGCGGCGGGTGGAGCCTCCGCCGCCGCCCCCGAAGGTGTCATTCCTCGCGCTTGACCGCGAGCACCAGCGCCTCGTCCGCGACTACGAGCCCGTCAGCAGTGCGCTGACCGGCTACGAGCTCGCGTTCCGCGACTGGCGCCTCGGCCGGCTCTCGCAGGCGGAGCTCGTCCGCCGCGCCCGCTCGTACGCCGGGGTGGTGCGGCATTCGCGCGCCCTCGTGAGCGGCGACCGCACGACCGGGGAGACGCGCCGCGCCAAGGGGCTACTCGTCGAGTCGCTCTCGGCACGGGCGGCGGCGCTCGCGGCGCTCCCGAGCCTGTCGGCGTACCGGCCCCGCTGGAACCGCTCGGTGGTGGCCGCTCGTGCGGGCCTGACCGTTCTGCAGGACATCCGCGACCGCGCTCGGCTGATCCCGCTGCCCGAGGACGCCGTCAGCTAGGTCTTGACACAAGTTGTGAGTGACTGCTAACTTACTGCCCGTGGCAGAGACGACAACCACCCGCAAGAGCGCCGACGAGCGGCGCGAGGAGATCCTCGTCGCCGCGCTCGAGGAGTTCGGCGAGCACGGCCTCGACGGCACCTCGACCGACACGATCGCCCGCAAGGCGGGAATCTCGCAGCCGTACCTCTTCCGCCTCTTCGGCACGAAGAAGGAGCTCTACCTCGAGACCGTCCGGCGCTGCCTGAGCCAGACGCTCGAGCTCTTCCAGGAGGCCTCGGCCGGCAAAACCGGGGAGGAGGCGCTCGACGCGATCGGCCTCGCCTACATGGGCCTGCTCAGGGACCGCACGCGGCTGCGCGCACAGATGCAGGCCTACTCCGACTGCGACGACGACGAGGTGCGCGAGGTCGTGCGCGAGGGCTACGGCCGGCTCGTCGAGTACGTCGAGCGCGTCTCCGCTGCGGAGCCGGCGCGCATCCGCGACTTCTTCGCCTTCGGGATGCTGCTGAACGTGTTCGCCTCGATGGACCTGCTCGACCACCCGGCGCCGTGGGCGAAGGAGCTGCTCGAGTCGTGCCTGGAGAACAAGTGACTTTTTTTCGGAGCCAAGTAAGTGAGTGATAACTACCAGCAAGGAGAGGATGTGATGAACAACCGCACAACAATGATCTGGACGTTCGTGATCACCTCGCTCGCGCTCTTCATGACGACGCTCGACAACCTCGTCGTCACGACCGCGCTGCCGGTGATCCGCGTCGACCTCGGCGCGGGCCTGAGCGGGCTCGAGTGGACGGTCAACGCGTACACCCTGACGTTCGCGGTGCTGCTGCTCACCGGCGCCGCCCTCGGCGACCGCTTCGGCCGGCGCCGCATGTTCGTTATCGGCCTCGCGATCTTCACCGTCGCCTCGGCGGCGGCCGCGCTCGCGCCCTCGATCGAGGTGCTGATCGCTGCGCGCGCCCTGCAGGGCATGGGAGGCGCGATCGTGGCGCCGCTGACGCTGACGATCCTGAGCGCGGCCGTGCCCGCGGAGCGCCGCGGCCTCGCGCTCGGCGCCTGGGGCGGGATCAGCGGCCTGGCAGTTGCGATCGGCCCGCTCGTCGGCGGCGCGGTCGTGCAGGGCATCTCGTGGCAGTGGATCTTCTGGCTCAACGTGCCGATCGGGCTCGTCTTGATCCCGCTCGCGGCCCTGCGCCTGCGCGAGAGCCACGGACCGAACGATGCGCTCGACCTGAGGGGCGTCGGCCTCGCGAGCGCCGGCTTGTTCGGGATCGTGTGGGGCCTCGTGCGCGGCAACCAGGTCGGCTGGGGGAGCCCCGAGATCATCTCGGCGCTCGTCGGCGGCTCGTTGGTCTTCGCGCTGTTCCTGCTCTGGGAGCTGCGCGCGCCCGAGCCGATGCTGCCGCTGCGCTTCTTCCGCAACCGCACCTTCGCAGCCGCAAACGCCGCTTCCCTGTTCATGTTCTTCGGGATGTTCGGCTCGATCTTCCTGCTCGCGCAGTTCTTCCAGACCGTGCAGGGCTACTCGCCGCTCGACGCGGGGCTGCGGATCCTGCCGTGGACGGCGATGCCGATCTTCGTGGCGCCGCTGGCCGGGGCTTTGTCCGACCGCATCGGCGGCCGGCCGCTGATGGTGACCGGGCTCGCGCTGCAGGCGATCGGCCTTGCCTGGATCGGGTTCGTCACCACGCCGACCGGCGCGTACGTGCACGTCGTCGCGCCGTTCGTGCTCTCCGGGATCGGGATGGCGCTCTACTTCGCACCGGTTGCGAACGTGGTCCTTTCCTCGGTCAAGCCCGAGGAGGAGGGCCAGGCCTCGGGAGCCAACAACGCGATCCGCGAGCTCGGCGGCGTCTTTGGCGTCGCGGTGCTCGCCTCAGTGTTCGCCCACTACGGCGGTTACGGGAGCGGCCAGAGCTTCGTCGACGGGATGCAGCCTGCGATCTACGTCGGCGCCGCCCTGGTCGGCCTGGGCGCGGTGGCTTCGCTCGGTGTCGCGCGCAAGCGGCGCCCTGCTGAGCAGGAGGCGCTCGAGCCGGTATTGGAGGCGGCCGCCTAGCGCAACAGCCGAGGCATCGCTTGCGATGCCGATTGAGAGGGCGTGCCGGCTTTGCCGGTGCGCCCGTCTTACGCGCCGCGAAGCAGCGCGTAGCCGTCGCGCAGGAACGGCGTTCGATCGACGAGGGCGCGGATCTCCTCCGGGGAGACCGTGCCCTCCTCGGTCACGATGGAGTCGATCAGCTCGGGCGGGGTCAGCTCGAATTCCGCTGCGGTGAGCTGCGGGGCGTTGGCCGCGGCGACCGGGGCGAGCTTGATCACCTCGCAGGCGACGATCGTCGGGACGCCCTCGTCAGCGGCGGCCTCGGCCAGGGGCGTCGTGCCCATCTTGTTGCAGAGAGTGCCGTCGCGGAAGACGGTGTCTGCGCCGAGCAGCAGCAGCGAGGCCCACTCGAGCTGACGCGGAGCCTCGGAGTCCTCGACGAGCTCGACCTCGAGGCCCTCGGCGCGCAGCTCTTCCGAAAACGCACGCCCCTCGTCCTGCGGCGAAGAGGCCGTGCAGATGACGCGATCGGGCGGCGTGCGAAGCAGGGCCTCGCGCAC
The DNA here is from genome assembly GCA_035535855.1 of Gaiellaceae bacterium. Lineage (GTDB taxonomy): Bacteria > Actinomycetota > Thermoleophilia > Gaiellales > Gaiellaceae > AC-32. Next base: position 8,993 of record DATLPH010000202.1, read on the forward strand.
CGTTGCCGAAGCGGAGTGTGTGAGCACCACCGCGTCCTCGAGCCGCTCCCGTAGTTGGATCGCGATCGAAGCCGCCGCGCGGCGCCGTCCGTCGACCAGCGACTCCGCCTCTTCGTGCACGAGCTGCCGTAGCTGGTCGGGCTCGAGCTGGGCATTTCTTGCCGCCGCCGCGAGCACCCGGCCCACGGCTCCGGCGACCGCGCCCACGCCCGGACGGCTGCCTGCAAGCTGTCGTCCGGCCGCGACGAGGTGCGTCAGGAGCTCCTCGCCCGTGGCTGCCTGCTCGTCCGCGACCTCGGCCAGCGTCTCCACGGCGCGTCGAGCCATCCAGCTGGCGCCGTGCTCGCGGTCGGCTCTCAGCTCTTCGACCCGCTCCCCGAGGATCGTGGCCACGCCGGAATTGTTCCTTGCCGGAGCTTTCCCCGCAAATCGAGAGGTTCGATGCGGCTCCTGATCCTCGGCGGGCACCGGACCGGGCTACTCGCCGCGGCGCGAGCCCGGGGCCTGTTCCTGATCGTCGCCGACCGCGACGCCTCCGCTCCGGGCTTCGGGCTCGCCGACCGCCGGGCGATCCTGCCGACCGACGACGAGCCCGCGCTCGAGCGGCTCGCCGAGGCGGAGCACATCGACGGCGTAGTCGGCTTCGGGTCTGCAGTCGCGGCGGCGGCGCGGATCGCGGACCGCTTCGGCCTGCCCCACGCGATCTCGCCCGAGACGGCGGTTCTCGCCACCTCGAGGCTGCGCCAGCTCGAGCGGCTGCGCGAGGCACGCATCCCGCAGGCGCGCTGGGCGGTGGTCTCCGGCGTGGGCGTCGAGCCGGGCTTCCCGTGCGTGCTCCGCCCGCCCGACCGCAAGGGCCACAGACTGGCCGAGGAGGCGCCCGGTGCGGCCGAGGTCACGGTGACGGCATTCCTCGTCGACGGCGCTTTCCAGCCCCTGCTCGGAGCGGGAGCTCCGGCGCTCGTCGCCGAGCGGGCCGCAGCGGCTCTCGGGATCGAGCACGGCCTCGTCTCGGCGCGCCTGCGCCTGGGCGTCGACGGGCCGCGCGTCGTCGAGCTGCGAACCGACCCGGGCGACCGCGAAGCCGAGCTCTGCCGCCTGCTGCGCGGGGTCGACGTGCACGCCCTCGCGCTCGATGCCGCTCTGGGCAGGGAGAGCGCGGCCGAGTACGTACGCTTCGGCACGGCCGATGCACAAGCGCTCGCCTAAGACGTGAAGAACCGATTCCTCCGGGTCGGCGGGACGCTCGTCGTCACGGGCCTCTGCACGGCGTATCTCGTCTGGAAGATCGACCTCGGCAAGACGCTGCACCTGCTCGCGCACGCGAAGCTGGGCTACTTCCTCGCGGCGGTCGCGATCATGGTCGGCTCGGTGTGGCCGATGGCCTGGCGCTGGCAGCAGCTCCTGGACGTGCGCGGAATCCACGAACGGCTCGCCTGGCTCGTGCGCGCGTACTTCGTCGCCTACACGGCCGGCCAGCTGCTGCCGACCGCAGTCGGCGGGGACGCGGTGCGGATCTACGAGACGGCCAAGCGCCACACCGGCCGCGGCGGCGATGTCGCCGGCTCGGTCCTGCTCGAGCGCGCCCTCGGCGGGGCCGCCACCCTAGCGCTCGCGGGAGTCGGCTTCGCGCTCGCAGTTGGCCGCTACGACGTCGGCGCCTACCTCTGGATCGAGGGCGCCTTCGTGATCGCGACGCTGGTGCTGGCGGTGGCGCTCTTCTCGCGCCGGATCCGGCCCTTGCTCGCGCGGACGGTACCGCTCCTACGCGCGGTGCGGCTCGAGCGGCCGATCCGCGCCGCCTACGAAGGCATCCATGCCTACCGCGACTACCCCGCCCTGCTCGGCGGCGTCTTCACGCTCACGCTCGCCGTGCAGGCCGTGCGCGTGCTCGCGATCTGGCTTGCGGGCCGCGCGGTCGGCGTCGAGCTCTCGCCGCGGCCGTACTACGTGATGGGGCCGCTGCTCTTCCTCGTCCTGCTCGTGCCCTTCTCGGTGAACGGGATCGCGGTGCGCGAGTCGTTCTTCGTCAGCTTCCTCGGGAACCTCGGCGTCGACGCGGACAAGGCCTTCGCGACCGGGTTCCTGTTCTTCGTCGTGACGCTCTGCCTCTCGCTCCCGGGCGCGGTGCTGCTCGGCTGGCAGAGCCTGCGCGGCTTCACGCGCGCGACGCCTGACCATGGCTAGCGTCTCCGTCGTCGTCGTCACCTACAACGCGCTGCCCTGGGTGGAGCGCGCGCTCGAGAGCGTGCGCGGCCACGAGACGATCGTCGTCGACCACGGCTCGACCGACGGCACCCTCGAGCTGGTGCGCGAGAGGTTCCCGGAGGCGCGCGTGATCGAGCAGGAGAACAAGGGGCTCGGCGGCGGCTCCAACGCCGGCATGCGCGTCGCCACGGGCGACTGGTTCCTGCTCCTCAACTCGGACGCGTGGGCGGTCGGCGACGCGATCGACCGGCTCGTCGCATTCGCCGAGGAGAACCCGGAGGCCGCGGTCGTCGGCCCGCGCCTGCTGAATCCGGACGGGACGCTGCAGCGCTCCGTGCGCGGCTTTCCGACGCTCTGGAGGCTCGCGACCGAGTACTTCTTCCTGCGCAAGCTCGCGCCCCGGTCGCGCGCCCTGAACGCGTTCTACGGCGCGGGGTTCGCGCACGACCGGCCGCTCGAGGCCGACTTCCTGATGGGCGCCTGCCTGCTCATCCGCCGCGAGGCTGCCGATACCGTTGGCCTCTTCGACGAGGCCTTCTTCATGTTCAGCGAGGAGACCGACTGGTGCTACCGGTTCCGGCAGGCGGGCTGGAAGGTCCTCTTCACCCCGGATGCGGAGTTCGTGCACGTGGGCGGCGCGGCGACGCGGCAGAACTGGGGGCCGATGTTCCGCGAGCAGCTGCGTGGCCACCTGCGCTTTCTCGCCAAGCACCGTGGCGTGCGGGAGGCCGAGCGGGCGCGGCGGCTGCTGGTTGCCTCGCTGCAGCTGCGCGGCGCCGCCTTTCCTGGCGAGCGCGGGCGCACGTACGCGGAGGGCGCCCGCTGGCTGGCCGGGTCATCGACCGCAGAGCTGCTGGAGTCTCACGGGTGACGGCGCCCGCGCTCGTTGTCGACGTCGGCTGGGTCAACGGCCTCGCTGCGATTCGCTCGCTCGGTCGCGCGGGCGTGCGCGTGCTCGCGCTCGACCACCGGCCGAGCGCGCTCGGTTTCCGCTCGCGTTACGCGCAGCGCGTGCTGACGCCCGACCCCCAGGACGAAGAAGCGTTCGTCGCCTTCCTGGCCGGGCTCGAGCTCGAGGCGCCGGCGCCGCTCCTCGCCACGCACGACGAGCCGCTCAACGCGATCGCGCGCGGAGCCGACGCGCTCGGCGGTCGCTTCCTCTACCCGTTCCCGCCCTGGAAGGTGCTCTCGGGGATCCAGAGCAAGCGCTCGCAGCTCGAGGCCGCCGAGGCGGCCGGGATTCCCGTGCCGCGCACCGTCTACGCGGGCTCGGGTGCGGAAGCCGTTGCGGCCGCCGAGGAGCTCGGCCTGCCGGTGTTGGTCAAGCCGTCCTCGACCGAGGGGTTCAAGCGGCGCTTCGGCCGCCAGGCCTTCCGCTGCGAGACCCCGGCCGAGGTCGAGTCCGCATACGCCGACACCGAGCCCTACGTGCCGATGGTGCAGGAGCTGATTCCCGGCGGGGACGACGAGCTCTACACGCTCGGGTCGTACCTGTCGGCGGGGGGTGAGGCGCTCGGCGTCTTCTCGGGCCGCAAGCTGCGCCAGACGCCCCCCGGTGTGGGCACGTGCCGCGTGGGTGAGGCGGTCTGGGTCGACGAGGTGGTAGACCAGGGGCTGAAGCTGCTGCGCGCGCTCGACTTCCACGGGCTCTCGCAGGTCGAGTTCAAGCGCGACCAGCGAGACGGCGCCTTCAAGCTGATGGAGGTCAACCCCCGCCTGTGGCAATGGCACGGCCTCGCGGCGGCCTGCGGGGTCGACCTGCCGCTGATCGCGTACCGCGACCTCACGGGCGAGCCCGTCGAGCCGGTCTCGACCAACGGGCACCGGCGGCGCTGGGCGATCACGCTCCTCCCGGGGGAGGCTCCTGCGCCGCAGCGGCCTCCGTACTCCGACGCCGTCTTCGCGGCCGACGACCCCAAGCCCGCGCTCGTGCAGGTCGCGCGCCTGCTGCGGAGATGAGCACGCTGACCGCCGACCTCGGCGTGCGGCTCCCGCGCTCGTTCCCGCTCGCCTGGCTCGCGGCGCCCGCGCTGCTCGCCCTCTCGCGCCTGCTCCCCGCCGCGGGGATCGGCCTCGGGCTCAGGCTTGCCGCCGCGACCGCGTGCCTGCTGCTCCCTGGCGCTCTCGTTGCGCGTGCGCTTGGGGTGCGCGGATTCGCCGGCGCCTTCGTTTGGAGCATGGGAGCCCTCTTCGTCGCGGCCGCGGCGATGTTCGCGTTCCATTCGTCTCTCTGGCTGGCGCTTGCGCTCCTGGTCGTGATCGCGGTCGTCGCCGTGCCGTTCGCGACGCGGCGCTCGACGGAGGTGTCGGCCTGGAGCCTCGCCGTGCTCGTGCTCGGCCTGGTCGCCGGGATCTCGCTCTGGTGGGTCTCCCGCTACGACGGCGATGCGTTCTTCCACCTCGCGCGGGTGCAGAAGCTGCTCGCGCTCGACTCGCTCTCGCTGCACTCGGTGGACGAGTTCCGCGACGGCGGCCTGCACCCGGGCTACGCGTTTCCGCTCTGGCACACGGCGGTCGCCCTGATCGCGCGACTCGCGGGCGTGGGCGCGCCCTCGGCCTTCCTGCACCTGCCGACGGTGCTCCTGCCGCTCTCGTTCGTGCTCACCTACGAGGCGGGCACGATCCTCTTCCGCTCGCGCTGGTGCGGCGTCGCCACCGCGCTGGCGGAGTTCGCGCTGATCGGCCTCGCGCCGGGACACGGCGGCGCGTACTCGTCGCTGGCCCTCCCCGCGACTGCCTCGCGGGTGCTTCTGCTGCCGGCTCTGCTCGCGCTCGTCTTCGCCTACGTCCGCGAGCCGTCCGTGACCCTGCTCGCGTCGGTGGCGGTTGCCTCGACCGCGATGACGCTCGTCCACCCGAGCTACTCGCTGTTGATCGCGATCGGGCTCGCCGGCTTCCTGATCGTGCGCGCCGCTCTCGACGTGCGGCACGACATCCCGCACATCGGCGCTGCGCTGGGCGCGATCCTCGTGCCGGCCGGGCTCGTCGCGGTCTGGCTGCTCCCGGTCGTGCGCGAGACCGTCTCGCATAACCCGTCGCGCGTCGAGCTGAGGCGAGCGTTCGTCGGCTACGCCGCGGAGCTGGACGTCTTCGGCCTGCACAGCTACCGGCTCAGCCCGCAGGTCTTCGGCCGGGCCGGCGCGATCGCGGTTGTCGCACTCGTGCTGCTCCCGCTCGCGCTGTTTGCCCACCGGCGCCTGTGGGGCGCCTTCGTGCTCGGCTCGATGCTCGCGATCTTCATCGTGACGTTGCTGCCGTTCGTGTTCCCGCACTTCGCGGACGCGGTCTCGATCTCGCAGGCCCGGCGGATCGTGGGCTTCTCGCCGCGGCCGTTCATCCTCGTCGGCGGCGCCCTCGTGCTCGCGGGATTCCTGCGCCTGGCCGTGCTCCCGGTCGCCCTCATCGCCGGAATCGCGTTGCAGCAGTGGTTCCCCGGCGACTTCGGCTCGCCGTACCGGCCGGAGCACGGCGCGCCGGGCGCACTGACCTGGTTCGCCTTCGGGGGCGCCGTCGCGGCGCTGCTCTTCGCCGGGCTCAGGGGGAGACGCCTCCCGCAGGTCGAGGGACTGACCGCGCTTGCGGCCGCCGCCGTCGCGCTCTTCCTGCTCCCGGTTGCGGTGCACGGCTACTCGCACTGGACCCGCTCGCCACACGCGCGGGCCGGCCTGCCGCAGAAGCTCGCACTGGCTGTTCGCAGGCACGTCTCGCCGGGCGACGTGGTCTTCTCCGACCCGACCACCGCCTACGAGCTCGGCGCCTTCGCCCCGGTCTACGTGAACGCCGCCCCGCCGTTCCACGTGGCGGACACGCGCGCGAACCGCCCGACCGCACGCCTGCACGACGCGCTGGCCTTCTTCCGTGACGGCGGGCCGCTCTCGCTGCCGCGCAGTTACGGTGCCAAGTGGCTGCTGGTCGACCGCACGCGTGTGCGGCACAAGCGCTTCACGCTGCCGCGCGTGTACTCCGGGTCGCGGTACGTTCTGTACCGGATCCCATGATCGGTGATGGCACTAGATCGCACGCCTCGGGGCGCGGGCTGGCTGCTCTGGGGCGTGAAGCGGACGTTCGGCGGAGGCCGGCTTCGCCGGCGTTCGTCGGGCGGGAGCGGCCCAGACACGCCAGGTCGCGCAGCCGAGCGCGCGAGCTCGGGCCGTCGCCGATCCGATGAAAGTCCTGCTCGTGACCATGTATTTCCCGCCCGCCGGCGGGGGCGGAGTTCAGCGGCCGCTGAAGCTGGCGACGCACCTGCCTGC
>DATLPH010000203.1:0-3058 GCA_035535855.1 Gaiellaceae bacterium
GGCCGCGCGGCGCCGCCGCGACGCGCGGCTCTTCCTGGTCTCGCTCGCGTTCATCTCCGCCGCCGGCTTCCTCGGCCTGCACGCGCTCGCCACGCCGGGGGTGCTGCTCGGCAAGAACGCCGGCTTCGAGCTGGCGACGCCATTCGGGCTCGCGGTTGCGGGAGTGTTCGCCGCGGCCTCCGGACTACCACTGCGGCCCGCGGCCGCCGAGCGCGTGCTTCGCTGGGCCTGGGTGCTGATCGGGGCGCTGGCGCTGCTCCTCGCCGGCTGGGCGGCGGTCTCGCTGTCGGAGCTCGAGCCGCTCTCGGGCGAGCTCGGCTCGGAGCAGCTGGACGGCTGGCAGATCACGCTCGCCGCGGTCGGCGTCGTGCTCTACACGACCGCCGCCGTCGGCTACTTCCGCCTCTACCGCCGTCGCCGCGAGCAGTTCCTGCTCGGGGTCGCGCTCGCGTTTTCGCTCCTGGCCGAGGCGATGCTGGTGATCGCGTGGGCGCGGAACTGGCGCGTCTCCTGGTGGGAGTGGCATTTGCTGATGCTGATCGCCTTCGTCGCGATCGCCGTCAGCGCGCGCGGCGAGTGGCACGAGGAGCGCTTCAGCCCGCTCTACCTCGACGAGACGCTGGCCAACACGCGCGAGGCGACGATCCTGTTCGCCGACCTGCAGGGCTTCACGTCCTTCTCCGAGCGGACGACCCCGGCGCAGGTGGCTGCGATGCTGAACGGCTACTTCGGGAGGCTCGTGCCGCTGCTCGAGCGGGAAGGCGGCGTCATCCACCAGATCATCGGCGACGCGGTGATGGTGATCTTCAACCAGCACGGCGACCAGCCCGACCACGCCGCGGCCGCGGCCCGCACCGCGCTCTCCTTCCAGGCCGCGGCGACGGAGGTCGCGGCCGCCCACCCGGACTGGCCGCGCTTCCGGGCCGGGGTGAACACCGGCGAGGTCCTCGCGGGCCTCGTCGGCGGCGCGAGCGGCCACCGCAAGCACGGAGTGGTCGGCGACACCGTCAACCTCGCCGCGAGGCTCGAGTCGGCGGCGCCGGTCGGCAAGGTGGTGGTCGGCCCGGAGACCGCCGCAGCCCTGCCGCCCGGCGCCGTGCTCGAGCGGATGACGCCGCTAGAGCTGAAGGGGAAGGACGAGCCGGTGCAGGCCTTCGTCCTCCACAGCCTCTGAGCTAGGCAGGCTCGTTGGGGTCTTCCTCGGCGGCGAGCTCGACCGAGCCCTCGAGCGTCTGCTGAAAGTGGCGCTGCTGAATCGGCGTCGCCCACTCGACGAGCTCCTGCAGGCCTGGCACGCGGGCCTTCGCGTTCATCGTGCCGACGACCGACCAGTGGCCGACCTCGCCGGCCTCGGCCATCGTCAGGAACTCGAAGCCGTCGAGCGCGTCCGCGTCGTCGCCCAGGTAGGTCGACATCATCTCGGTCGCCTCCTGTTTGGTCTCGCGCGCCTTCTCCAGGATCGCGGTCTTCTTGCCGTCGAGCTCCGAGGCGAGCGCCGTCGTGCGCTCCTCGGTCTCCTTGGCCTCCTTCGCCATGCGCTGCAGCGTCTGGCTCAAGTCGTCGTGCTCGCCCTCTTCGCGAACGAGCTTCTCGACCTTCTGCGTCGCGTCCTGCGCCGCCATCGCCAGGCCCAGGACCTCGCCGATCTTGCTCTCGAGTGCGGTCAGCTCAGCCATGTGTTCCCTCCCTCGTAGGTTGCTTGCGAGTGGGACGGCTACCCGGCTAGCGGACCCGGGAAACAGCCCGAACGGCCCGTGCGAGGCGGGCGGCCGCGGGCGGCGAGAGCCGGCCGGCCGGGAGCTCGACAACGAACGCGGTCGTGCCGGGGAAGGCGGCGTTCGACCAGCCCGTCGCCGTCCCCGGGTACGCCGGTAGGCGGCCGGCGCGGAGGCCTGCGAGCCGGGCGAAGCGGCGCTGCAACCCGAGGTTCCCGCTCGTGAGGACGACCATGCTCAGATGCTGGTGGAACCAGATCGTGACCCTCGGCCGCAGCCGCCCGATCAGCCGCATCGAAACACGCGTCTCGGGCTCGGACCCCGGCCCGCGGCCCGAGTAGTAGGCGCCGCCGAGCCGCCGCCAGCGGTGAGGGAAGTTCCGGTTCAGGTCGACTCCGCGCGCGTTCTGCCGCGTGCCGGCCGCGTGTCCGTCCGGGTTCGCGTCGGGCACGAGCCAGAGGTCGACGCCCTCGAGCGGGCCGAGCCGACGAAGCCGGTCGAGCACGGCGATCCCGGCGCACTCGTTCCCGTGCAGGCAACCGACGACGAGCACCTTGCGCGCGGCTGCGGGATCGCCCAGCTCGTACGCGACGATCCTGCGGCCGTCCACCGAGTGGCCGAGCAGGTGCGGCGTGGCGACCGCGACGAGGGCGACGGCGAGAAGAGCGGGAAGGCGCACGACCAGCTTGTATCCTCACGCCTCGCTTGACCGTCGTGGGTCTCCTCCGCTTCTCCCTTGCCGCTGTGCTGCTCGCTGCCGCCGCGGCCAAGGCGCTTTCGGGCCGCTCGGGCCGCGAGGCGTTGCGCTCCTACGGGCTGCGTGACGCGCGCCTGCGCGCGGGCGCGTGGGCGGCGACGATCGCGCTGGAGGCTGGGCTCGCGTTCGCAGTGGCGCTGAACGTGCCCGGCGCGGCCTTCGCGGCCGCGGCGCTGCTCGCGGGCTTCGCGCTCGCGCTGGTGATGGCGATCGCCCGGGGCCGCACCGGTGCGCCGTGCGGCTGTCTCGGCGGACGCTCGCGGATCGGCTGGGCGAGCGTCGGCCGCGCCGCGCTCCTGGCGGCGGCCTTCGCGGCGCTGCCCTTCCTGCCCTCGACACGTCCTTCGGCCGAGGCCTGGCTGGGCGCCGGGCTCGCCCTCGCGCTCGTCGGCGTGGCGGCGCTTGCGGTCGCACTCCTCGCGCTCGCGCGGGAGCTGGGCGAGCTGCGGCTGGCTATCGCCCCGCAGGCGGCCCTCTCGCTCGACCACGAGGGCCCCGAGCTCGGTGGCCGCGTCGCCCTGATCGAGCGCTTCGAGCAGCGCACGCCGCTCTCGCTCGCGGTCTTCACCTCGCCGGGCTGCCACCT
>DATLPH010000204.1:0-6290 GCA_035535855.1 Gaiellaceae bacterium
GCCGCCGAGGATGCCCGCGCGGGTCAGCAGGGAGCGACGCGAGATCAGACCGGCGGCGGCGTCCGACACCCCGTCGGGCCAGCCCCCGTTCTCGCTTCCCACACCTTCCGGCACGCGCTCTAGCCACTCCTCCCTGCCGCGCCGCGCGACCCTACCAGGCTGGCTGTACGATCCGCGCTTCCGGCGTGAGCGAGGGAGGCGCCTTCATCCAGGGTCGGCGGTCGGCCGCCGGCGCGCTGGCCGCGATGGCGGTCGCGCTCCGGGCGCTGGGGGCGTCGGTCGAGCGGACGGCGGCCGCGCTCGGGTTCTTCGCGCTCGCGCCGCTCGTGCTCGGCTCCGTGATCCTCTACCGCTACGACCTCTGGCCGGCGGCGCTCACCGTCGCGGGGCTCGCGGCCGTGCTCGCCGGGCGCGAGCGGCTCGGGCTCGCGGCGATCGGGCTCGGGATCGCGGCGAAGGCCTTCCCGGCGGTCGTGCTGCCGCCGGTGCTCGCGTACGTGTGGCGAACGCGCGGGCGTGGCGAGGCGTTGCGCTGCCTCGGCGTGGCGGCGGCGACCACGGCGGTCGTCGTGATTCCGTTCCTGGCGATCGCCCCCCACGGGGTCTGGGAGAGCATCGTCCGCCAGACGACGCGGCCGCTGCAGATCGAGAGCCTCGGCTCGGCGCTGCTGCTCGCGGCGCACAACGTCGGCGGGCTCGTGCTGACGATGGACTCGAGCCGCGGCTCGCAGAACCTCGGCGGCTCGCTGCCGGATGCGGTTGGAGCCGCCGCCAGCGCGCTCCTGGTCGTCGTGCTGCTCGCGCTCTGGGTCGCCGCCGCGCGCGGCCCGGCCACGGGAGAGCGGCTCGTCCGCTACTCGGCCGCCTCGCTGGTCGCGTTCGTCGCGCTCGGGAAGGTGCTCTCGCCACAGTTCCTGATCTGGCTGCTGCCGCTCGTGCCGCTCGTGCGCGGGCGCCGCGGCCTTGCCGCCTCCGCGCTGCTCGGGCTCTCGCTCCTGCTGACGCAGGTCTGGTTCCCGATCCGCTACTTCGACCTGGTCGCCTTCGAGGCGTTCCCGTCATGGGTGCTGCTCGCGCGCGACCTCGTGCTGGTCGCGTTGCTCGTCGTGCTCAGCGCACCTGCACGCGTACCGACTCGCAGCTGAGCGCGCGGCCCTCGGCGTCGCACTCGACCACCGCGCCCTCGATGCGGACGTCGCCGTCGGCAGGCTCGAAGCGGACGCCCATGCCCGTTCGCATGCGCCCGATGGCGAGCTCCGCCTTGACCCCGATCACCGAGTCGTGCGGGCCCGTCATGCCCGCGTCGGTGATCGCGGCGGTGCCGCCCGGCTGCACGCGCGCGTCGCTCGTCTGGACGTGCGTGTGCGTCCCGAAGACGGCGGTCACGCGCCCGTCTAGCAAACGTGAGAGCGCGACCTTCTCGCTCGTCGCCTCGGCGTGGAAGTCGACGAGCACGATCTGCGCGGCCTCGCGCGCCTCCTCGACGAGTGCGTCCACGACCTCGAACGGGCTCACCGGGGTGCTCATGAAGAGGAGCCCCTGCAGGTTCAGGACGGCGACGGGCGTGCCGTCCTCGGCCTGCGCGACGACGAGCCCGCGGCCGGGAGACCCCGAGGCGAGGTTCGCGGGCCGCACGACGCGGGACGAACTCTCGAGGTAGGGGCCGATCTCCCGCCGCCGCCAGACGTGGTTGCCGAGCGTGAGCACGTCTGCGCCCGCGGCGAGCAGGCGGTCGGCGAGCCGCGGCGTGAGCCCGGCGCCGTCCGCGACGTTCTCGGCGTTGACGACGCAGAAGCCGATGCCGAGCTCCTCCTTCAGGCCGGGGAGGCGCTCCTCCACGGCAGCCCTACCGGGCGTGCCGAAGACATCTGCGACGAAGAGGATTCTCAGGGCAGGGAGAGCGTGGCGGCGGGATGCACTTCGATCGCCACGTGGTTCCCGGAGTCCTGGGTCACCCGCGCGAGCGCCTGGCGCTCGATCGTGGCGAAGTCCAGGATCGTGCCGACCTTCGAGGTGGTCGCGGAGACCGTCGAGCCGACCGTCAGGCTCGGGTCGAGCCGCAGGTGCGTGAGCGAGACGACGTTCGAGGGGTCGCCGCTCGGCTGGATGTCGACGCGCGCGCCAAGGTGCCTGCCCGCCAGGACGTACGGCGTGATCCCGACGATCTTGCCGTCGACCGGCGAGTAGACGTCCGTGCCCGGAGGCGCGCCGACGTCGAGAGACGCGGTCGCCGGGCCGCTCCCTCCGCCGAGCACGTAGTAGCGCAGGCCGCTCCGGTTCGTGCCGAAGAGGCTGCGCGCGACGCGTCCGACGAGCCCCTGGTTGACCTGCCGCCCGACCGGCCGCAGCGGGAGCGCACCGACGGAAGCGTGGTAGCCGATCGCGGTCAGCCGCGACTGCGCGACCGGGAGCATCAGCCGGATCGGGCCCTGCAGCGCAACGACCTGAGGCCGCGGCGGGCCCGCCGGCAGGAGCCGGGCTGCGGGAGCGGGTGCAGCGGTCCGGACCGCGGTCGAGCCGCCCGAGCCAAAAGCGGTCAGGAGCAGCGTGATCAACGCGACCGACGCGAGCAGGACAAGCCCCGCCAATCGCCTCTTCCGGCGCGCGGCAGCCGTCTCGGCCCGCCGCCGCCTCGCTTGTGCTGAGGCGCGTGGCATCCGCGGCAGGGTAGTCGAGCCTGCCTCCTCATGCAAAGAGACCGGCCGCGGCTCGAGCGCGAGTGCCCCCTCGGTGCCGAAGTCCCAGTCCCACGCAGGTGGTCGGAGCGGTACGACGCGGGAGGTACGATGCCCGACATGGCCGGGCCTGTCGCCGGGGCCGCGAAGATTCAGATTCCGCGCTGGATCCAGCTCGTCGGCCTGCCACTCCTGCTCTTGCTGCTGTGGGTGCTGGCGGGGGCGGCGCGTCACGTCGTCTTCCTGTTCCTCGTGGCCGCCCTGATCGCGTTCCTGCTGAACCCGATCGTCCGGGCGCTGACCCGCGTCTGGATCCCTCGTGGGTTCGGCGTCGCGCTGGTGTACCTCAGCTTCCTCGCCATCATCCTCGCCGCCGCGATCGCGCTGGGCTCGGTGGTCGTCGACCAGACGAAGTCGAGCGCGACTCGGGTCAACGACTACTTTACGGCCGAGAACGGACACCCCCCTCGGACGGACGCGGACCGCGATGTCGACCGCTTCCAGCACTGGCTCGACACGCACCGCCTCGGCGGCATCGACGTCCAGAAGCAGGGCCACGACTTCGTTCGCCAGGTCCAGAAGAAGGACGTCACGAGGTACACGGGCGACGTGATCAACTTCGTCGAGGGGGCCGCGATCGGCACGCTGAAGTTCCTCTTCGCGCTCGTGCTGGTGATCGTGGTCTCGATCTACATGCTGCTCGACATGCCGCGGCTCGGGCGGGCCGTGGACCGGCGTTTCCCGCCGCACCCTGGGTCGTCGCCGCTATTGACGCGGATCGAGCGCTCGCTGGCGAGCTACGTGCGCGGGCAGGTGCTGCTCTCGCTGATCATCGGCGTGAGCGCGGGGCTCGGCATGTGGCTGCTCGGCACCCTCGGCTGGGTGCCGGGGGCCGACAAGTACGCGGTGCTGTTCGGCGCCTGGGTGGCCGTCACCGAGCTGATCCCATACCTCGGGCCCTGGCTCGGCGCGGTGCCGCCGCTCGTCTACGCGCTGGTCGTGCACCCGGTCTCGGCGATCTGGGTCGCGCTGCTCTTCCTCGGGATCCACCAGGTCGAGGGGCACATCGTCGTCCCGAACGTGATGGGCAGCGCGCTGCGGCTCCACCCGCTGCTCGTCATCTTCGGCCTGCTCGCAGGCGGCGAGATCTACGGGCTCCCGGGCGCGCTCGTCGCCCTGCCGCTGCTGGCTGCGGGCCGGGCGATCTGGGAGTTCTTCGCGGAGCGGGTGACGCTGGAGACATGGCAGGAAGGCGGGGAGATTCCGGTGGAGGTCGAGCTCGAGGGCAAACGCCCCGTCGCGCCCCTGCCTCCGGCCGACCCGCCGGCAGCGGCCAGCCGTTGACTCCGGACTCACCGTTGCTCGCGGCCCGCGGCGCGGGCCGCACCTTCGGCCGGAAGCGCGCCCTCGAGCCCGTCGAGCTCGAGGTCCACGACGGCGACGCGCTCGCGCTCGTCGGCCCGAACGGCGCGGGCAAGTCGACGCTGCTCGCACTGCTTGCGGGTGCGCTCGAGCCGAGCATGGGGAGCATCGAGCGGCGCAAGGGCGCGCGGGTCGGCTGGGCACCGCAACGGCCTGCGCAGTACGGCCGGCTCTCCGCGCGCGAGAACCTCGAGCTGTTCGCGCGCCTCGAGGGCGAGGCGGACGCGCCCGCCGTGGCCGGGCAGCTGCTCGAGTCGTTCCGGCTCCCCGACGAGGCGTCGCCGAGCGCGAACCTGTCGGTCGGCAACCGGCAGCGGCTCAACCTCGCCATCTCGCTCCTCGGCAGCCCGCACGTGCTGCTGCTGGACGAGCCGACGGCGGCGCTCGACCCCGAGCAGCGCCGCCGTCTCTGGGAGCGTGCGGCCGCTCTCCGCGAGGCGGGCGGGGCGATCGTCTTCGCGACGCAGAACCTCGACGAGCTCGAGCGCGAGGCGAGCCGGGTCGCCGCCCTGCGCGACGGGCGGCTCGTCTTCGCCGGGCCGCTCGCCGAGTACGACCGTTTCCAGGCCGAGAGCCTGTCGGCGTGAGTCGAGTCCTGCTCCTGCTGCGGAAGGACCTGCTCATCCTGCGGCGCTCGCCGCTGCTGGCCGGGATCCTGATCGCGTACCCGCTCGCGATTGCAGTGCTCGTCGGGCTCGTCGCGAGCTACGGGAGCGCGAAGCCGCGCGTCGCGTTCGTGGACGAGGACAACCTTCCGGCGATGGTCGTTCTCGGCGGCCACCGCTTCCACGTCGACCGGACGATCCGCGAGGTGAGCAAGAACGTGAAGCTCGTCCGCCTCGACCACGACGAGGCCGAGCGGCAGCTGCGCGACGGCCGCGTCGTCGCGGTCGTGACCGTCCCGCCCGGGTTCGTCGCGACGCTGCGCGGCCTGGTGAGGAGCCCGCAGCTCGAGCTCGAGCTCTCGCGCGGCGCGATCTCCTCGCGGGTGGAGCAGCAGGTGCAGGCCCTGGTCTACTCGCTCAACCGCCAGCTCCAGACCGCCTACATCGAGAGCAATCTGCGGTACGTCTCGCTGATCCTGGAGGGCGGCGACGGCAGCTTCATCGGGCAGCCGATCACCGTGCTCGGGATCGCGAAGGCGCAGCGGCTGCTGGCCCAGATGCCGCAGACGGCTCGGACGCGGACGCTGCTCGACTTCCTTCACGACGCTCGCCTGGCGCTCGCGAACACCGGCGACGCGCTGCGCTCGACGGCGCACCCGATCGAGCTCGTGCGTGTTCCCGGACGCGGCCGCACTCAGCTGCTCTCCGCCTCGGTGGAGGCCTACGCGCTCGGGCTGACGATCACGTTCCTCGCGCTGCTGCTGGCCGCCGGCTCGCTCGCAGCGGAGCGTGACGAGAACGTGATCGGCCGCCTGGCGCGAGGGCTCGTCGGGCTCGGCCACCTCGTCTGGGCGAAGATCGCGCTCGCGGCCGTGGTTGCGCTCACGGTCGGCCTCGCGATCGCGATCGCGTTCGGGACGATCATCGAGGTGGCGAACGTCACGGGTGGGGTCGCCTGGCGGCGGCTGCCGCTGCTCGTGGTCGGGCTCGTCCTCGCCGGCGGTGCGCTCGGGGCCCTCGGGGCCCTGCTCGGGGCGCTCGCCCGGGAGGCCCGCTCGGCCTCGCTTGTCGCGCTGCTCGTGGTGATGCCCGTCGTCTTCCTCGGGCTGATCCCTCCCGAGATCGTCCCGCCCGCGGGCTGGCTCAGCAACGCGCTCCCGTTCGTCCACTCGGTCAAGTTCTTCCGCTCGGCGCTGTACGACCTAAGCCCCTGGGGCGAGGTGCTGCGGGAGAGCCTCTGGCTGGTTGCGCTGGGCGCGGTCTTCGGCGCGCTGGCGCGCGTGGAAGCGCGTAGATTGTTGGTGTGAGCGCGTTTCCTCTGACTCGGATGCGGCGCCTGCGCCGGAGCGACCGGCTGAGAGCGCTCGTGCGCGAGACGCGCCTGGATCTCGACGACTTCGTCCTTCCGCTCTTTGTCGGCCCGGCCACCGAGGCGAACCCGGACCTGCCCGCGCTCGGGCGCTTCTCCGTCGACGATCTTGTCGCCGAGGTGACGGAAGCCCAGCGCCTCGGCGTGCGCGCCGTGCTGCTCTTCGGCATCCCCGACGAGAAGGACGCGGACGGCTCGGGCGCCTGGGACGACGACGGC
>DATLPH010000205.1:0-2504 GCA_035535855.1 Gaiellaceae bacterium
TGCCCCTTGCGCCGGTCGACGAGCGGACGCAGCTCATCGAGCGCGGCGATGAAGCGCGGCTCGGCCTGCAGCCGTTCGGCCCACATCTCGGCGTGCAGCCGGTGGTAGACCTCTTCGCGGTCGATCTTCGCCGCGAGGCCGGCGAGCTCCGCGTCATCGGAGGTCTTCAGCCGTGCGAGCCGCTCTGCGTCCGCCTGCTCGTAGAGCACGTGCCGCGCGATCGTCCGCTCCCACTCGGGCAGCCGCAGCTCGACGAGCTCACTGCAGCAGTACTCCTCGGGCTTGCGGTCGAAGGCGAGCTCGTCCGCGGTCGTGCCGAGGTCGCGCGCGGCCAGCTCGTACAGCGCGCGTGCGTGGCCGACCTCGTTCTGGGCGATCGACGAGAAGGCGACGTCCTCCTCGAGGAAGGGCGCGATCCCGGTCCACTCGGAGTCGCGCCAGCCGAGGATCAGCTCGTCGTCAGCGATCTCGAGGAGCAGCTGTGCCCGCTCGTTCACGTGCCTCCTTCAGCTTCTCCTTCAACGGGTAGCCGTCGACGCGGTGGTAGTTCCGGTTCAGCTCGTCGACGAACTCCTCGATCCGCATGATCGAGTCGCGCGCGACGACCCAGAGGGCCTGCGACTCGCCGCGGCGCCCGTACTGCTCGCGGGCGTACGACTCGGCGAAGCGCTCGTCGGCGGCCTCGATCGAGCCGGCGTGCTGGAACGCCTGGCCTTTCCGCTCCTGCCTGAAGACCTCGTAGATCACGCGGCGAGCAAGACCGACCGAACCCAGGCCGAGTTTTCGCGCGCAGCCCGACGCAGGTCGAGCCGGTCCTCGGTCTTCGGCCCGTGCCCGGTGACGACGTGCATCAGCTCGTCCCAGTCCGGCTCGGTGTAGAGCCAGCGCCCGCTCTCCTCGTCCTTGCGCAGCTCCGGGTCGGGCACGGTCAGGCCGAGCTCCCAGATCTGCGGCACGTAGCCGTCGAGGAACTGCTGCCGCGCCTCGTCGTTGCCCTGGCTCTTGATCCGCCAGACGAACATCGGGTCCTGCTCTGGCTCGATCGGGTTGCCGTGGAACTGCATCAGCGGGCCCCACCAGCGGTTCAGCGCTTCCTGAACGAGCTCACGCTGGTCGTCGGTGCCGTTCATCAGCGTCAGGATCACGTCGCGGCCGTGGAGGATGTGGAACGACTCCTCCCAGCAGATCTTCTTCATGATCCGCGCGTACGGCGCGTAGGAGCACTTGAGCAGCGCCTTTTGGCTGATGATCGCGGCCGCGTCGACGAGCCACGCGATCACGCCGACGTCGCCCCAGGTCTTGGTCGGATAGTGGAAGACGTTGTGGAACTTCGACTTGCCCGAGATCAGGTCGTCCAGGCATTCCTCGCGCGGCTTGCCGAGGTCCTCGACGACGCGGTAGATCAGCTGCGCGTGGCCGACCTCGTCCTGGACCTTCGCGGTCAGCGCGAGCTTCCGCTGCAGCGTCGGCGCGCGCAGGATCCACTCGCGCTCGGGCAGCACGCCCATCAGCTCCGAGTTGCCGTGCATCTCGATGAACTTGCGCAGCCGCGCGCGGTACTCGTCGGGGAGCCAGTCGCCGGCCTCGACCTGGCCGCCGCCCTGCACGTACTCCAGGAATTCCCGCTCGCGTTGTTCCATACCGAACGGTCGTTAGGGTACCAGCGTTACGCAGCTCCGCCGGCGCTTCGCGCCTCCGCTGCGGGTCTCGTTCGCGGCCGCAAGTCGACTGCGAGCGCGCAATCGAGCGCTTCCGCGATTCGCAGCAGCGTGTCGATCCGGGGCGGCCTGCCGCCCGACTCGAGGCGCGCGATGGCCGACTGCGTCGTCCCGGTCAGCTCGGCCAGCTCGGCCTGCGAGAGACCGTGTGCCTTGCGCTGCTCGGCCACCTGCTCCGCGATGCGCGCGAAGAACCAGCCCTGGTCCTGATCGACGTGGGCGAGTCGTTCGCGCAGGCGCTCGAACGCGTCAGTGGCCATATAGCATCTATGCGATAATAGCAAACAGGCGATGCGCGTCTGCTCGTTAGGCTAGGGCCATGTCCGCGAGGCGCACCGAGCTGACGCGGCAGGCGGCGCGGCTGTTCGCCGAGAAGGGCTACCACGGCACCTCGATCGGCGAGATCGCGGAGGCGCTCGGGGTGCAGAAGGGCTCCCTCTACGCGCACATCTCCTCGAAGCAGGACCTGCTCTACGAGACGATGCTCGAGGGCGCACGCGCCTTCCACGCCGGTCTCGACGCGATCGACGACTCGCCCCGGCCATCCGAGAAGATCCGCCTCGCCCTGCGCTCACACCTGCGCGTCGTTGCCGACCAGCTCGAGGTGGCGACGGTGTTCGTCCAGGAGTGGCGCTACCTCGAGGGCGAGCGGCGCGACGAGATCATCGGCGAGCGGCGGCGCTACGAGGAGCGGATCCGGGCGCTCTTCCGTGAGGGCCGCGAGCTCGGGGAGCTGCGCAGCGACCTCGACGACTCGACCGCGGCGCTACTCGCGCTCTCGGCCGC
>DATLPH010000206.1:0-3758 GCA_035535855.1 Gaiellaceae bacterium
CCGTGGGCGCGATCCGCGTGCGGAGCTCGCACCAGCTCGTACGCGCGCTCGCGCGGCCGAGGGCGACGAACATCGTCCTCGCATCCGGCGTCTACGACCACGGCGAGCCCTTCTACGTGCGGCACGGGAACCGGCTCTATGCGGCCCGCATCGGGCAGGCGGTGCTGCGGGCCGGAATCGTGCTCGGGGCGAACCACGGGCGCGACTTCCCGGTTCTCCGCGGCCTGCGCTTCGATGTGCGCGACCCCAACCGGACGCTCAACGGCGACGTCGTCCACGTCTGGGGCTCGGCCAGCAGGGCACACGTGCTCGACACGACGATCGCCGGGCACGGCCGCATCGACTCGGGCCTGGCCGTGCGTGAGCCTGAAGGGTTCGTCGCCCGCCGGGTCGTCGTCCGCGGCTTCCGCAGCTACGGCGTGATGGTCGACCCGAACAAGCCGGCGTACATCGCCCGCCACCCGTACCTGCTGGAGGACGTCGCCGTCACACGGGTTGCGCGGCCTGTCCGCGGCTCCTCGAACGGCACCGCCGAGGCGTGCTTCTGGCTCGGCAGCCGCGGCACCGTCCGCCGCGCGAGCGCGGTCAATTGCGGCCTGGCCGGTGTCTGGACCGGAACTGCGAACACCGGTTCACGGCTGCGTGACGTCGAGATCGACCGCACGCCGGTCGGGATCTACCTCGAGCACTTCACGCGCGAGGCGACCTTCGAGCGGCTGCACGTCGGCCCGGCCGTGCGACGGGGCGTGAACGCCGAATGGGCCGACCCGGCCTGGGGCGGCAAGCCGGCGAGCGTCGACAACGTCTTCCGCGACAGCCGCTTCACGACCTCCCTCGTCGGCGTCTATCTCGACGCGGGCACGACGCGCAACAGCGTCGTCGGCTGCACCTTCGTCGGCCAGAGCTGGGCCGGGATCGGGAACTTCCTCGGCGTCGACAACCACTTCGAGGGCAACCGCTTCAACAGGCTCCTGCCCGGGGCCGTGCCGATCTCTCTAGGCCATCTCTAGTCCTCGAGCACGTCGAGGAGCATGTGCACCTCGCCGACCTGCTCGAAGCCGAGGCGCTCGAGGATCGGCCGCGACATCGAGCCACCCTGCGTGATCAGAGCGGGCGTGCCGAGCCCGACCGCGTCGTCCCAGCGCGCGCGGATCAGCGCGCGGTAGGCGCCGCGACCGCGGGCGGACGCGAGGGTCGAGCCTCCGTAGAGGAGCAAGCCGTGCTCGCTCGGAGCGGCGGTGCCGGCGCACACGACCTCGCCGTCGAGCAAGACCACATGCATCAGGTTCGTCGTCTCAGCGAAGCGCTGCGGCAGGAGCTCGCGCGCCTCGGCGATGTCGGACTCGGAGGTGCCGAAAGCCTCCCACTGGACGGCGGTTCCGGCTGCGTAGTCGTCGAGTGTCTCGACCCGCCGGGCGACAAGCCCAGCTCGGGCGGCCGGTGGCTCCTCCGTCAGCACGAGCGCGACCGCGTACGGCTCCTTGTCCCGCACGAGGCCGCGCTCGAGCAGCGCGTCCACGAGCCCGGGAGGCGCCGAGCTTCCGACCTCCCATTGCGTGCGCGGCCGGCCGCGTTCGCGCAGCGCCGCCCGAACCTCCTCGAGCACGTCGTCGAGCTCGTCGAGCCCGAAGCGCTGCCGCTGAACCGTGTTCCAGGTCGAGCCGGGGCCAAGGCAGAGCGTGTAGCGGCCGGTGTCGATCCGCTCGTCGGCAGGGCCGAGCGGGCCGAAGGAATTCGGATACTCGGCAACCTCGCGCAGCACGGGTGCACGCTACAGCGCGCTAACCCACCCGGCTGGCCTGGAGGCGTGCGGGGCAGCTCCAGTACTCCACCGCCCCGTGCTGAGCCCGGCGGCGGCAGGACTGGCGCGAGAGATCCGGGCGACCGTCGATGACGCCCTTCTCGCAGGCGCGCCAGACGCCTGTCGTTCCCGCCGGCCTCGGGGAAGTCGTGCAGTACCCCATCAAACGGGCACGGTGGAGGACGTCGTGGTCGCGAACGGCCACGAGCATTGCTGCCGCAAGCATCGCCATAAGCCAGGTCCGAAGCATTTTCGCTCACCTCGTCTGGCCGCAGATACGTCGCTTGTCGCAGTGTTTATCGGCCGTCCCAGCGCGGCCCCGCATCACTCAAGTCAGCGAAGGCCGCCTCGCTCGTGGTGGGCGCGGAAAAACTCCGCCGAGCCGGCGGTGGCCATCGCGGCCGAGGCCGAGATCTCGAGTGCGAGGGTGGCGGCGGCCACGATCTGTGCGAGTCGGTAGACCTTGCCGGCTCCGGCGCAGCCCAGCACCTCGAGCCAGCGGCGCGCGTAGGGGAGCGTGGTGCCGCCCCCGATCGTCGCCACCTCGAGCCCCGGCATCCGCATCGAGACCTGGAGCCCGTCCTCGACGCGCCGGGCCACTCCGTGCGACATCGAGCTCGTGCCGACCATCCCGAGGTCCTGGCCGGTTGCCGCGAAGATCGCCGCCACCGCCGTGGCCGGCGTGAACGCGACCGACTGCATCCCGGAGGCGACCGCGCCGTGCGTGCCCGCCCAGGCAAGCTCGGCGAGATCCTCGAGCTTCGTCCGCAGCACCCGCCGAACCGCGTCCTCGGTCAGCGTCGCCTCCGCGATCACCGTCTTGCCGTGGCCGCTCTGGAAGTACTCGAAGGAGGGCTTCTTGTCGCCGCCCATGTTCGCCTCGAGAATCGAACGCTCCGCCTTCACGGGCGCGCGCTCCACCACGTAGCCCATGTTCAGGACGTAGGAGTTGCGGGTCATCATGTTCGCGCCGACGGCGTCGCCGGTCGTCCAGCGCCAGAGCACGTGGCACATCGGGCCGACCACGTGCGTTTTCACGCCGCGCAACCGCGCGAACGTCGACAGCGACGGGTCGTCATGCTCCGCGAGCCAGTCCTGCATCGCGCCGAGCTGATCTTCGATCCAGGCCGCGAGCTCGATCGCCTCGGCCGCCGAGCCGCAGACGAAGCACGAGGCGCGCGTGATCCGGTCGCCGAGCACGTAGGTGCGGAACCCGCCCGACTCGGCAACGGCTCGCGCGCCCCGGTGCAGCGACGCGGAGAGGCCGCCCTCGGTGTGCGCCAGCGGCACGAGCACCGAGTCGCGCCCACGGCCCGTCTCGACGACCGCGCCGTCCGGCTCGCGCAGCTCGTACTCGCCGAGCTCGAGCTCCACCGGTCCGACCACGGAGACCGGAATCACGGCTGCGCCGGTCAGCATCTCCTGTGCCTTGGCGAACGGCTCGAGGTCGATCGCCGCGACCTCGCCGTCGAGCCCGAGCGCCTGCTGGCGCGCGCGAATCGAGTCCTCGTCGTTCTTCCTGGGCCATTTCCGCAAGTCCACGGCCCTGAGCTTAAGCTGCCGTTGTGGAAACCGAGCAGGTCATCGACCAGGAGCGGGAAGAGCGCGAGGCGTTCGCGGGAGTTCTCCGCTTCTACGAGCTCGCCAAGCGGCAGGAGTGGCAGGTGCGCGACCTCCCCTGGGGCGAGCTGCCGCCGATCCCGGAGGGCAAGGGCTCCCCCGAACGCAAGGCCCGCCGCCGCGACATGTGGCGCTCGGTGCTCACCCAGCAGCTCCAGGCGGACATGCTGGCCTGCGAGATGGCCTCGCAGCTGCTCAACATCGCGCCCGAGCCGGAGGCGAAGCTCTACTACTCGACGATGGTGCAGGACGAGTCGCGCCACACGGAGGCCTGGCTGAAGCTGATCGAGGAGGCGGGCGGCACCGCCGAGCGCGACCCCCATCTCGACGAGCTCGC
>DATLPH010000207.1:0-15650 GCA_035535855.1 Gaiellaceae bacterium
GCTCAGCATCACGTGAGCAATCACACCGGAGGAGTCCTCGGCGACCAACGCCAGCTCCGGAATGAACTGTTCCGACGCCCGAATGCGCTCGACGAACGACGCGACCTCGTCGGGGTGTCCGACGAATGCCGCGCGGACCACTTCTGCGATCACGGGACGGTCCGCGTCGCGCTCGGGACGGATGACGACGCCCTCGGCCACGGGTGGCGATGGTAATTGGGGCATGCCGTTCGCGCCTCCGGCCACGCGCCCCCACCGGAACGCTAGGAACGGTGCTGGGGCGGCAGGCACAGGTGGTGGTAGGTCATGCGAGCATGCCTTGATGAGGCTCGCCGACCTCAGCCGCCTGGCAGCTCAGCTTGACGGCGTCGCCGAGCGTCGCCGCGACGGCCTACTCGACTGGCGGTACCGGGGGCGTCTGGTCGCCCGGCAGCTCGACGACAGCCACGTCGTCATCCGAGCGTCGTTCGACTTTCGAGATTTCCTGCTCCAGTCGTTCCCGGACACGTTCTCGGTGCCAAAGCGCTTCGCCAGGCACATGATGATCGTCGCCGACCTCGAGAACGGAAATGCCGACGTCATAGAAGACGCCGTCATCGCCGCCTGGGAGCTCCAGTCCGGCAGGTGACATTCCGAGACGCTGGCACACTGCCACGCCGAGCTCACCGCATCGCCAGGACCCACTGGAAGGTCGCGTCGCCATCCGGCTCGCGGAAGGTAACAAGCTCATCGCGAAGGATCTTGAAGCCCGCTTCCCGCACGAGCCGCGTATTGGTCTCGGGTGGGAAGCTCGAGAAGAACGTCGGTGCACCAAGCCAGTCTCCGGTCCAGCCCTCCGTATCGCTCGTTCCAAGCGCCGTCATCAGCAGACCGGACGGGACAAGCCACTGGCGGATCCGCGCGAACGTCGCCGCAAGCAGCTCCCGCGGGACGTGATTGAACGCATAGAACGAGACGACCGCGTCGAACGACTCCGGTTCGAGCTCGAGCGCGGTGAAATCGGCGTGGACAAACTCGGCTCCCGGCACCGCGGCTCGGGCACGGCGCACTTGTTCCGCCGAGACATCAACGCCGCTCACCTGGAAGCGCGTGGCAAGGCGCTGCGTGTCGGGCACACCTGCCCCGCAGCCGAGCTCGAGCACACGCGCCCCGTCCGGCAGCCGCGACACGAGCTCTGCCTCCCACTCGCGGCGCGGATCGCCCACGATCCGATCGCGCCACTCGGCGAAGCGCTCGCCGATGGCGTCGTAGCCACGACCGACGAGCTCCGTCCGCGGATCGGTCACGTCAGAAGGCCACTACTCGTCGGCCGCCTGGCACGGGGTGGCCGCTTGCTTACTACCGGTAGGCCTTGGGCCTGGCTGCGCCGCGGATGTAGATCGCCTGCAGGACGCCCATTGCGAGCAGGTTCGCGATCAACGCCGAGCCGCCCACGCTGACGAACGGGAGCGGAATTCCCGTCACCGGCGCGACGCCGATGTTCATGCCGACGTTGACGAACACCTGGAACAGGAACGCGAACACGATCCCTGCCGCGGCGATCGCCGAGAAGGCGTCGCGCGCGATCGCGATCACCTTCAGGCCTCGCCAGACGACGAGCAGGTAGAGCAGCAGGAGCACGGAGACGCCGACGAAGCCGCGCTGCTCGGCCAGCGAGGCGAAGGCGAAGTCGGTCGCGTGCTCGGGCAGAAAGTTCAGGTTCGTCTGGGTCGCTCCGGCCTCGCCGCGGCCCTTGACACCTCCGGCGCCGACGGCGTTGATCGACTGCGCCACGTTGTAGGTGGCGCCGGCCGGGTCGGAATCGGGGTGCGTGAAGCCGGTGATTCGCTTCGCTTGGTAGTCCTTCAAGACGTGGACGCCGCTCGCCGGCAGCAGCCACAGCACGGCCATGATCATCACCACCGTTCCGGCGGCCAGCGCGGCCAGGTGCACCCAGCGCACCCCTGCCACGAACAGCACCGCCGCGAGCGCGGCCGCATAGACCATCGCGGTGCCGATGTCGGGCTGGATGAAGACCAGCAGGATCGGGATCAAGCCGAAGCCGATCGCCTCGAGCACGGTGCGGCTCTCCCCCACCCGCCGCGCGCGGTCGGCGAGGAAGCCGGCGAGGAAGAGGACGAACAGGAGCTTCCCGAACTCGGACGGCTGGAAGCGGAAGAAGCCGATGTCGAGCCAGCGCTTCGAGTGCCTCGAGACGGTGCCGCCGAGGAGCACGAGCAGCATCAGGCCGGCCGTGCCGACGTAGATCGGGCGCTTGTACCGGCGGTAGATCTGCGGGTCGACGAACAGCAGCGCCACGAAGCCGAGGCAGCCGACAGCGGCGTAGACCGCCTGGCGGACGACGAAGTAGTTCGCGTTCCCGGTCACGTCCCGGGCCGTGATCCCGCTGATCGCCCAGAGGCCGTACGCGAGCAGCGCCACCATCCCGCCGAGCAGGAGCCAGTCGATCCGGCGGATCGCGGAGGCGACCTCGACGGCTTCCGTCCTGTGCGGCCGGAGTCCGCGCGCCCTGGTGTCGACGGCCTCGATCGTCATCTAGTCGGAATGGATCGCTCCGAGCGATCCGCTGCGGTGGAAGTACGACTCGAAGACCTTCAGCGCCGCGGGAGCGGCCGCGTCGCCGCCGTGGCCGCCGTTCTCGATCAGGGCACAGACGACGAGCTCGGGGTTCTCACCCGCGGCGGCAGGCCCGTAGCCGCACCACCACGACTGGTCCTGTGAGCCGAAGTAGCCGAACTGCGGCAGCTGGACGATCTTCTCGGCCGTCCCGGTCTTGCCAGCGATCGCCACCGGGAAGTTGCCGAAGACGCCGTAGCCGGTGCCGAGCGGGTCGTGGGTCGCGCGGTAGAGGCCGTCCTGGACCACGTTCAGCGCCGTCGGCTCGAGCCCGACCGGTTGCGGGGCCGGCTCGATGAAGCGGTGGACGATCCGCGCGGGCGAATGCGGCGCGCCTCCGCCCTCCTGCACGTCCTGGACTAGGTGGGGGCGCACGAGCCTGCCGCCGTTGGCCACGAGCGCGTAGAAGCGGGCCATCTGCAGCGGCGTCACGAGCAGGTCTTTCTGGCCGATCGTGAGCTGGATCGAGTCGCCCGTCTTCCAGAGGCGGTCGACCTGCCAGTTGCCGGGGTCGGTTTTCGGCGTGAAGTTCCGCTTGCGCCACTCCGGTGTCGGGAGCAGCCCCGCCGATTCCGGCGCGATGTCGACGCCGGTCTTGCGCCCGATGCCGAACTTCGAGGCCCAGAGCTGGAGTGGGTGGCCCTGGCTCGGCGGCAGCTTGTAGAAGTCGAGACCCAGCTGGTAGAAGAACGTGTCGCACGAGACGGCGAGCGCGGTCGGCAGCGTCATCATCGTGTTGATGTACGGGTCCCAGTTGTGGAAGACGCGGTCGACCTGGCCCGAGCCGTCGTCCTTGTAGACCGTGTAGCTGCCCGTGCAGGGGAGCTCGCTCGCGGAGGAGATGATCCGCGTCTGCAACGCGGCGAGCGCGGTCACCGGCTTGAAGGTCGAGCCGGCCGGATAGAGGCCATCGACGGCGCGGTTGAGCGACGGGTAGTTCATCGTCGCGGCCCTCGGGCCGGCCAGGCCCGCGTTCGCCAGGCGGCGGGAGCTGACGCGGCCCGCGTACAGCTTCGGCTCGTAGGTCGGGTTCGAGGCCATCGCGAGGATCGAGCCGTCGTGTGGGTCGAGCGCGACGATGGCGCCGCCGTTCGCCGCCCACTGGCTGTTTCGCTGCGCCTTGTCGATCCCGTACACGAGCGCCTGCTCGGCGGCCCGCTGGAGGTCGACGTCGATCGTCAGCTTGATCGACTCGCCCGCGGCGGGCTGGCGCTCGGTGACCAGCGGGCTGCGCGGCCGGCCTAGCGAGTCGACTCGCAGCTGCGCCAGGCCTGCGTGTCCTCTCAGGTACTGGTCGTACGTTGCCTCGACGCCCGCCTCGCCGATCTTGTCCCCGGCCGCATAGCCCTTGCGCTGAAGGGCCTTGAGCTGCTCGGGCGAGATCTCGTTCACGTAGCCCAGCACGTGCGCGCCCACCGAGCCGTACGGGTAGCCGCGGATGAACGTGTCCGTGACGCGGACGCCCGGGAACTCCCCGTTCCGCTCGATCAGGTAGTTGATCCGGGCCGTTCGCTTGATCGTCTCGCGTACGACGACGGGCGTGATCGGGTCGTTCCCGCGGCGGTTGATCGCGCGTACCAGCTCCGGCACGGGGACCTTGACCACCTTCGAGAGCCGCTTCAGCTCGGCGAGCCGGGCCGCCCAGGTATCTGGCAGGTCGGCCGGGTAGAGCAGGACGGCGGTGCCCGGGATGTTCCTCACGAGTGCACGTCCCTTGCGGTCGAGGATCTGGCCGCGCGGCGCCTCGATCCGCACCGAGCGGACCTGGTTGTCCAGAGCGGCGCGCAGGTACTGCGGGCCCGAGAGAACCTGCAGCGCCCAGAGCCGGAAGAAGAGCACGCCGAACGCCGCGAGCGCGACCGCGCCGAAGATCGCGATCCGCAGCGCGAGCTGCGGAGTGAAGCGGTATGGCCCCTCGACGCGCGGGTCGGGAGGCAGGAAGCGGTCCGAGCGCGAGCGGCCGGCGCGCGGGCCCGAGCTAGCCAAGGAGCCGCACCTCGGTCGCTCCCTCGGGCTGCGAGCCGAGCGCGAGCACGCGCCGCGTGAGGGCGTAGACAGGCAGGGTCAGCAGCAGGTTCAGCGCGACCTTCGGCGGGAGCGCCTCCAGCAGCACGCGCCGCGCCGAGACCGTGTCCCCGAGCAGGTAGTGGAGGATCAGCGCGCCGATCTGGACGAGCACGGTTGCGACGGCGACGGACACGAACGGCGCGTGGACGCGGTCGCGCCCGGTCGTCTCGCCGTAGCGGCCGATCCAGTAGCCGGCGATCGTCAGCAGCAGCGAGGTGACCCCGAGCGTGGCGAGGTTCGCGGTGTCGACGATCAGGCCGGCGAAGAACCCCGCGCCCGCTCCGTAGATCGAGCCGCGCAGCAGCGCGATCGCAACCAGCGTCAGCAGCACCACGTCGGGATAGCCGCCGAGGATGTCGATCTCCGAGAAGATCGTCACCTGCAGGATCGCGGCCGTGAAGACGAGCAGCGCCACCTTCGCCGGCTCGAGGAAGTTGATGCTCACCGGCCCCTGTTCTTCGGGACGAGGACGATCACGGACGTGAGCGAGTCGAAGTGGACGGCCGGCGCGATCTGCGCCTGCCAGTAGAGGTCGACCTCGCTTTGCAGGGCGCCGCTGACGTAGCCGATCAGGATCCCGGCCGGGAAGAGCGCGGTGAGGTTGCCGACCTTCCAGTACTGCGTGACGATCGTGTCGCCTCGCCTCAGCGTCTGCGCCTTCTGCACCCGCTCGAGGGTCAGCGTCCCGCGGCCCTGCCCGTGGCCCACGAGACCGATTGCCCTCGTCTCGAAGTCGCGGGCGGAGACGCTGAGGTTCGGGTCGGTCAGCAGGGTCACCTGCGACTGGTGGCTCGCGACCGAGCTCACCTTGCCAACGAGCCCGTCGGACGTGACCACCGCATCGTCGACGCGGATCCCGCTGCTCGAGCCCGCGGCGATCCCGACCTCCTGCTGGAACTCGCTCGGTGGCCGCGCGATGATCGCGGTCGTGACCGGCCTGTAGTCCTTCGGGAAGGCGGGCGAGCCGATGTACTGCAGCTGGCGCTTGAGGTCGGCGTTCTCCTCCAGCGCGTTCGTGCTCTGGATCAGTTGCCCCGTTACCTGGTCGAGCTTCAGGCGGAGGCGCCCGTTCTCGGACTTCGCGTGGATCAGGCCCGCGAACCAGCCGTAGGCGTCGCGGAACGGCCGTGCAATGCGCTCGGCACCGACCTCGAACGGGCGCAGCACGCTGGCCCCCGCGCTCTGGACGCCGTGGAGGCCGCCGCCCGCGGGCTCGCGGAAATAGATGGTGATCAGGACGATCGAGAGCAGCACGAGCACTCCCGCCACGATGCGCCGCTTGAGGGCGGTGCTACTGCGGGAGGACGACCCGGTGGGCCTGGAGCGCGGAGCGGGGGACCCCAGGACCGCAATCCGTGCGCTGCGGTTCCTGTGCTGCACGAGAACGGCCTAGTGTAGGCAAGACGGCGGCGGGCCGCGAGTCGGAGCTAGTTGTAGGGCCGGTGGTTGTTGCGGCGCTTGGCCGCCTGGCTGCGGTGGATCGCCTCGAACTCTTCGAGGCTGCGGCCGGATCCGACCGCGACGCACGTGAGCGGGCTCTCGGCGAGGTGCACCGGCATCTGGGTCTCGTGGCGCAGGCGCTCGTCGAGCCCGTTCAGGAGCGCGCCGCCGCCGGCGAGCACGATCCCGCGGTCCATGATGTCGGCCGCGAGCTCGGGCGGGGTCTTGTCGAGGGTCGACTTGATCGCTTCGATGATCTGGCCGACCGGGCCGTCGAGCGCGCGGCGGACCTCTTCGCTCGAGAGGATGACCGTCTTCGGCAGGCCGGTAAGCATGTCGCGGCCGCGAACCTCGGCCTGCACCTCCTCGCGCAGGTCGAAGGCCGAGCCGACCTCGAGCTTGATCTCCTCGGCGGTCTGCTGGCCGATGAGCAGCTTGTACTCGCTCTTGATGTGGCTGATGATCGCCTCGTCCATCTCGTCGCCGCCGACGCGAAGGCTCTGGCTGACGACGATCCCGCCGAGCGAGATCACGGCGACCTCGGTGGTGCCGCCGCCGATGTCGACGATCATGTTCCCGGTCGGCTCGGCGACAGGCAGGCCGGCCCCGATCGCGGCGGCCATGGGCTCCTCGATCAGGTAGGCCTGGCGCGCGCCCGCGCTCAGCGTCGCCTCCTCGACCGCGCGCTTCTCCACCCCGGTGACGCCCGAGGGGACGCAGACCACCACGCGCGGGTGCGCGAAGCGATGCTGGTGCACCTTCTGGATGAAGTGGCGCAGCATCTGCTCGGTGACGTCGAAGTCGGCGATCACGCCGTCCTTGAGCGGGCGGATCGCGGAGATCGTCCCCGGGGTGCGGCCGAGCATGCGCTTGGCCTCGACTCCGACCGCGTGCACCTCACCCGTGCGCTGGTCGATGGCGACCACGCTCGGCTCCGAGAGCACGATGCCGCGGCCGCGCACGTAGACGAGCGTGTTGGCGGTTCCGAGGTCGACGGCCATGTCGCGGCCGCCGAAGCCGTTGAAGTACCCCATGAGACCCATCAGCCCGCACGAGTCTAGCGACGAAACGCGGTTTGTCCCGCATTTCCAGGGCCTCTCGGTCAGCCGAAGCCGTAGACGCCCGCGAAGCGCTCGGCCAGCAGGCGCACGAGCAGCGCTGCCGGTAGGCCGACGACGTTCAGGTAGTCGCCCTCGATTTGCTCGACCAGGGACGCACCGAGGCCCTGGATCGCATAGGCGCCGGCACGCCCTTCCCACTCGCGCGCCGCGACGTAGTGCGCGAGGTCGCGGGCGGTCAGAGGCCGGAAGGTGACGCGCGTCACCTCGCGGTGAACCTCCTCCCAGGCGGGCGTGAGCAGCGCGAGGCCCGAGACGACCTCGTGCGTCTTGCCCGAGAGACTCTCGAGCATGTCCTCCGCCTCCGCGCTGGTCTCCGCCTTGCCGAAGAGTCTGCCGTCGCAGAGCACTTCGGTGTCGCAGCCCAGCACCGGCCGGTCGCCCGCAACGTTGCCGACCGAGCGCGCCTTGCCGACGGCGTGCGCGACCGGGTCGCCGTCGGTCTCGTCGTAGCTCGGGGCGACGACGTCGAACGGGATCCGCAGCTGCTCGAGGATCGCCCGCCGCCTGGGCGAGGTCGAGGCGAGGATCAGCGGCGGTGCAGGCGGGACGCTCAAGCGACCTTGCGTGCCCGCCAGATCTCCTCCGACGGCCAACTTCGCGCCCACTCCGGCCCCGGAAGCGCGTCGTAGCGATGCCGCTCGGCATTCGGTGGCGCCTGAAGTTCGATCAGGTCCTCGACCTCGAGGCCGTTCGCGCGCAGGAGCCGGATCCAGTCCCCGTAGCCGAGGTGGAAGTCGATCCCGTCCTCGTCGGGCCACTCGAATCGGTGCATGCCGAAGTACGGCCGCCGCAGCAGCTCGTCGGGTGGGATCTCCTGCTCCTGGAAGGCGAGGACGAGGATCGTCCCGTTGACGAGGAAGACGAGCTCGCCGCCAGGGCGCAGCAGCCGCGAGGCCTCCGGGATCCACAGATACGGGTCGGCCCAGATCGAGGCGCCGTACTCGGAGACGGCGAGATCGAACGAGGCGTCGGGCAACGGAACGTCCTCGGCGCTCGCCTCCACCAGCGGGAACTCGAGGCCGAACTTCGCCTGCATCGCGCGCGCGGTCTCGAGCTGGGCCGGGGTGATGTCGACGCCGGTGACACGCGCGCCGCGCCGGGCGAGCCAGGCCGAGATGTAGGCCGTCCCGCAGCCGAGCTCGACGACGTCCTTCCCGGCCACGTCCGGCAGCGCGTGCACCTCGGCGTCGGGGATTTCCCAGATGCCCCAGGTGACGTCCTCCTGCGCCCAGGCGCGCTCGGCGTTGGCCGCGTACTCAGGCGCCTGCGCGGTCCAGGCATCCCGATTCCGCTGGGCGTGCTCAGTCAATGTCATGACTTCCGCACCTTCCAGATCTGCTCCATCGGCCAGCGCCGGGCCCAGTCCGTCTCCTCGGCTGAGCGATACGTCGACTCAGCGCCCTCGGACGGCTGCACCTCGATCAGGTCCTCGATCACGAAGCCCGAGCGCCGGAAGAGCCGGATCCACTCGCCGATCGGGAGCATGAACTCGACCGACCCCTCGGGCGTCTCCCAACGGTGCATCCCGAAGTAGTCGCGTTGCAGCCGGTCCGAGAACGTGTCGGCCTGCTCGTCGAACGTGATCCAGTCAAGCGGCGTGGCGCCGCTGAAGACAAAGAGCCCGCCCCGCCGCAGCACCCGGGCTGTCTCGGGCACGAACAGATACGGGTCGGAGAAGGTCGGCGCGCCCCAGTCGGCTGTGGCGACGTCGAACGAGGCATCCTCGAGCGGGATCGCCTCGGCGCTCGCGTGCAGGAGCGGGAACTCGACCCCGGCCGCCTCGTTTCCCGCGCGGGCGCGTTCGAGCCGCGCCTCCGAGTTGTCGAGACCAACCGGTCGGGCGCCGGCACGTAGGAGCGAGCGGCACCAGTCGCCGGAGCCGCAGCCCAGCTCGAGCACGTCTTTGCCCTCGACGTCGCCGAGCACCTGCAGCTCGGCCTCGGAAATCTGCCACAGGCCCCAGGCCATCCCACGCTCGATGAACTTCGCGTTCCGCTCGTCGTACTCGGCGCTCTGGTTGTCCCAGAACTCGCGGTTCTTGAGCGCGTGCTCGGTGAGCTCAGGCCCGCTCATCGCCGAACCAGAGCTCGAGCTCGCGTTGCGCCGAGTCCGGCGAGTCCGAGCCGTGCACCAGGTTGTCCGGCATCGCGAGCGCGAGGTCGCCCCGGATCGTCCCCGGAGCGGAGTCCGTCGGGTTGGTCGCGCCCATCGTCGTGCGGACGACCGAGATCGCCGACTCGCCCTCGAGCGCGAGCGCGAGCGTCGGCGCCGAGGTGATGAACTCGACCAGCTCGCCGAAGAACGGCTTCTCCGCGTGCTCGGCGTAGTGGCGCTCCGCGAGCTCGCGGTCGACCTGGACGAGCCGCGCCTCGCGAATCGCGAGACCGCGCCGCTCGAAGCGTCCGAGGATGTCGCCCGCGAGGCCGCGCTGCACCGCGTCGGGCTTGATCAGTACGAGTGTGCGCTCGACCGCCATCGGCGGCGGAGTCTACTCAGTGACCTAAACGCTGCGCTCTCGCCGGGGCGGCGTGAGTGCCTGTGTCTGACCGAGCGGCTCGACCGCCGAGGGCTCGACCGGGGTCTCGCAGTACGGGCAGACCTGCCACAGCGCCTCGAGCGGCTGCTTGCAGGTGCGGCACGACTGGCGCAGCCGCGTCGTGCAGACCGGGCAGACGAGGAAGGAGGCGTCGACCTCCGCGCGGCAAACCGGGCAGTGCATGTCGCGCCGGGTGAGCCGCTGCTCCATCGCCTTCATCTCGAGCTCCCGCTCGCGCACGTCCTCGAGGTACTCGGGCGGGCGGAAGAGCATGTAGATCAGCGCGCCGACGAACGGCGGCACGAGGCCGAGCAGGGTCGCCATCGCGACCAGCCATGGATCCTCGATCCGGCGCCGCGCGTCTTTGTTGACCCAGAAGGCGACGGACAGCCAGAACACGGCGACGAAGAAGAGCGTCAGGTTCCGGATCACAGCCCAGGTGCTGGCGCTGAAGAAGTCGAAGATTCCGTTGTCCGCTACTGGGGCCACTCGCCTCCCTCAGAGGAGGAGCTTCCCGACGAGGTAGCCGGCGCCAAACGCGAGGCCGACGATCGTCAGGACGACGATGACGGCGACCACGAAGACGCTCAGGCGCTCGCCGAACTGCCCCATGGTACGCGCTGAAGTCGGACGGTGAGGTCGGCCAGGAGATAGAGCGAGCCGGTGACGAGCACGGGGCCGTCGTCGCCCGCCAGCTCGCTCGCGCGGTCGAGCGCCGCGGCGGGGTCGGCGACCGCCTCGACCCGCTCGAAGTGCGGACTCGCGGCGCGCGCGAGCTCGTCCGCGGGCAGCGCTCTCGCGCTCTGTGAGGCGGTGGCGACCAGCGTGTTCCCCGCCTGCGACAGGGCGGCCAGCATCGCCGCCGCGTCCTTGTCGGCCAGGATCGAGGCGACGACCACGTAGTCGCGTCGCGGGAGGCGGTCGAGCAGCCACGCGACGCCGGCGGGGTTGTGCGCGCCCGCGAAGACGTCCTCGCCGACCACGTCGAAGCGACCGGGCAGATGCGTATCCACGTCTCCCTGGAGCTCGCGCCCGAGGAGGGCCCCGGCGGCCGCGCGGCCGACGTCCTCGGCATGGACGATGCTGCCCGCCTCGCGCGCGCGCGCGAGAGCCTCCCAGTCCGGCTCGCCCAGCACGACCGTCGCGCCGGGGGCGACCACGGCCAGCTTCTCGGCGGCGATCGCCTCTCGCGTCTCGCCCAGGACGTCGGTGTGGTCGAGCGCGACGTTGGTCAGGGCAACGACCTCCGCCTCGAGGACGTTGGTCGCATCCAGTCGGCCGCCCAGGCCGGCCTCCACCACCGCGACCTCGACTCCGGCCGCGGCGAACTCGGCGAACGCGGAGGCGGTCAGCACCTCGAACTGCGTCGCCCCGAGCCGCTCGGCGGCGGGCCGCGCCCGCTCGAGCGCCTGCTCGAGGTCGGCGTCCTCGCCGTCCACCTGCACCCGCTCCGCCCAGCCGCTGACATGCGGCGAGGTGTAGGCCCCCACGCTCAGCCCCTCGCGCGAGAGAAACGCGGCGGCGCGGCGCGTGGCGGTTGACTTGCCGTTCGTGCCGACGATGTGGATCGCGCGGAAGCGGCGCTGCGGCTCGCCGAGCGCGGCCAGCAGGGCATGCATGCGCCCGAGGCCGAACTCCTCCGGCCACGGGGACAGCGACTCGAGCCAGTCAAGAGGCGAGGGCATCGAGCTCGCGACGGTAGCGCTCCAGCTTCTCGCGCTCCGCCTCGACGACCTCGCCGGGCGCGTTCTGCACGAACCGCTCGTTGGCCAGCATCTGCTCGGCCCGCTGGATCTCGCCGCGCAGCCGCTCAACCTCCGCCTC
Source organism: Gaiellaceae bacterium (assembly GCA_035535855.1). GTDB lineage: Bacteria > Actinomycetota > Thermoleophilia > Gaiellales > Gaiellaceae > AC-32. The sequence continues at coordinate 11,605 of DATLPH010000207.1, forward strand.
GACGTTGCCGCCGTCCACCTTTGCCCGGTCGGGCTTGACCACGGCGTCGAAGATCCGCTGCTGCTCCTCGTCGAGCGTGGGCCTGACGCCGGCGCGACGGAAGACCTCGGCGGCGGTCCGGATCGGCTCGAACTCGGCAGCCTCGGCGGCGGCGCCGAGCGGCTCCGGCCACGGTGCAACGATCAGCCGGGTCTCGCGGCCGGGGAGGTTCGACCAGATCTCCTCGGTCACGTGCGGCATCGCCGGGTGCAAGAGCTTCAGGAGCCGCTCGAGGTTCGCGAGCGCGGTCGCCTGCGCGTCCTCGTCGCCGCCGTAGAGCCGCGGCTTGATCGCCTCGGCGTACCAGTCGCAGAAGTCGTCGAAGGTGACGTGGTAGAGGGCGCTCATCGCGGGCGAGAAGTCGAACGCGCCGAAGTGCTCGCCCAGCTGCGCCTGGGCCTGGTCGAGCCGCCACGCGATCCAGCGCTCCTCGAGCGCCTGCGGCCGCTGCTCCGGCTTCGCCTCGCCGACGTTGGCGAGGATCAGGCGCGAGACGTTCCAGAGCTTGTTCGCGAGCTTGCGTCCCTCCTCGATCGCGCCCTCGGAGAAGCGGACGTCCTGCGAGGACGAGAGCTTCAGCAGCCCGTAGCGCGTCGCGTCCGCCCCGTGGCGGTCGATCAGCTCGAGTGGGTCGAGGCCGGTGCCGAGGCTCTTCGACATCCGTCGCCCATCGGCCGCGAGCACCGTGGTGTGGATGATCACGTGCCGGAACGGGACCTCGCCCATCAGCTCGAGGCCGCTGAAGATCATCCGGTTCTCCCAGAGGCGGATGATCTCGCGGGCGGTCGTGTTCAGGGTCCCCGGGCACCAGGCCTCGAGCTCAGCGGTCTGCTCGGGCCAGCCGAGGATCGCGAACGGCCACAGCGCCGAGGAGAACCACGTGTCGAGCACGTCCTCGCTGCGCGTCAGCCCGGCGGAACCGCACTCGGCGCAGGTTCCCGGCTCGGTCTCCTCCACAGTCAGATGCCCGTCGGGGCACTCCCAGACCGGGAGCTGGTGGCCCCACCAGATCTGGCGCGAGATGTTCCAGTCGGGCGCGTTCTCGAGCGAGTCGATCGCGTAGCGGTGCTGCGACTCGGGGTGGTAGCGCACCCGGCCCTCCTTCAGGGCGGCGAGCGCCGGCTGCTTCAGCTCGTCCATGCGGCACCACCACTGCAGCGAGATCAGCGGCTCGATGCGGCTCTTGCAGCGCTCGCAGAGCGCGATCGAGTGCCGGTACGCCTCCCGCTTGACGAGCAGGCCGCGCTCCTTGATCCACGCGAGGACCCGCTCCTCGGCCTCCTCCTGACTCAGGCCTGCGAGCTCGCCGGCGGCCTCGTTCATGCGGCCGTCCGGACCGATCACGGTCAGCTCGGGCAGCTGGTGGTCGCGGCCGAGCTCGAAGTCGAGCGGGTCGTGTCCCGGGGTGACCTTGAGCGCGCCGGTGCCGAAGTCGGGGTCGACCCGCTCGTCCTCGATCACGGGCACCGTTCGCTCGACGAATGGGATGACGACCTCGCGGCCGACGGCGCCCCGCCAGCGCTCGTCCCCCGGGTTCACCGCCACGGCCACGTCGGCGAGGATCGTCGCCGGCCGCGCAGTCGCGATCGTGACGCCGTCCTCGGGGTCGTCGGAAAAGGGGTAGCGCACATGAGTGAGCGCGTCGTCGACCTCCTCGTGGACGAGCTCGAGGTCGGAGAGCGAGGTCTGGTGGTGCGGGCACCAGTTGATAATCCGGTTCGCGCGGTAGATCCAGCCCTTGCCGTAGAGGTGGACGAAGAAGCGCATCACCGCCCGGATGTAGGCGTCGTCCATCGTGAACCGCTCGCGGCGGTAGTCCATCGAGGCGCCGAGGCGGCGGAACTGCCCCATGATCGTGCCGCCGTACTGGCGCAGCCAGTCCCAGACGATCTCGACGAACCGCTCGCGCCCGACCGCTTCGCGGGAAGTCCCCTGCTCGACGAGGTGCTTCTCGACCGCGTTCTGCGTCGAGATGCCCGCGTGGTCGTAGCCGGTCAGGAACGCCGTCTCGAAGCCGCGCATGCGGTGCCAGCGGACGAGCACGTCGGCGAGGGAGATCTGCAGCGCGTGACCGGTGTGCAGGGCCCCGGTCACGTTCGGCGGCGGGTGCGCGATCACGAACGTCTCGCGGCCCGAGCCGGGCTCGGCGCCGTAGAGACCTTCCTCCTCCCATGTCCGCTGCCAGCGCTCCTCGACACCCTGGGGCTTGTAGAGCGGCTCCATTCGGGCAAGTTTACGGTGACGTGGGCGAGTTCTTTCACGCGTTTGCCGTCTTCTTCGACGAGCTGGCCTCGGTCAGCTGGATCGCTCTCGCGATCGCGCTCGGCCTGCACTTCGCCAAGGTCGTGGTGCGGACGTTCGCGTGGCGCAACATCCTCCAGGCGGCCTATCCGAAGCTGACCGTGCCCTGGCCGCCCGTGTTCGGCGCCTACGTCGCCGGGGTCGGCGTGAACTCGATCGTTCCCGGGCGCGGCGGCGACCTGGTGAAGCTCTACCTCATCCGGCGGCGCATGCCCGAGATGACCTACACGACCCTCGCCGCGACCCTGTTCACCGAGACGCTGCTCGACCTCGTGCTCGCGACGCTGATCTTGCTCTGGGCGCTGACCCAGGGCGTGCTGCCGAGCCTGCACGTGCTCCCGAACGTGCCTGCGTTCGACTGGGGCTGGCTGTTCCAGAACGCGAAGGCCACCGCCGGCGTCGTCGGCCTCCTCACGGCAGTCGTGATCTGGGTGGTCTGGCGCACGGCACACCACGTCGACGACTTCAAGCACCGGCTCGGCCAGGGCGTCGCGATCCTGGGCGACCGGCCGCGCTACTTCCGCGAGGTCGTCAGCTGGCAGGTGCTGAGCTGGATCTTCCGGATCGCGTCGCTCTACTGGTTCCTACGCGCCTTCCATGTGACGGCGACGCTGCACAACGCGCTGCTCGCCCAGGTGGTCGACTCGCTGGCGACGCTGCTGCCGTTCTCACCCGGAGGCGCGGGCACGAAGCAGGGCCTGCTGGTCTACGTGCTCTCGGGCCAGGCGCCCGCATCGCGCCTCTTGGCCTTCAGCGTGGGCACGAATGTGGCGGTCACGCTCTTCAACGTCGCGGTGGCCGCCGTCGCGCTTTATGTGATGGTGCGGACGCTGCGACTCGGCCAGATCATGGACCGCGCCAAGGCCGCGGAGTCGGAGCCCGGAAGCTCTTAGGCGGATTCTTCGGCGAGCTCGGCGGGCTCGTCGTCGGCGCCAGCGCTCGTCACGAGCGTCGGCTTGATGCCCTGCGCGATCGTCTCCTTCGTGATCGCGCACTTGACGACGTCCTTGCGCGAGGGGAGCTCGAACATCACGTCGAGCAGCGCGGTCTCGATGATCGACCGCAGGCCGCGGGCGCCGGTCTCGCGCGCCAGGGCCTTGTCGGCGATCTCCCACAGAGCCTCTTCGGTGAAGACGAGCTCGATGTTGTCGTAGGCGAAGAAGCGTTGGTACTGGCGCGTGAGCGCGTTCTTCGGCTCGATCAGGATCTGGACGAGGTCCTCGCGCTGCAGCTGGTGCACCGCGGAGATGACCGGGAGCCGGCCGATGAACTCGGGGATCAGCCCGTAGGCGAGCAGGTCCTCGGGCATCACCTTCGTCAGCATCTCGGAGGCCTCGAACGAGTTCCGCGAGCGGATGTCGGCGCCGAAGCCGAGCGCGTGCTTGCCGATCCGCTTGCCGATGATCTTCTCGAGGTCGGCGAACGCGCCGCCGCAGATGAAGAGGATGTTGGTCGTGTCGATCGAGAGGAACTCCTGGTGCGGGTGCTTGCGCCCGCCCTGCGGCGGCACCGAGGCCACCGTCCCCTCGAGAATCTTCAGGAGTGCCTGCTGCACGCCCTCGCCCGAGACGTCGCGCGTGATCGACGGGTTGTCCGCCTTGCGCGCGATCTTGTCCACCTCGTCGATGTAGATGATCCCGGTCTCGGCCTTCTTGATGTCGAAGTCGGCCGCCTGGATCAGCTTCAGGAGGATGTTCTCGACGTCC
>DATLPH010000208.1:0-5240 GCA_035535855.1 Gaiellaceae bacterium
GTCCGCCAGATCGCCCGGTAGCGCAATCTGCGAGCTATGCAGCCATGCGGTTGCCAAGCCTCCGATCGCCACTGACCAAAGGACCCCGGCCGCCCCTCGACGCCAAATCGCCCTCACGTACCCCTTTTCATCTCTCATTGGGGCCTGGATGTCAAGGGTTCAATACCTGGACCCGGAACGACCTGATTGAAAATGCCTAGGAGCAGCCTATAGTGCGGTCGGCTACGCTTTTGGAACCGGGGCTGGGGAGCATTTTTCATGACGCATCTGCGGACGAACGGGGTTGAGCGGGGATGAACACGACTGCGGGCGCGTTGGCGCGTTTCTGGTGGATCGTCCTCTTCGGATTGGTCGCCGGCGGGGCTGCTGCGGTGGCCATCTACAGCCTCGAGGCGCCGGCCAAGCACACGGCCACGGCAAGGCTGATGGTCAACAGCCCGGCGGCGCCGTACCTGCGCACCCAGCAGCCGCTGCTGAAGGCACAGGCCACGCGCGTCGGAGGGGTCGGCAAGGCGAAGCTCCAGTCGATCACGCAGCAGGCGCCGGACACGCAGACCCTGGTCAACGCGGCGAACCTCTACCCGCTGCTGATCGAGTCCGACAGGATCGCGCAGCTGCGCGAAGCTGAGACCGGGCCGATCCAGGGCACGATCAAGGCGGCCGCGCTGAACGCGTCCACCAACACGTACGGTGTCTTCCGGCCCTCGGTGCTGCCAGTGATCGAGGTCAAGGCGACTTCGAAGCACTCGGCCGACGCTGAGGAGCTGGCGACGGAGACGATCGCGGCCTTCTCGCGCTGGATGGTCGCGGAGCAGAGGACGCACGGCATCCCGGTCTCGCAGCGGATCGCGGTGCAGCAGCTGAAGCGGCCGGCGCTGGCGACGACCGGGGGGCCCTCGTACGGGCTGCCGCTCTTCGTCGGGGTGCTCGTGCTGCTCGGGTTCTGCGGCCTCGCGATCGTCGCAGACCACGCCCGGCCGGCGACTGCTGAGAAGCGCACGAGAGAGACGGCGCCCGGGACCGCGGCGTCGCCCCACCTGGACGGCTAGCCGTGACCACGTCGGCGGTGGAGCTCGGCCGGCCTGAGCTGGAACGGCGCACGGCCGCAACCGCCGAGAGCTGGCTCTCCTGGGCCGGCGCGATCTCGCTGCTCGTGCTCGTCGTCTGGATGGTGCCGATCAAGAGCTACCGGCTGCCGGTCGCCCTCCCGTTCTCGCTCGAGCTCTACCGGCTGCTGCTGATCGTCTTCGTCGGCGCCTGGGTCGTGGCGATCGTGACCGGGGTCCGCGGCGTCTCGGCAGGCGGCCTCGGGAAGCCGGTCGCGCTGCTCGCGGCGGTCGGCGTGCTCTCGATCATCGCCAACGCGAGCTCGCTCTCGAACGCGGGGCTCGAGACGCAGGCGATCAAGTCGCTCTCGTACTTCCTCAGCTTCCTGCTCGCTTACCTGCTCGTCTGCTCGACGATCCAGAGCGTCGGCGCGGCCGAGCTCGTCGTGAAGGCGCTCGTGCTCGGCGCGGGCGCGGTCGCGGTCGCCGCGATCTACGAGGCGCGCACGAACTACGACGTCTTCGACCACCTGCACAACTGGCTCTCGTTCTTCGAGCCGACGCGCGCGATCAAGGAATCCGCGCGCCGCGGCACGCGCCTGCGCGTCCGCGCCTCCGCCCAGCACCCGATCGCCCTCGGCGCTGCCCTGACGATGGCGATGCCGCTCGCCGCCTACCTCGCCTCCCGGGCGCGCTCCGGCCTTACGGCGCTGTTCTGGGGCGGGGCCGGCGTGCTGGTCGTCGTCGGTGCGCTCGTCACCGTCTCGCGCACCGTGGTGCTGATGGCGCTGGCGATGACGGTCGCGGGGCTGATCGTGCGCAAGCAGGCCGTGCTGCGCTACTGGCCGGCCGCGATCGTCCTGGTGGCCGCGGTTCACTTCGCCGCGCCGCACACGCTCGGCAGCCTCTACCACTCGTTCCTGCCTCGCGGCGGCCTCGTGCAGTCGCAGACGGGACGCGGCGGCGAGGTCGGCTCCGGCCGCGTCGCCGACCTCGGGCCGGGACTGCGCAGCTGGAAGCAGGCGCCCGTCTTCGGGCACGGGCTCGGAACGGGCAAGACCAGCCGCTCGACAGACCCGGGCGCGATCGTCGACCCCAAGACCGGCGCGCCGATCATCTTCGACGACCAGTACCTGAACTCGCTCGTCTCGATCGGCTTCGCGGGCCTGCTGGGCGTGCTCTGGTTCGTCTGGGGAGCCGTCGGCCGGCTCGTCATAGGGGCGCGCCGGCTGGCCGGGCCGTCGAGTGACCTGATCGCGGCCTGCGCGGTCGCCTGCGCGGGCTTCGGCGCGGGGATGCTGACCTTCGACGCCTTCGCGTTCGTGCAGTGCACCCTGATCTTCTTCCTGATCGCGGCGATCGGCCTGCGCACGCGGGCCCTCGTCGAATGACCGAGCGGCGACCGCTCCGCACGGAGCTCGCACCCGACGCGAGGACGATGGCGCGGGGAGCCGCCGCGAACGTCGGCGGCGCCCTCACGGCGACGGTGCTGTCGTTCGCGCTCAGCCTGCTGATCACGCACGAGATCCGCGCGGGCGCGTTCGGCCTCTACTCGATCGCGCTCGTAACGGTGCTGCTCGGCCAGGTGGTGGCGACGCTCGGCCTGGACGTCGGTGCGGTCAGGTTCGTCGCGCTACGGGCCTCGCAGGGCGACGGGGAAGGTGCCCGCGGCAGCCTGCAGGCGGCCTTCACCGTCGTGGCCGGGGTCAGCAGCGTCTTCGCGCTCGTCCTCTACTGGCAGGCACCGTGGGTGGCGGGCTCGTTCTTCCACAAGCCGTTGGCGACGGAGCTGGTGCGCATCGTCGCCTTCTCGCTCCCGGCGCTCGCGCTAACGCGCGTCGTGATCGGCTCGCTCCAGGGGCTCGGCGTGATGCGGTACTCGGCGCTCGTAAACCCCATCCGCGTCGCCGCGAACATCGCGGTCGCGCTGCCCGTGCTCCTGCTCGGCTACGGAGCCAAGGGGCTGTCGTGGGCGTTCCTCGCCGCTTCCTGGGCGACGCTCGTCGTCGCCGTGGCGTTGCTGCTGCGCGCGCTCCCGGCAGCGTTTGTCCCAGTGGTCAAGCGCTGGCAGGTGCGCCCGCTGCTGCGCTTCTCGCTGCCGCAGACGCTGACGGCGATGCTGCTGCAGACGATCCTCTGGACGGACACGCTGCTGCTCGGCCGGCTGCGCGTCGCCGCCGAAGTGGGCGTCTACACGATCGTGCAGCGCCTGCTCTCCCCCGCCCAGACCGTCTCGACGGCGACCGGCCAGATGTTCGCGCCTCGGATCGCGGCCGAGGACGCACGCGGCGACCGCGGCACGCTCGAGGTGATGCTGAAGCGCGTCACCTACTGGAACGTCTCGCTTGCGATCCCCGTCTTCGCACTGCTGCTGCTCGTCCCCGGCCCGCTGCTGCACCTGTTCGGGCCGACATACGCCAAGGGCGCGACGGCGCTGACGATTCTGGCCGCCGGCCAGCTCTTCAACGCCGCGACCGGCCCGCTGGGCCAGGTGATCAACATGTCCGGGAGGCCCTACCTGACGCTCCTGAACAACGCTGCCGTGGCGGCGCTCAACATCGTGGGCTGCCTGATCCTGATCCCGCGCTACGGCATCACCGGCGCGGCCTGCTCGACCACCGCTGCCATCACGCTCGTCAACATCGTCAAGCTTGCGCAGGTGCGAATGCTCTTCGGCATCAACCCGTTCCGCGCCGAGACCGGGCGCGCGCTCCTCGCCGGGGCGCTCGCCACGGCCGTCGTCGCCCCGCTGGCGCTGCTGGTCGACTGGCCGAGCGCCGTCCTCCAGGTAATCGTCACGGCGGCCGTGCTGGTGCCGCTCTACGCCGCCTTCTTCTGGTGGTCGGCCGCGGGGCCCGAGGAGCGTGAGCTGCTCCGCCTGCGCGGACGGCCGCTGCTGGCCGTGAAGTCGTCGTGAAGATCCTCGCCGTCGCCGCCGTCGCAATCGGCCTGCTGGCCGGTCACTCGGTGGAGGGCCAGAAGGTGATCCAGGTCGACAAGACGTGGACCTGCACCCAGAAGGTCGACCTCGACCTCGTGAGGGTGAAGATGACGCCCGCCTCCATCGGCGAGCGGAAGAACGAGGACGCCGTCCACCTGCGCAAGGGGTGCACGGGCCGCATCGGGCGGCTCGAGGTCGACCAGTGGGCCGGCGATGGGGTCAAGGTCGCCGAGGGCGTGCAGGACCTGACGATCGACGGCGGCTACGTCATCTGTCACGCGAAGGCGCCGCTGCTCCACCAGGACGGGATCCAGGCGCTGGGCGGCCTGCGGATCCGCTTCCGGAACCTGCGGGTGAGCTGCGGCCGCCGAAACTCCCGGCTCGTGAACGCGAACCTGTTCATCAAGCAGGCAGGCAAGTCGCTGCTCCCGCCGACCGAGGTCGTCTGCGAGCACTGCTCGTTCGGCGGCTGGGCGGCGCACACGGTCAGCATCCAGACCTCGCTGCGATCGGGCGTTGTGGACTCGACCCTCTGCCTCGCGCGGTTCCCGCAGTTCACGCTGGCCGTCGGCGAGGGCGCCGCACTCGCGCGCGTCTCAGGGAACCACGTGCGCCAGTGCGGCCCGGGCAAGCTGACCCTCGAGCCCGGGCCCCGGATCGCGAAGTTCGGCAAGCCGATCGAGCTGCGCGGCCTGTTCCTCGCGCAGCGGCCCGGGTCGCGCGTGGTCGCCGAGGCGCGCCCAGAGGGCACGACGAGGTTCGCCCGGGTCGCCTCGACGCGCAGCCGGCGCACGGGTCGCTTCCGGCTGGTGCTGCGGCCGCGGGTCGGTGAGACGGTGCGGCTGCGGTCAGGCTCGATCCACGGCCCCGAGGTGACGATCCGCGTCCGCCCGCGCGTCTTCCTGCGCCGCAAGGCCGGGAGCCTCGTCGCAAAGGTGTTCGCCGGCCGCTCGTATGAAGGACGCATCGGCGTCCTCCAGGCGCAGCGCCACGGCCGCTGGGTCGGGGTTCAGCGCTTCCGTTTCGGCCGCGGCTCGAAGGCGATCGTGCGCACGCGTCTGAAGGGCGTCCCGCTGCGCCTGCTCGTGCCACACGCGCCCGGCTACCTCCCGACCGTGAGCCGCCCGGTGGCGCCGTGAGCTCCGAGATCTTCGTCGTCGGCGCCTCGCGCTCGGGTACCAACCTCGTCCGCGCGCTGCTGAACCGGCACAGCACGCTCTGGGTCTCGGGAGAGACGCACTACTTCGACGACC
>DATLPH010000209.1:0-4735 GCA_035535855.1 Gaiellaceae bacterium
GAGACGGACGAGGCCAAGGGGTTGCTGGAAGCGGGACGCGAGGCGGGGTCGCTCAGCACGGACGAGATTGCGCTCGCGCTTGGTGAGCTCGACCTCGACGCCGCGCAGGTGGACGACTTCTACCACGCGCTCGAAGAGCTGCACATCGATGTTGTCGACGGCAGCGAGGAGCCGGCGCGAGAGCCGGTCAAGGAGACGCGCGAGGTCACGACCGACTCGCTGCAGCTCTTCCTCAAGGACATCGGCAAGGTCGACCTGCTCACCGCCGCCCAGGAAGTCGAGCTGGCGAAGCGGATCGAGCGCGGCGAGCACCGCGCGAAACAGGAGATGGTCGAGGCGAACCTCCGCCTCGTCGTCTCGATCGCCAAGAAGTACCGGAACCAGGGCCTGCCGTTCCTCGACCTGATCCAGGAGGGGACGATCGGCCTCGTGCGCGCGGCCGAGAAGTTCGACCACCGCAAGGGGTTCAAGTTCTCGACCTACGCCACGTGGTGGATCCGCCAGGCCGTCGCCCGCGCGCTCGCCGACAAGGCGCGGACGATCCGGATGCCGGTGCACATCGTCGAGAAGCTGAACAAGATCGTCCGCTCGGAGCGGAAGCTGCGCGCCGAGCTCGGGCGCGAGCCGTACTCGTTCGAGATTGCGCGTGACGTCGAGCTGACCTGCGACGAGGTCGAGCAGATCCGCCGCAGCTCGCAGGCGCCGGTCTCGCTCGAGAAGCCGGTCGGCGACGAGGAGGAGTCGGAGTTCGGACACTTCCTCACCGACGAGACCGAGCCGCTGCCGGAAGAGGTGGCGGAGGTCGAGATGCGGAAGGAAGCGCTCGGCCGCGTGCTGGGGACGCTGAGCGCCCGCGAGCGCCGTGTGCTCGAGATGCGCTACGGCCTCAACGGCGAGCACCCCCGGACGCTCGACGAGGTCGGCAGGACCTTCAACGTCACGCGTGAGCGGATCAGGCAGATCGAGAACCAGAGCCTGAAGAAGCTGCGGGCGCTCGCAGACTCGGTAGCGCTCCGCGAAGTCGCGTAGACGCCCTACGGGCTAACTTCAAGAGCGCCGCAGTCTCGTCAGTAGACTGCGGCGCCGTGGCTGAGCCCTGGTTCGACGAGCTGTCCGAGCTGCTGCGCATCCCGAGCGTCAGCGCTGACCCGGCGCACGCCGGTGATGTCGAGGCCGCCGCGGAGTGGCTGGCGGCCTTCGTGCGCGGCGCCGGCGGGTCGGCCGACGTCGTCGCCACCGAGACGCACCCGCTGATCGTCGGCGACCTGGTTGCTTCGGACATGGCCCAGGGACAGTCCCTAGGCCATGTCCCTACCGTGCTCGTCTACGGCCACGTCGACGTGCAGCCGCCCGACCCGCTCGAGCTCTGGGAGTCCGACCCGTACACGCTCGAGCAGCGCGACGAGTGGCTCTATGCGCGCGGGGTCGTCGACGACAAGGGTCAGCTCTACATGCTCGCCAAGGCGGCCACCGACCTCGCCGCGGCCGGCGAGCTCCCCGTGAACGTGCGCTTCGCCTGCGACAGCGAGGAGGAGACCGGCGGCCACCAGATCGTCGACTTTCTCGCCGCCGACGAGCGCGGCGCCGACGCGGCGCTCATCTTCGACAGCGGCATGACGACCCGCGGCGTCCCGGAGTTCGCGGTCGCGACGCGCGGGCTCGTCTACTTCCACGTCACCCTGCGCACCGGAGAGCGCGACCTGCACTCCGGCCTCTTCGGCGGGGCGGCCCTGAACGCCGTGCACGCGCTGACGCAGGCTCTCTCCTCGCTGAGGCAGGAGAACGGCCGCCTGCCCGAGCCGCTCCGTGCGGGGATCGCACCGCCCACCGATGGGGAGCGCACGGCCTGGGCGGAGCTCGTGCCAGGCGAGCAGATGCTCGCCGAGGCGGGCGCCAACCCGGTCGACGAGCAGGCCGCCGGGGAGTTCTACCTGCGCACGACCGCCGAGCCCGCGCTCGACGTGAACGGCATCCAGGGCGGGTCGCCGGTGCTGCAGAAGACGGTGCTGCCGGTCTTCGCCGAGGCGAACCTCTCGATCCGCCTCGCGCCCGGCCAGGACGTCGAGACGATCGCCGGCGCGGTCGAGCAGATGCTCAGAGACGCGACTCCGGCGGGAGCCGAGCTCGAGCTCAAGAGGCTCTCCGCCGCCGCGGCGGGGCTCGTCCCCCCGGATGCGCAAGCGGTGCAGCTCGCCCAGGACGCCTTCGAGCGCACGATGGGCCGCCGCCCGCTGCTCGTCCGCTCGGGCGGGACGCTCCCGATCGTGCCCGCGCTCGTGGACAAGGGCATCCCGACGATCGTCACCGGCTTCGGCACGCCGGAGAGCAACATCCACTCGCCGAACGAGCGCCTGCTCGCGGAGTACATGCCGCTCGGGATCGAGACGGCGCGCGAGCTGTTCAGGAGCCTTGCTGCTCTAGAGGTGTAGAGCGGGCTCGTCGCACACGAGCCACTCGTGCCCGAAGCGGCGCATCTCGTCGATGATCGGCAGCAGCGCCTCGCCCTTGTCGGTCAGCGCGTACTCGACGCGCGGCGGCGACTCGGCGTAGCTGCGGCGGACGACGATCGCCTCCTGCTCGAGCGCTCGCAGCCGCTCCGAGAGCGTCCGCGGGCTGATCCCCTTGCACGAGTGCTCGAGCTCCGTGAAGCGGCGCGGGCCCTCCGAGAGATCGTGCACGAGCACCGCCGTCCACTTCGCTCCCAGGATCTCGGCGCAGGCCGCGACGGAGCAGGTCGAGTCGTGGATCGGGTTCATCGTCCTCATCGCAAGCAGATCGTAACGCGACGAAGCGGGAACGAGTAGGGTCGGAGGCCGTGTCGCAGCTCGACAAGGAGCTCCGCGAGCGCATCGACGAGCCGGCTTCCGATGAAGCCGAGCGCGAAGCGCGCCTCGCCCCGGCCGACGCGACCGCACAGATGCGGATCAAGGTGCCGGCGCAGCGGAGCCGCAAGCTGCGCACGTTGCTCGAGCGCGTGAACGCGGACAACGGGCTCAAGGCGTGGTGGCACGTTGCCAACGTCAACGCGGTCAAGCGGCTCGGGATCAACGACCACTCCTGGGTGCACATCCAGATCGTCGCCAACATCGGCCTGCGCCTCCTGCGGATCCTGGCGAAGCGCGGTGTAGAGCCGGCCATGGTCGAGGACTACGACATGAAGCAGGAAGACGCCGAGGTCGTTGTCCTCCTTGGAGCGCTGCTGCACTGCGTCGGGATGGCCGTGCACCGCGACCGGCACGAGGACTGGAGCCTCTTCCTCGCCGAGCCGAAGGCGCGCGAGCTGCTGGCCGGGATCTACGAGGAGCCGGAGCTGACCGTCGTCGTCTCCGAGGTGCTGCAGGCGATCACGTCGCACCGCGAGTCCGGGCATCCGCTGACGCTCGAGGCCGGGATCGTCCGCGTCGCCGACGCGCTCGACATCGAGGAGGGCCGCTCGCGGATCCCGTTCGAGCGCGGCCGCGTCTCGATCCACTCGATCTCGGCGGCTGCGATCGACGAGGTGGTCATCAGCGAAGGCAAGGACCGCCCGGTCTCGGTCGAGATCAAGATGAACAACTCGGCGGGGATCTACCAGGTCGACGAGCTGCTGAAGTCGAAGCTGCACGGCTCGGGCCTGGAGCCGTACGTCGAGGTCGTGGCCCGCATCGAGAACGAGGCCGAGAAGAGCCTCGTGCCGATGTACCGCCTCGAGTAGCGGGCATGGCTGCTCTGGCCATGCCCTAGGGACAGTTCCTCGGGCATGGCCACTAACGCGAAAAGGCCCGGACGCCTCGCACTACGGTGTCCATCTCGGCCACGGCCGAGGGACTGTCCCCGGGCCATGGCCCAAAGCGACCCGTCCGTTAGCCCTTTGGCATGGGCTCGAGGCTGTAACCGACGCCGTAGCGGGTCTGGACGAACGTGTGCTTCGACGCGCGGCTGTCGATCTTCTCGCGTAGACGGCGCACGCAGACGTCGACGGTGCGGTCGCGGTGCGTGGCTCGGCGGCCCCAGATTCGCTGCAGCAGCTCGTCGCGGCTCGCCACGCGGCCGCGGTCGAGCGCGAGCGTGTAGAGAAGGCGGAACTCCGTCGGCGTCAGCTCTACGTTCTCGCCGTCGACGTACGCCTGCACCGAGCGCGGATCGATGCGCAGCTCCTCGATCACGAGCTCCTCGCCGCGGTCCTCCTGGACTCCGCGCACGCCTCGCCGCGCGGCGGCCTGGACGCGGGCGACCAGCTCCTTCATCGAGAACGGCTTGACGAGGTAGTCGTCGGCCCCGATCTGCAGCGCGTGCACGCGATCGTGCTCGGTGCCGCGGGCGCTGACGACGAGGATCGGCGTGCCGATGCCCTCGGCGCGGGCCTGCTCGATCAGCGCCCAGCCGTCGAGGCCCGGCAGCATCAGGTCGAGCACGAGCACGTCTGGCCGTTCGTACCGCAGCCGCGCAAGCCCGACCTCGCCGGCGCCCACGCGGATCGGCTCGAGCCCGGCCGCGGCGAGGTGCTGCGCCATGCCCTCCGCAATCGTGTCGTCGTCTTCGACGATGAGCACCTTGGTCACGCGATACTCAGCCTAATGACCGACCCCGACTACGAAGCGCTGCGCACCGCGTTCACGGCTTCCGTCTCGCACGAGCTGCGCACGCCGCTGGCACGGCTGCAGTCGCTGCTCGACACGGCCGAGCTCCCCGGAGCCGACCTGCAGGACCTCCTCGGCAGGGCACGGGAGGAGGTGGCCGAGATGACCGAGCTCGT
>DATLPH010000210.1:0-2144 GCA_035535855.1 Gaiellaceae bacterium
GGGTGAGCAGCTGCGCCAGCTCGAGGCCGCCGCGCGCTCCCGTTCCGAGGCGGACTGGCTCGTCGGCATGAACGCGACGCGGGCCGCCACGATCCGCGGCCGCGCGTGGGTCGGGGGCGTCGTCTCGCTCGGCCGCGTCCAGACCCCCACGCTGGCGCTGCTCGTGAAGCGCGAGCGCGAGATCCAGGTTTTCGTGCCGGAGCCGTACTGGCTCGTGCACGCGCAGTTCGATCCTCGCTACGAAGGCCTCTGGTTCGAGGGCGACGAGACGCGCCTGAAGGACGGGAAGCGCGCCGACGAGATCGCGGCGAAGGCCTCGGGCGCCGAGGGCGTCGTCGAGTCGGTCGAGCGCAAGGAGCAGTCCGAGCGCGCTCCGCTCCTCTACGACCTGACCGCGCTGCAGCGCGACGCGAACCGCCGCTTCGGCTTCTCGGCGCGCCGCACCCTGCAGGCCGCGCAGTCGCTCTACGAGGACAAGAAGGCGATCACCTATCCGCGAACGAGCTCACGCTGGCTGTCCGGCGACCTCGTCCCGCAGCTCAAGCCGACCGCGGCCACGCTGCAGCCGATCGGCGAGTACGCCGCGGCTGCGCGCTACGTGCTCGAGCTCCAGCAGCTGCCGCTCGGCCGCGTCGTCGCCGACTCGAAGGTCGGCGACCACCACGCGATCATCCCGACCGACGTCGAGCACGACGTCAGCCGCTTCTCGCCCGACGAGCGCCGCATCTTCGACCTCGTCGCCCGCCGCTTCCTCTCGGTCTTCCACCCGCCCGCGCGCTACGCGCGCACGACGATCGTCACGCTCGTCGAGGAGGAGCGCTTCCGCACGCGCGGCAAGGTCACCCTCGAGGCCGGCTGGCGCGGCGTCTACGGGCTCCTGTCCGAGGCCGATCAGCAGGCCGCGCGCCAGGACGAGGAAGGCGAGAACGAAAGCGCCGAGCTGCCGCCGCTCGAGCAGGGCCAGAAGGTCAAGTGCGCCTCGGCCGAGGTCGAGGCCAAGGAGACGAAGCCTCCGCCGCGCTACTCGGAGGCGACCCTGCTCTCGGCGATGGAGACCGCAGGCAAGCTGATCGACGACGAGGAGCTGCGCGAGGCGATGAAGGAGAGCGGCCTCGGCACCCCGGCGACGCGCGCGGAGACGATCGAGACGCTGATCCGCCGCGAATACATCGAGCGCGCCGGCAAGGACCTCACCCCGACGCCGAAGGGCCTGCAGGTGATCACGATGCTCGAGGAGCACCCGCTCACCTCGCCCGAGCTGACCGGCGACTGGGAGAAGCGCCTCACCGACATCGAGCACGGTGACGACGACCGCAGCAAGTTCATCAAGGACATCGAGGACTTCACGCGCGCGACCGTCGAGAAGATTGCCGCGCTCGACAAGGAGAAGCTGCGCCCGGAGCGCGTCGAGCTCGGGCCGTGCCCGCGCTGCGGCGCGGTGACCGGCGAGATCATCAGGGAGAACTCGAAGGCCTACGGCTGCACGAGCTGGAAGAGCCGCGAAGAGCCCGGCTGCGGCTTCGTCATCTGGAAGCGGGTCGCCGGCCGCACGCTGACCCCAGAGCTCGCCCGCCAGCTGCTCGAGGAGGGCAATACCAAGGAGGTCATCTCAGGCTTCCGATCACGTGCCGGCAAACCTTTTCGCGCGCGCCTCGTCTTGAATGGTGAAGGCAAGGTGGAGTTCGACTTTCCGGCAAGAGCGCAAACCAAAGAGGCCGCCGTCGCGGAATAGGAAGTACGAGTACTGCGTTTCGACCGGCAGGCCGCCGCAAAGGACGGTTCCCCTGGCCAGCCGAGGACAATCCGCCTACAGTGCGAAAGATCGGGGCAGGTACGCCGTCTAACACCCAAGAGGAGAAATTGACTCAGCATCAACTTCAGGAACTGCTGGAGACTGAGCCCGCGCGCGCTCTGCTCGAAGGAGCCGAGGAGCGCGGTTTCGTGCTCCCCGCCGAGCTCGAGGCTTTCGCGCTCGAACACGACCTCGCCGACGACGAGGTCGAGCTGCTGACGCGTGAGCTCGAGACCACCGGTCTCGAGGTACGTGAGCCTGCCGAAGAGCCGGAGCCGGAGAAGCCTGCGGCGCCCGAGCCCGTCGCCGCGCAGGCGCAGGCGATGGTCGGCGCCGCCGACAGCCTGCAGCT
>DATLPH010000211.1:0-9734 GCA_035535855.1 Gaiellaceae bacterium
GATGGCCTTTCTCGCGCTCTCGGTGATCCCGAGCCTGAAGCTCACCGACCAGGGCCTCGTGGACGTCGACCGCTTCGAGCTGGTGCCGCTGAAGGCGTGAAGCGGTTGTTCGCCAACGCCCACGTCGTCGTGATGGACGACGCGGGCACCGAGCACGAGTCGGGCTGGGTCCTGGTCGAGGACGGCGCGATCGTGGACACGGGCGGCGGTACCGAGCCGGAGACAGACGCGCGCGACGACCTCGGCGGCGCGGTCGTGACCCCGGGCCTCGTCAACACCCACCACCACCTCTACCAGACGCTCACTCGCGCGCGGGCCCAGGAGGCCGGCCTGTTCACGTGGCTGAAGACGCTCTACCCGGTCTGGGCCCGCATCGACGCGGAGAGCGAGCACGCGGCCGCGCGCACGGGCCTGGCGGAGCTCGCGCTCTCGGGCTGCTCGACCGTCTTCGACCACCACTACGTCTTCCCGCGCGGAGGCGGCGACCTCGTCGAGGCCGAGATGGCGGCAGCGCGCGAGCTCGGCGTGCGCCTGATCCCTTCGCGCGGCTCGATGGACCTCGGTGAGTCCGACGGCGGCCTGCCGCCCGACTCGCTCGTCGAGGACGCCGACGAGGTGCTGGCCGAGACCGAGCGGCTCGCCGCGCGCTACCCGGAGCTCGTGGTCGCGCCGTGCTCGCCCTTCTCGGTCACGGGCCGGCTGATGCGCGAGTCGGCCGAGCTGGCCCGGCGGCTGGGGCTGACGCTGCACACGCACCTCGCCGAGACCGTCGAGGAGGAGGCCTACTGCCAGGAGCTCTACGGCTGCCGCCCGGTCGAGTACCTGGAGCAGCTCGGCTGGCTCGACGGCGACGTCTGGTGCGCGCACTGCGTCCACCTCGACGACAAGGACGTCGCGCGGTTCGGCGAGACGGGCACCGGGGTCGCACATTGCCCGACCTCGAACCTGCGCCTGGGCGCCGGCGTTGCGCCGGTGCGCACGATGCTGGACGCGGGCGTGCGAGTCGGGCTCGGCGTCGACGGCTCCGCCTCGAACGAGCGCGGCGACCTCTTCCTCGAGGTCAAGCAGGCGCTGCTGGTCGCCCGCGGCCGCGGCGGGCCCGCGGCGCTGACGGCTCGCGACGCGCTGCGGCTCGGGACGCGCGGCAGCGCGGCCGTCCTGAAGCGCGACGAGCTCGGCTCCCTCGAGCCCGGGAAGAGCGCCGACCTGGCCGTCTGGCGAACGGACGGCCTCGAGCTCGCCGGCGCCGACGATCCGGTCGCGGGGCTCGTGCTGAGCGGGCCGCACCGGGTCGACCGGCTAGTGGTCGCGGGCGAGGACGTCGTGCGCGACGGCCGGCTGGTGCGAGCAGACGAGCGCGAGATTGCGCAGGAGCACCGGCGCGCGGCCGCTCGCTTGGCGGGCTGATGTCGTACCACCAGGCTCGCGGGCAACGGATCCCGTGGGAGGCCCTGCCCGCGAGCGTGCGCGACGCCGTCGAGACCGGGCTGGGAACGAAGGTCGTGGGCGCGACGACCCAGCCGGGCGGGATGTCGCCGGGCGTCGCCGCCCGGCTCGAGTTGGCGGACGGCAACCGCGCCTTCGTGAAGGCGGTCGGGTCCGAGCCCAACCCCTACTCACCCGGCATGCACCGCCGGGAGGCCGAGGTCGCCGCTGCGCTGCCCGCGGAGGCGCCGGCGCCGCGCCTGCTCTTCGCCCACGACGACGGGAACTGGGTGGCGCTCGTCTTTGAGGACGTCGAGGGCCACCAGCCGGCGGTGCCGTGGCGGCCGGATGAGCTCGAGCGCGTGCTCGCCGCCCTGACCGACCTCGCCGAGGCGCTCACGCCCGCGCCCGTCGCGGCTCCGACCGCCGCCGACTATCTGGCCGAGCTCTTCGGCGGCTGGAGCCAGCTCGCCCAGCAAGGTGGCGCGGAGGGCGTCGACCCGTGGGCGACCGCGCGGCTGGACGAGCTCGCGCGGCTCGAGGCGGGCTGGGCGGAGGCCTCGATCGGCGAGACGCTGCTCCATGCGGACGTGCGCTCCGACAACGTCCTCCTCACCGAGGAGCGCGTCGTGTTTGTCGACTGGCCTCACGCCTGTCTCGGCGCGGCGTGGCTCGATCTGGCCGGCTTTCTGCCAAGCCTCGCGATGCAGGGCGGGCCGCGGCCGTGGGAGGTGTTCGAGGCGCACCCGCTCGGCCGTAACGCGCCGCTCGAGCGCGTGCTCCCGCTGATCGCCGCCTTCGCAGGCTTCTTCGTTCAGCGCTCGACGCTGCCGCCCCCGCCAGGGCTCGCGACCCTCCGTGAGTTCCAACGCGCCCAGAGCGTCGAGGCGCTCGCCTGGCTCCGACGCAGCCTGGGCGAGTCGTAGAGTTCGCCGCGCAGTGGCAGTCTCGCTCTCCACACACGTCCTCGACACCGAGCGAGGGCGCCCCGGGAGCGGCGTGCGCGTCGAGCTGCGTCGCGGCGACGAGCTCGTCGCGAGCGCGGAGACCGACGACGATGGGCGCGCGCGACTCGCGGACGAACTCGAGCCGGGCGCCTACCGCCTCGCCTTCGAGCCACCCTCGCGGTACTTCCGCCGGGTCGAGCTGGAGCTCGAGCTCGACGACGGCCACCATCACGTGCCGCTGCTCGTCTCCTCCTTCGGATGCGTGACCTACCGCGGCAGCTGAGCGTCGAGGAGCTCGCCGAGCTCTTCGAGGGCCGGACGCGCTTCGTCGAGCTGCTGGCGGAGCGCGACGACCCGCTCGAGGCCGCGCCCGAGGTGATCGCCGGGTTGGACGAGGCCGAGAAGCTCGAGGCGCTGAACGCGCATCCGGCGATCGGCGCGCGCAACCTCTCTGAGCGCTCGGCCGTGGAGCAGGGAGCCGATGCCGACCCGGTCGTGCTGACCGAGCTCGCGTACCTCAACCAGGTCTACGAGGAGAAGTTCGGCTTCCGGTTTGTCGTCTTCGTCGACCGCCGGCCAAAGGCGGAGATTCTCCAGGTGCTGGGCTCCCGTCTCGAGCGGAGCCGAGAGGAGGAGCTCGAGACCGCCCTCGGCGAGCTGGTCGCGATCGCCCGCGACCGCTGGGAGCGCAGCTAGCGCTTATGGATCCATACGCGAACGAGTGGCTGCAGTTCCTCGCGCGCTGGTTGCACGTCGTCGCGGGGATCGTCTGGATCGGGACGTCGTTCTACTTCGTCGCGCTCGACAACCACCTGCGGCCGCCGGCCGACGCGGCGGACGCAGAGCGCGGCGTCGGCGGCGAGTCGTGGGAGATCCACGGCGGCGGCTTCTACCGGATCGAGAAGTACCGGGTTGCGCCGCCCCGCCTGCCCGAGGTGCTCCACTGGTTCAAGTGGGAGGCGTACTGGACGTGGCTGTCCGGGTTCGCGCTGATGGTGATCCTCTACTACTTCAACGCGGACACGTACCTCGTCGGCCCCGGGGACCCGCTCGGGACCGGCTGGGCGATCGTGGTCAGCATCGCGCTGCTGCCCGTGGCGTGGGTCGTCTACGACGCGCTCTGCCGCCTGCTCGGAAACGAGCTCGTGCTCGCGGCTGTGCTGCTCGTCTTGACGGCACTCGCGGCGTGGGGCGCGGGCGAGCTGTTCGCTCCACGCGCGGCCTACCTCCAGGTCGGCGCGATGCTCGGGACGATCATGGTGGCGAACGTCTTCTTCGTGATCATCCCAGCGCACCGAGGCCTTGTCCGTGCGAAGGAGGAGTACCGGGAGCCCGACCCGGCCCCGGCGCTGCGCGCCAAGCAGCGCTCGGTGCACAACAACTACCTGACCCTGCCGGTCGTGTTCGCGATGCTGAGCAACCATTTCCCGGCCGCGTACGGGCACAGCTCGGCGTGGCTCGTGCTCGTTGCGCTGATGGCGATCGGCGCCTGGATCCGCCACTACTTCAACCTCCGCCACGCTGGGCGAACGGTGTGGTGGATCCCGGTCACGGCGGCGCTGGGAATCGCCGCAGTGGCAGTCGCGATCAGGCCTGCCGACGTGTCGACAGGAAGCGCGGCGGCGGCAACCGTGTCCGGGGCACAGGCGCGAGCGATCGTCCAGGAGCGGTGTGTGCCGTGCCACTCCGCCCACCCGACGAGAGTCGCAAGCGCACCGCTGGGGATCGAGCTCGACACCGTGGAGCAGATGCACGCGCACGCGTCGGTGATCGAAAGTGTGGCTGTCGCGTCGAGCGTGATGCCGCTCGGAAACGCAACGGGCATGACCGACGGGGAGCGCGAGCGCCTGGGCGTGTGGATCCGAGCGGGCGCGCCGATCAAGTAGGTTCGGCGCGTGCTGGAGATCTCGTCCGGAGAGTTCCGCTTCACCGCCCGCCTCGAGGAGGATGCCGCTCCGGCGACGGTGGCGGCGTTCCGGCGGCTGCTGCCGCTCGAGAGCCGGATCATCCACGCGCGCTGGAGCGGCGAGTCGTGCTGGATCCCGTTCGGGGAGCTCGACCTCGGGTTCGGGGCGGAGAACGCCATGTGCTATCCGGCGCCCGGGCAGCTGCTGTTCTATCCCGGCGGCGTGAGCGAGACGGAGATCCTGTTCCCGTACGGCCCGACCGCGTTCGCCAGCAAGGCAGGCATGCTGGCCGGGAACCATTTCGGGACGGTGCTGGAGGGCGTTGAGCAACTCGGCGAGCTGGGGCGCAAGGCGCTGTGGGAAGGCGCCCAGCCGATCCGCTTCGAAGAGACCTAGCCGCCGCCGGTCAGCCGAACGGAACCCCAAGTCCCCACACCCCACCCATGGGTGGGGATCGGAGCTCCACCCGCCACCCGCTTCGAGCGTACCGCCGGCGGTGTGACCTGTCTGTGACCGCTCTGCGCCGAAGGTGCGACTACTCGTCCCCAGCCGCGGCGAGCCGGGACAAGGCTCCCGTCAAGGCCGTGATCGCGAGCTCGACGTCCTCGTCCGAGGTGTGCTCCTCCGGCGAATGGCTGACGCCGCCGTTCAGGCTGCGCACGAACAGCATCGCCGTCGGCACCCCCGCGGCCGCGAGCACGCCCGCGTCGTGGCCTGCTCCTGACGCGATTTCCAGCGGTTCGACACCGAGCGCTTTGAGCTCTTCCCGCAGCACGCTGCTCGGCCCGGGCGACAGCGCGATCGCCCTCCCCCGGGACAGCTCTGCCGGCACGAGCGCGGTCAGCGCCTCAACCCGCTCGTCGTCAGGCGCGCGCAGATCGACGCTGAGCACAGCGCGACCGGGAATCACGTTCGTCGCTCCCGGCGCCACCTCGATGCGCCCGACCGTCGCCACCACGCCGTCGAGCCCGGCAGCCGTGTCCCGCAGGCGCAGCACGAGCTCCGCTGCAGCGACGAGCGCGTCGTCCCTGGCGGCCATCGGCGTCGTGCCCGCGTGACCCTCGCGCCCCTCGAACACGACCTCCCCGCGCGCCGTCGCTGCGATGCCGGTCACGACGCCGAGGGGCGCGTCGAGAGCCTCGAGCTGAGGCCCTTGCTCGACGTGTAGCTCGACGAAGGCCGCCACCGACTCAAGCCCACCGCCCGCGCACCGCGCGCGCGAGCCCACGCAGCCGGGGCCTCTACAGCCCTCTTCCTCGCGGAACGCGACGACTGCAAGCGTTCGCTCCTGCTGCCGCGCCCGCTCGACCGCCTCCAGCCCGCCGACCACGCCGAGGGTGCCGTCGAACCGGCCTCCGCCGGGCACCGAGTCGAGGTGGGAGCCGGTCCAGACCTCGGGCAGCTCGGGCCGCGTCCCGACCAGCCGGCCGAATAGGTTTCCCGCCGGATCCACGTCGACCTCGAGACCGGTCTCGCGCATCCAGTCCGCCACGAGCTCGTGGGCCTCGTCCTCCTCGCGGGTGCCCCCGAGCCGGTTCGCGCCGTGGCCTCCGCCGATGGCGTAGAGCTGGTCGAGGCGCTCGAGGACCCGCACGGCCGAAGCCTACGACCGCAGCGGCCGCAGTAGCTGGACTCCGGCGAGGGGGAAGACGGCAGCCGCGGCGAAGGCGAGCCGCCACGAGGTCACGCCGACCATCGCCGCGAACGCCGCGGGCACGAGCGCCCCGGCCGCGGCGAGCGCCGTCTGCTGCATCCCCAGCGCAGCGCCGCTCCGGTCGCGCCCCGCGATCTCGGCGGCGACGGTGAACGAGAGGCCGTTCCACGCCATCGAGAAGCCGCCTGCGAGCACGAACGCCGGCACGAGCACGGCCGTGGGCGCATCGAGCAGCACCGCGGCCAGCCCGAGGGTCGCACTGCTCGCGAGACCGACCAGCCGCAGCGGCCGCAGCCGGGAGCCGACCACGTCCGACCAGCGCCCGCCGCCGATCCGCAGCGAGGCCGCCAGCACCTGCACAGCCGCGAGGACGCCTGCCGCAGCACCCGGCGAGAACCCGCGCTCGTCGTGCAGGAAGAGCACGAGGAAGCCAATGATCGCGAGCTGCGCGACGAGGTAGAAGCTGCTCCCGCCGCAGAGCAGCCAGAGGCGATGGTCGCGCAGGGTGACGCCGAGGCCGCGCGGCTCGAGCACGTCGTCCTGCCCCTCGCGCTCCCGGATCACTGCCGCGCCGAACGCCGCACCCGCAACACACAGCAACGCCAGGAAGACAAAGGCGGCGCGAAGGTCGAGGGCCGGCAGCACGAGCGCCGCCACCAGCCCGCCCACTGGAATCGCCGTCTGCCGGACCCCGAGCGCGAAACCCCGCTCCGACGCCGGGAACCACTGCATGACGGCGCGGCCGCTCGCCGCATTGACGCTCGCCCCGGCCGCGCCCGCGAGCGCGAGCAGCACGACCAGGGAGCGGAAGCTGTCGGCGTACCCGGCACCCACGAGCGCTGCGCCACAGCCGCCGAGGCCCGCGGCCAGCACGAGCCGCTCACCGACGCGGTCGGCCAGCAGCCCCCACGGCAGGAGCGTCAGCAGGGTGCCGATCCAGACGCTGTCGAGCAGGACGCCGACCCGGAATAGGCTCAGGTCGAGCGCGTCGCGCAGCGCGGGCGCCAGGACGGGCAGACCCACCAGGACGGCCGAGAAGGAAGCCTGAGCGGCGGTGCCGGCGGCCAGCACCAGCCACCGGTAGCGACTCAGAGGCCGAACGGGTTGAACGGCTTGGGGCTGGTCGAGACGATCACGCTCTTCGTCTCGAGGTACGAGTCGAGCGTGTCGAGCCCGAGCTCGCGGCCGAAGCCCGACTGTTTGTAGCCGCCGAACGGGATTCCCGGGAAGGCGGTGTACGGCATGTTGATCCCGACCGTCCCGGCCTTGATCCGCCGGGCGAGCCGGTGCCCGCGCGCGGGATCGCCCGTCCACACGGTCGCCATCAGGCCGTAGCGCACGTCGTTGGCGATCTTGACCGCGTCCTTCTCGTCCTCGAACGGGATCAGCGTCACCACCGGCCCGAAGATCTCCTCCTGCGCGACGCGCATCGAGTTGTCGACCTGCGCGAGCACGGTCGGCGGGTAGAACGCGCCGTTGCCCTCGGGCGCCTCGCCGCCGGCGACGACCTCCGCGCCTTCCTCGCGGCCGGCCTCGACGTAACCGTGGACGCGATCGCGGTGCTCGCCGGAGATCAGCGAGCCGACCTGCGTCTCGGCGTCGAGTGGGTCGCCGACCTTCAGGCCCTTGGCAGCCTCCGCGAAGCGCGAGACGACGTCGTCGTAGATCGACTGCTCGACCAGCACGCGCGAGCGTGCCTCGCAGCTCTGCCCGGCCGAGTAGTAGATCGACCAGACCGAGCTCGGGATCGCGTCGTCGAGGTTCGCGTCGGCGAAGATCAGGTTCGGGCTCTTGCCCCCGAGCTCGAGGATCAGGCGCTTGATCCCGTCGGAGGCGAGGCGCATGATCTCGGCGCCCGTCGCCGTCGAGCCCGTGAAGGCGACCTTCTCGACGCCTGGGTGCTTGACCAGGTGCGCTCCCACCGTCGGGCCGGGCCCGGGGACGACGTTGATCGTGCCGGGCGGGAAGCCGACCTCGGCCGCGAGCTCGGCCATCCGCAGCGCCGAAAGGGGCGTCGCCGAGTCGGGCTTGAGGACGACGGTGCAGCCCGCGGCCAACGCGGGCGCGAGCTTCCACGTCGTCATCATCAGCGGGTAGTTCCACGGCACGATCTGGCCGCAGACGCCGACCGGCTCCTTCAGCGAGTAGAAGAGGAGCGAGCCGCCGATCGGGTTCGAGCGGCCGGCGATCGAGGCAATCGCGGAGGCGTAGAAGCGGAAGTTCTCGACCGCCTGCGCCAGCTCCGCCTTGACGGACGAGATCGCCTTGCCGACGTTGCGCGCCTCGAGCTCGGCCAGCTCCTTGCGGTTCGCGACGAGGGCGTCGGCGAGCGCGTGCAGCAGGCGCGAGCGCTCGGTCGGCGGCGTCCTGGCCCAGTCGCCTTCGAGCGCGGCGCGGGCGGCGCCGACGGCGCGGTCGACGTCCTGCTCGTTCGCCACCGCCACACGCGCCAGCGGCTCGCCGGTCGCGGGCTCGGCTAGCTCTCGAAGCTCGCCGGAGGCCGCCGCGGTCGACTCGCCGTTGATGAAAAGTCCGTACTCGCGCTCGGTTGCCACAGCCATTTGCGCTGACGATACCGGCTCATCGGGGAGTTTCGTGACGCCTTCGAGCAGGGGATGATTTGCCCATGGCCGAGATGGTTCACGTCGAAGCGGCCCGCATCCCGGACCGCGACCGGCTGCTCGACGAGCTGCGCGAGGCCGGCATCGAGGCGCATCCCGTGGACGAGGTCTCGATCGAAGTGCCGTGCGGAGACGACGCCGACGGCGTCGAGGACGAGCTGTTCGCGCACGCCGAGGCGACGATCATGCGCATCGGCGCACCTTTCGTGCCGATCAAGCACGAGGGCACGATCTACATCCGTCCCCCGACGAGCTAGCCGGGCTTCGGGAGCGTGACGCTCCCGTCGTCGTTCAGGCCGAAGCCGGGGTTGTGTGCGATCTCCCAGACGTGCCCGTCGAGATCGCGGAAGACACCGGCGTACCCGCCGTAGAACGTCTCCGCCGGCTCTCTAGTGACCTGGCCGCCCTTGCTGCGCGCCAGCTCGATCACCTCGCGCACCTCGTCGCAAGAGCCGACATTGTGGGCGAGCGCGATCCCGCCCCAGCCGGCGGGCTCGTCGGGGACGCCCATGTCGGTCGCGAGCTTCTCCCGGCTCCAGAGCACGAGCACGACGCCGTTCGCCTCGAAGAAGGCCGTCTCCTCAACTTCCCACGTGACCGACCAGCCGAGCGCCTCGTAGAACGCTTTCCCCCGGTCGTAGTCGGAGACGCCGAGGGTGACGAGGCTCACGCTCTGCCGCACAGGCGGAGCCTAGCTTCGGCGGCCGCCGCGCTCGAACAGCGCAGCCTGGCCTTGGCCGACGCCGACGCAGAGTGTCGCCAGCCCGTAGCGACCGTCGCGGCGGCGCAGCTCGTGCAGCAGCGAGACCACCAGGCGGGCGCCGCTCATGCCGAGCGGATGGCCGAGCGCGATCGCGCCGCCGTTCACGTTCACCTGCTCGGGGTCGAGCCCGAGCTCGCGGATCACCACGATGCTCTGCGAGGCGAAGGCCTCGTTCAGCTCGACCAGGTCGAGCTCCCCCGCCTCGACCCCTGCGCGGCCGAGCAGCTTCTGCACCGCGGGCACCGGGCCGATCCCCATCACGCGCGGGTCGACCCCCGCGACCGCGGAGCCGACGAAGGCCCCGAGCGGCTCGGCGCCCAGCTCGCGCGCGCGCTCCTCGCTCGCGATCACGAGCGCGGCGGCGCCGTCGTTGATCCCGCTCGAGTTGCCGGCGGTCACCGAGCCGCCCTCGCGGAA
>DATLPH010000212.1:0-20645 GCA_035535855.1 Gaiellaceae bacterium
CCAAAAGTTTTCTTAGCGTATGCGATCGTCGACTTTGCGACGTAACAGTCGACGGCTTCCGTTCCAGTGAATCGAGCCACCGAGCACCCCAATCCGAAAATCGCACCTCAGGTTGATGTCGCCCGACCTTTCTGATGCGCGGGCCCAATTTGGCTCCGAAAGGATGTTGTCGCATGGGGGCACGGAGCGGCCCACATCCACTTGCAGAGCGTGCTTCATGCGGTGGGGATGCGCGCCGCCCGGCGCGAGGCCGACTAACGGGCCGGCGCCGGAGCGGAGGGCACGTGCGCCGCGATGCATCGGGCTGCGACGTCGGTGCCGCAGACGAAGCGCATTGCCGGGCCGAACGTGTGGGCGGCGGGCAGGCCGGCGAAGTAGAGGCCGGGCCTAGACGACTCGAAGTGCCGCGACAGTTTCGGTGCGTCTCTCACCAGCTCCAACTGAGAGCGCAGCTCCGGGGCGAGGAACGTGAGGCGCTCGAGGTCGATCCGGTAGCCCGTGCCCGCGATCGCGTGATCGACCTCGAGCTCGCGGGGCTGTCCGCCGTTCGCGAGGATCAGCCGCACGCCGTCGCCGACAGGGCTCGCCTCGACGATTCGACTTCCCGTCACGACCGGCACGTCCGGCTTTAGCCGGTCGCGGAGCCACCAGGCGCCGGCCGGGCCGAGCGTCGTCCGGGCGATGCGGACGCGGCGGTCCTCCGGAAGGAAGCGAAACGACGGCGTGAGCCTCGAGTACACCCAGAGCTTCCATCCGATCCCGAGCGGCGCGTCGGGCTCCCGCAGGCGGGCGAAGAGGGGACGCGGAAGCTCCGCAGGCCTGGGGTTCCAGCGCAGGCCCGGCGCGCGAACGACGAGCTGCGGCAAGGCTCCCCGCTCGCGGAGCAGGACGGCCGTCTCCAGCGCCGACTGTCCGCCGCCGACGACGGCCACACGACGACCGCGCAGCTGCTCGAACGAGGCATGCTCGGAGGCGTGCGTGACGAGTTCGTGGGGAAGCCCGCGCAGCTCCGCCGGCACGTACGCGAACGGCATGACGCCGGTCGCGACCACGACGCTGCGCGCGGCGACGAGTTCGCCGTCGGCGAGCTCGAGCACGAAGCCGAACGGATCGTCCTCGATGCGCACGACGTCGCGCTCGTCGACGTCTCCGACCGCGCGCTCGCGGAACCAGTCGCCGTACGCGATGAACGTGTCGAGCGACACCGGACGGGCGACGTCGTCGTAGTCGCGCCCCGTCTCGGCGCAAAAGTGGCGGAGCGTGTACCTCCGGCCCGGGTCGCTGAGGCTGGACGCGAAGCCCTCGGACTTGAGGAACATTCCTTCTGGCATGTGCGAGCGCCACGTGCTCATCGGCCGGCCGAAGATGCGTACCGGCCCGGTCGTTGCTTTCAGATGCGCCGCGATCGAAAGCCCGTAGGGCCCCGCGCCTACGACGGCGACCTCGCAGGAGCTGCTCATGGTGATGACCTCCCTTCAAGGGGTTGCTTGCGGACGACCCGGTCGATGGCGCGCAGCCCGAAGCCTGCGGTCGCGAGCAGGACCGGCCGCGGGTCGGAAAGGCTGACGTAGTCGTAGGCGGCGGGTCGCAGAAAGTCGCGGGCGAAGATCGCGACCGCCCGGCCTGCCGGGACCAACTCGGGCCGCCCCGGACGGAGCAGCGTCTCGCGCAGCCAGCGCAGGTCGCCGCCGAGCCAGCGCATGCGGAGCCCGCGCCTGTACCAGTTCGCGTCGGGGACCTCCTCGCCGGTTGCCCACGCGTAGAGCAACGCGGGGAAGTCCACCCCGGCCCGCACCGCCACCTCGACAGAGGCCGAGAGGCGCGGGTTGATCTCCATCAGGTGCGGACACCCGCTCGAGTCGCGGCGAAACTCGACCTCCGAATACCCTTCGAGCCCCACCGCGCCGACAAGCCGTTCGGCCGCGTCGAGCAGCTCCGGCGGCGGCGCGATGCTCTCGCGGAGCACCGACGAGCCGCCGAGCGACGGGAACATGCGCTCGGCGACCTGCGCGAACCGTGCGCGCACGCGGCCGCCAGCGTAGATCAGCGAGACGGCCTCGCGGGCTCCCGTCACCCATTGCTGCAGGATCACCGCGCCCCCCGCCCCGATCGCCGCGCCGGCGGCGGCCCGCCCCTCGCTCGCATCGACGACGAGCGACGACGTGAGCCGCGCGCCGCCCGCTTCGCCTTCCACCCACGAGCGAACCGGCTTGACGACCGCGGGGAACCCCACCTCGGCGCCCGCCGCCTCGACGTCCTCGAGATCCTCGATCTCGACGGTTCGAGGCGCCGCGATCCCCAGCTCCGCGGCGAGCGCGAGTGTCTTCGACTTGTCGACCGCGATCTCGAGCGCGCGCTCCGGGGCGAGCGCGACGACCACGCGGCGCTCGAGCTCGGCCCGCCGCGCACGCAGCGCCTCGATCGTCCCGTCCGTCGTCGGCAGCAAGACGAGCGGTCCGTGGGCGTCCGCGATCGCGAGCAGGGCGTCGACGAGCTCCGCGGGGCGCGAGCACTCCGGTACGAGGCCGCTGATCGCACTCCACCGCGAGGCGTAGGCCGGCGCCCATCGCGCAGACCCGAAGGCGCCGACGCGGAGTCCCGCGCGTCCGAGGGAGCGGACTGCGACGAGGCTCTGGCGCTGCTCGGCGTCGAGGACGGCGATGTCGAGGGACGTCACGTCGGCTGCTCCTCCCGTCGAGGTCGCCGAACGAGAGTGGAGAGACCGGCGTTGTCGGTGAGCGCCGCGCGATAGGCGCCTTCGAGGTTCCGGAGAGCGCGCAGCGGCGTGTAATGCTTCTGCCAGAGCCGGTGCGCTCCGGCGCCGAGGCGCAGGCTCTCGCCATCGTCGAGGAGTCGCGTCAGCGCCTCGGTCCACGCACGCGGGTCGTCGGCCGGGACGAGCACGCCCGACACGCCATCGCGGACGATCTCCGTGAGCGCCCCGGTGCGACTCGCGATCACCGGCACGCCCGCGGCGTATGCCTCGAGCACGGCGAGGGGCGCGCCTTCGTAGGCCCGCGTCGGGAAGACGAGGGCGCGCGCGCCGGCGAGCAGCTCGGGGACGCGCTCGGCCGGCACCTGGCCTAGGAGCTCTATCCCTCGTGCGACTCGAGTCTCCAGGAGGGCGCGCTCGGTTCCCTCGCCCGCTACCAGTAGCCGACCGAGCTCGGACCGGTGCGCGGCCACGAGCATCGAGAGCCCTTTCTCCGGCGAGAGCCGTCCGACGTACAGGAAGTACTCGCCCGGCCCCGTGCGGAAGTGCCGCGCTGCGACGAAGTTGGGCTTCGTGCGAATCCGCTCCGGCGCGAGCCCCGCTCCGAGATGCTTCTCGCGCACGAACTCGCTGACGGCGAGGAAGAGCTGGATGCGCCCGAAGGTACGCGGCGCGCGATGCCAGGCGAGCGCCGCCGCGAGCGTCGCGCTCGCCGGCGCCGAGTTGCGGTAGCAGCGATGGACGATGCCGCGCCAGGGCAGCCGGCCCACGCAGGCCTCGCACGGGCGACCGTCGCGGAGCAGGGTCGCCGGCAGGCAGAGCAGACGGTAGTTGTGCAGGGTCATGACGACCGCGGCGCCCGCGTCGGCGGCGGCTCCGATCACGGCGGGCGACAGCCCTGGGAAGAGGTTATGGCAGTGGACGATCTCGCTGCGGTGCTCGCGTACGAGCGTGCGCACCTTGCGACCCGCCGCTCGCGAGTGGACGGCGCCGGCCGCCACGCCGAGGTGCTCGCGCCGGCGAGGGTCGAACGGCCCCGGCGTCCACGTCTGCACCTCGTGCCCGGCGTCGGCGAGCAGCGCGCGCTCGCGGTCGACGACCTGGTTCTCGCCCGAGGCGTCACCGGAGCTGTAGCGCGAGTGGAGGACGAGCACGCGCACGTCAGTCCGCCTCGGGAAGCCAGCTTCGGTTGCGGTGGAGCGTTCGTGCGAGCCTCGCCGCGCGACTCCGGCGGAGCGACTGCATCCGAGGCGCGACCTGCAACCGCAGGCGCAGGCCGGTGTCGACGGTCGCGAGGTTCACGCGAGGCCGCCGCAGCGGCTCGTCCTCGAGGTGGACCATCGCGAGCGTGCACGCGACCGTGTACCCCGCGCGGGCGGCCGCCGCGGCCACACGCTCGTCGGCACGCCCGTACGGGTAGGAGATCGAGTCGCAGCACCCGAGCCGCTCGACGATCTCCGCACGCGACACCTGGAGCTCGGTCTCGAGGCGCGCGTCGTCGACCGCGGTCAGGAGCGGATGGCCGACAGTGTGCGAGCCGACCTCCCACCCCACCTCCTGCAGCGTCTCGAGCTCGGGCCACCGGAGCGGCCGCAACTCGGCCTCGGTCTCGCGCGTGAACTCGTGCTCGATGCCCGGCCAGGACAGCGTCGCGCCCGAGCCGACGAAGCCGGTCACCGGGAACACCGTTCCGGGGAAGCCGACCTCCGCCAGGATCGGCAAGGCCCTCAGCGTCGACGCGAAGCCGTCGTCGAATGTGACGACAACGGAGCGGTCGGGGAGCGAGCCGTCCGCGCGGCGGCGTTCGGCTTCAGACAGCGTGAGGCCGACGTAGCCGCGCGCGGCGATTAGGCGGAGCTGTCGCTCCAGCAGGCGCTCCGAAATCACGAGTTGCGAGCGCCACGTGGAGCTGACCGCGTGGTAGCAGAGGACGAGCGGCCTGGCCTGCTTCGAGCTCACCGCTTGCACCGCGCCTTGAAGCGTCCTTCGCGGTCGTTCCCGGCGGCCACCCAGTCCGCACGCGTGACGTACGAGTAGCCGTCCGAGCCGGGGGCAGCCCACGCGAACGGGTCGCGGCCGCAACCGAGCACGTAGCTGTTTCGACGGAAGCGATTGCCTCCGCGCGCGTAGAGCAGCGGGTCGTCGTTGTCGTGGACAAGCCCGGTACGGCCCTGCGGCATGGCGATCGTGTTGTCGTGCACGTCGACGTCCCGGAGCACGTGCGGGCCGAGACTTCCCGAGCCGCGGTCGCTCGCGACGAGGCCGATGCCGTTGCGGTTGCCGTCGACCTCGTTGTCGCCGATCTCGACGCCGGCGGATGAGTTGACGAGTATGCCGGCGCCGTTCAGCCAGCCGTGCGCGCCGAAGCCGTTGCCGCGCACGCGATTGCGGACGATTACCGCCGAGTAGCTCGTCTCATGCTCGATCCCGGCGCCACGGTTGCCGGTCACCGTGTTCCCGAGGTAACGCGTGCGGACGTTGTCCGTGTCGGTCCAGAGGCCCGGGCCGCCGTTGTCCCGCACAAGGTTGCCGCGCACGACGAGGGCCGTCGTCCGCAGCCACTTTCCACCTCCCGCTTCCCAGCCCAAATCGAAGCCCGCGTAGTTGTTGCGCGTGATCTCGTTCTCGGCGACGAGCGCGCCGCGGAGCTCGTCCCCGCCGATCCCGAGCTGGCCGTTGCGATCGACGCGATTGCGGACGATCCAGTGCGCATCCTGGATCCCGACGCCGTGGTTCAAGCGCACCAGGCAGTTGACGACCGACCAGGTGGCACGGCCGTTCACCGCGCCGATCTGCGCCTCGTTGGCGAACTTCTCGATCACCAGGCCGTCGATGCGCACGTCGTCGGCCCCGCTCCCCCAGCCGCGAAACGCGCGCGTGGCCACGGCCGCCTCGACCGGATGCCCGCGCGGGTCGTCCGCGATCCAGATGCGGTCGTGCTCGTAGTCGAAGTAGAACCGGCCGGGCCGGACGCTGCTCCGGTCGAGCACCCGGACGAGCGGGCGCTCGTTGAGGAAGACGTCGTCGGCGTACCGGCAGGACGTGCCTTGCGCGCATTCGCCGACAACGGCGGGGTTCTGCTGGGTTTGGCCGCCGGCCGACCAGAGCTTCCCGGAGCGGACGAAGCGGCTGCCGATCTCCTTCGCCCCGCTGAGCACGGCGCCCGGCTGCCCGAGGAAGGCGTCGCCCGTCTTCGGCACGATGGCAGTCCGCAGGCGGTGCACACCTTTCGCGATGCAGAAGACGGTTCCGGCCGGTCGCCGGGCGACTGCCGCCGGCAGAGGTAGGTCCGGGCCGACCCGCACGTGGCGGGTGCGCGGCCCGCAGGACCGCGTCCAGCCTTCGCGCGCGTCGGCCGCCGAGGGCAGGCCGCCGGCGGCGCTGTGCGCCTCTCCCGGCAGCCCGAGCACGAGGAAGCAGGCTGCGACGCCGAGCGCGGCAGGCAGGCGTGCGAGCCGTCGCTCCAGTCGCACCGCCTCCTGCTGGACGTTCGTGGTGACCGCGAGCAGGGCGAGGAGGCCGAGAGCTGCGCCGGCCGCGTACCCCCAGGCCGCACCTTCGAGCCCATGACGCGCCGACAGGATCCAGATCAGCGCGACGATCGCGGTCGACTCGACGAGCCTGACGACGAGGAGCTCGCGCCCGCGACGCCTCGCCGTCAGGAGCAAGGTCAAGCCCACTCCTGCGGCGCCGACCTCCTGCCACACGCCGATCGGCAGCGCGAGGTCACGGTAGGGCTCGAAGGAGTCACCGAGCAGAAGCGGCATCAGCGCGGAGCCGACCGACACCATCAGGATCACGTAGACGGCGGTGAGCGCCATCACCGCCCCGCTGAGCTTACGCGCGAGCGCGAGACCGGCCCGCGACGAGAGCGCGACCGCGCGTGTGACCGCAGGCAGCCCCGGCAGGGCGATCGCCGGCGTGAGCAGCGTGAGTGGGGCGAAGATCGACTGTGCCGCCCGCAGCCCTCCGACCGCCGGGGCGCCGAGCGTCTTGTCGACGACGATCGTGATCGTCGCATTGGCAGCCGAGTAGTAGACGCCCTCGAGGCCGAGCCAGCGTGAGAAACCCCACGCCTCGCTCTGCCACCAACGCCACGTCGCGCGGAGGCCCACCGGCGCAAGTCGGGTCTGGGCGAAGCCGAGCGCCGCGGCGACCAGCGCGCCGCCGCCCCAGGCAGCCGCGACCGCCGCGTCGCTCGAGGCGATCGACGCGGGCACGAGGAGCAGAGCAAAGACCGCCAGCCAGGCCGCGTCGTTCGCGGCCGCCGCGCCGCCGCGACCGTCGCGGAAGAGGAGCGTCCGCCAGTAGTCCTGCAGCATCGCCGCGGCAACCCACGGGCTGAAGATCAGGAGGCCGCGGCCGATCTCTCCCGGGACGAGGACGCCGAGCATGCCGAACGCACCCGCCGAACAGGCGGCCCAGCAGCACGCCGCGGTCAGGCCGCGGCGACCGGCCTCACGGCGTTCGACGTCGGGGAGCGTGGTCGAGAGCGCGACGAGCGGTCTCGTGACGAGGGCCCGCTGGAACACGAGCGCGAGCAGGTAGGCGGACCAGCCGAGGACGATTACGCCGAGACCGCCCGCGCCCGCGATGCGTCCGCCGGCGATCGTGAGCACGAGGGTCGTCGCGGAGGAGATGCACTGGTCGGCGAAGCCCCAGCCGAAGCTGCGCCCGCCCGGGGCGAGCTTGACGAGGCGGCTCACGCGCGCACCACCCGTTCGTCGAGGGCCGCAGCCCGCGGCGCCCGCAGACCGACGGCCACAGGCGCCTCGGTGGGCAGTCGGCCGCCCAGCGCGAGCGCGCCGAAGAGCAGGAAAAGGACGTCGAAGAGCTCGACCGTCGTGCCCGTCAGGGAACGCACGATCAGGACGATCGCCATGCCGAGCAGCGCCGAGCGGTCGGGCCCGCGTGTCCGTGCGAGCGCGGAGGCGAGCAGTGCGAGGTACGCGAAGGCAAGCAGCGCGCCGCCGACGATCCCGGTCCCGAGCAACGCCTCGAACCACGTGCTGTGGATCGTCGAGGTGTCCTGGAGGCCGAGCGACGCCAGCACGCGCCGCGAGCCAACGTTCAACCCCCATCCGAGCGTCGGCCGCTCCTCGATCGCCGGCAGCGCCGCGCGCCAGAAGACCGCGCGGCTGTCCAGGCTCGCAACAGAGTCCGGGTTGCCGCGAGCGAAGACGACCTGGGCGCGCGACCGCAGCACGTCCCAGTCGCCGGAGGCGAGCACCAGGAGGGCGGTTCCCAGGACGACGAAGGCGACCAGCATCCTGCGGCGCTGCCAGACGACGACGGTCAGCCCGAGAAGGAAGCCGATCAGACCGGTCCGGTATTGCGTCGCGAGCAGCGTCACGACCCCGCCGACCGCGGCGGCGCGCACGACCGTGCGCGGGTAGCGCGTCGAGTCGAGCTGCGCGATCCCCCAGATGCCGACGATCGCACCGTAGGCGCCGAGCGAGTTCGACGAGAACGAGGGCATCGCGCCGACGAGAGCGACCCCGACGACGCCGTGCACCGGCTCCCAGCCGCGTTCCGGCATCGTCAGCGCCTCGATCCAGACGAGCATGAGGATGCCGCCGAGGCACGCCAGCATCAGCTCGAGCGCCTTCCGCGGGTCCGCGATCGCCGCCGCGCCGACCGCAGCCGTCCCGACCGCGAGCTCGAGCACGCGGTACCCGGCGAAGAGCGGCAGCGGGGATCCGACCGCGGCCACGGCCGCCACGCCGACGTAGGCGACGAGCAGCTTCACGGCGAGCGGCAGGGCTTGCCCGCGCGGTGCGCGGAGCAGATAGGCGAGGAGCAGGAGGCCCGCGAGGGCGACGAGCCCGACGCGGATCTGGGCGGCTGCGTCGAGCGGGTTCGAGACGAGCGTGTCCGTCGCCCGTACGCGCCAGACGAAGGTGCTCAGTACG
The DNA here is from genome assembly GCA_035535855.1 of Gaiellaceae bacterium. Taxonomy (GTDB): domain Bacteria; phylum Actinomycetota; class Thermoleophilia; order Gaiellales; family Gaiellaceae; genus AC-32. Next base: position 8,626 of record DATLPH010000212.1, read on the forward strand.
AGGAGGAGCCACGCGAAGCCGACGAGGCGCGAGCCGCCGAAGTCGAGGAGACCGGCGAGCACCGGCACGAGCCGCAGGAAGACGACGAGCAGCAGCGGCAGCACGCAGGCGAGGGCGGCGAGCTCAAGCATAGGGGGCCTCCGCTGCGGCGCGCGCGTAGATCCACTCCAGCGCGGCGGCGAGGGCGTCCGGCCCGGCTGCGAGCTGCGTGCCGCGCCGCGTTCGCTTCCCCACGCGGCCGAGGGCCGCGGCGAGACCGGCTGCCGAGGCGGCGGGAGGCACGAGCTCGAATCGCGCCTCCGGGTAGGCTCGGGCGGCCGCGGCGGGACCACCCGCGTCGAATGCGACCACCGGCAAGCCGAGGCCGGCGGCTTCGAACGCCGCGAACCCGCCGCCCTCCTTGAGGCTCGGGAGCAAGAAAGCGTCGCAAGAGGCCATGACGCGCCAGGCCTCCCGCTGCGGCAAGCGGCCCCGGAACTCGACGCGCGACTCGAGGCCCAGCGCCCGGGCGAGCCTTCGGAGGCGCGCCTCGTCGGGGCCGGAGCCGATGAGGACGAGCCGCCACTCGGGGCGCAGCACGAGGGAGCGCAGCGCGAGCTCGAGCCCCTTGAAGCGATGCAGGCGGCCGGCGTAGACCGCGGTCGGCGACGCCGTCGGGTCGGTCGCGGGTGCGGGCTCGACGCCCTCGACGCACTGCCCCGGCCTGATGACGGTCTTCTTCCTCGCCCCGCGCGGCAGAACCTCTCCCGTCTCCTCGTTGTTGAGCAGGATCACGACGGCCCGTCGCCACGCGACACGCACGAGCGGGTTCGCGCGGGCCAGCGGCCGCGCCGCGCGGAGCGTCAGCTCCTTCGCCGCGCCGGCGGCGCCCAGTGCCGCGTAGTGCGCGCGCGCCACCCGCTGCCCGCCGGCCACGGGGCCAAGTACGAACGGCGCGTCGATGAGGCCGGCGAGCGCCGGCAGCCAGACGTTCGCGAACGTCACGTGATGGACGACGTCGAACCGCTCTCGAGCCTGAAGCCCTCGCGCAGCCCTGAGCGCAAGGAGCTGCCAGAGGACGTAGTAGAGGCGGATCGCCCGGCCGGGGCGCTTCCACCGCATCAGCGCCCGGGGCAAGTCGAGGTAGACGAAGTGAAGTGACGCGGCGCGCGAGGCCGGGTCCGCCTCGATCGCCGGCCGGTTGTTCGCGCGTGTGAGCACCCACACGTCGTTCGTCCGCGCGGCGGCGCGAGCCCACAGCCAGCCCGCGCCGGGCTCGGAGCCCCTGCCGGGCTCGCAGGCGTACGCCGAGAGGAGCACCTTGCGGTTAGCTGCGGACAAGGGTCCTCCTCCGCACTCGATTGCGCACCGACTGCGGCATCACGGCGCGCACGGCCGCCGCGGCTCTCATCGAGACGGGGAGCGATCCCCGGAGCGCGGCCTGCACGATCCAGCCGCTTTCGACCGTGTACTCGGTCACGGGGAGGCTCGGGACGTGCCACCGCTCCGCCGACGCACGGTACAGCCCCCAGCGGAGCGAACGGCTCGCCGCGTACGCGGCCCGCTCGAGCTCGGCCGCGAGCGCCGGATGGCCGATGCCGCCCGGCGGGGCGAAGAAGCGCACGGGCTCCTCGACGACCGCTTCGAGCCGTGCCTTCGAGTCGCGGACCTGCACGCGCAGCTCCTCCCGTGACAGACCGGCGAGTGGCGCGTGGTCGAGCGCGTGCGAGCCGACGACGTGCCCAAGCGCCACGAGCTCGCGCAGAGCCGCGTCGTCGAGATGTCCCTCGCGACCCAGCACGCCGAAGGTGACGAAGAAGACCGCGGGGATGTGCCGCGCGGCGAGCTCGCGCGCGACCTCGAGGTGGTCGCCGGTCGCATCGTCGAAGGTCACGACGACGCTCTCCGGCTCCGGCCGGGCGAGCTCGACCGAGAACGGTCCGCGGTCCGCCAGCGCGTCGAGCAGCACGCCGAAGCTCTCGCGGCGGACGTCGTGAGCGCGCTCGGCTCGTTCGACGACACGGTGGAGCGTCAGGACGCAGGCTCCCCGCCGCAGCTGCGACCCGGTCACGAGGCGGCCTCCCCGAGCAGCGCGAGCCCTCGCCTCCGCACCTCGGCGACTCCGGGGAACCCGGCGCGCGGCGCGGTCCCGAGCGTGTGCTCAAGGTAGTGCTGCAAGACTGCCCGCCCGCTCGGGGCGTCGACGCCCAGCCGGCGCGAGGCCGCGGCCGTCACCGGACCGGGGCCTGTCGCATCCGCGACGATCTGCTCGAGCGTCTCCTCGGCGCCGCGGAGGTAGCGCTGGATGCGCCAGTGGAAAATATCCTCGAGCGGCGAGCCCAGCCTGGTCTCCTCCCAGTCCCAGAGGGCGAGCCGACCGCCGGGCTCGACGCCCGAGTTCCAGGGTGCGAAGTCGCCGTGGATGGGTTCTCCACCTCGGCTGCCGATCGCAGGCGCGAGGACGTCGCGGAGGCGCCTCAGCTCGGCGAGCGCCGCAAGCTCGGTGTGTCCGAGACGGCGATCCGAGACGAACGAGGCGCGCAGCGGCGCGAGCAGCAGGACGACGCTCCCTCGCCACTCGAAGCAGTCGAGGACGCGAGGCGGGACCAGCACCTCGAGGTCGGCCGACGCGAGCGCCGACAGGACGTCGCGCTCGTGGAGGAGGTCGCGTCGGCTCTCCCGCGCGACCTTCGCGAAGGCGATCGTCCGCGCGCCCGCGCGGACGGCGAGCACGGCTCGCTGCCCACGCGCGGCGTCCCCCGTCGCGAGCGCCGCCAGCTCGACGTGCGCTGCGCCGAGCCGTCGACCGAGTTCGGCCGCAAGGCCGTCCTCAATCGCGAGCGGAAGTCCGCGGACGACGCCGAAAACTCCCGTTCTGTGCGCGAGCTCGAGCGCGAGCGCGCCAGCCGCCTGGCGCGGACGGAAGGGACGGTAGAGGCGTGTCCCGAGTGGCCCTGGCCCACCGACGCCGTCGGGCAGGATCCACCGCCCTTGGCGGCGGATCGACACGAGTGAGTACCGGCGGCCACCGCGACGGAGCCCGCCGAGCGCCGAGAGCGCGAACCGAATCGGCCGGTTGTCCCCCTGCCGCTCGACGAGACGGTCCTCGACCGCGCGCACGGCGCTCTCGAGGACGTCGTCCTCGGCGAGCCCGGCGTCGAGCTCCACGTAGCGCCTCGGGTCGGCGGCCGCGATCGTCCGCCAGGCGTCGACCTGACGCACGATCTCGGCCGCCGGAAGCTCGGGCTTGCGCTCGCGCACGGCGTCCGCCGAGGCCGCGAGGACGAGGACGAGGTCGGGCTCGGGGAGCAACGCGCCGAGCGCGCGGACGAGGCGCGTCGGCAGGTCGAGGCGGTAACGGCTCGGGTCGACCTCGAGGTCGCGCCAGGCACGCTCGATCACGACGAGGCCGCTCCGGCGCCTTGGCAGCGCCACGCCGGGCAGCCAGCCGAGCACGGCGTCGGCCCAGAGGTAGAGCAGCCGCGCCGCCGAGAGGACGGGCGGCGAGGGCCGTCGCGAGTGCGGGGCCGTGAAGTCGGCCGCCGGCCGCCCGAGCAGAAGGCCCGGTCGCGGCAGCAGACCCGGCTTCAGGTGGATGTGCCGCGACTGCCAGAACACGCCGGCGAGCTCCTCGGGAAGGCGGCTCGCCAAGGTCGACTTGCCAACCCCGTCGGGGCCGACGACCGCGACGCTGAGGCCGGTCGGGCGGAGGACGCGGCTGCCGAGCCGGAGGCCGGAAAACAGCAGGAGCGGACCAAGCAGACGCGGGCGCAACCGGCGGCGCGTCATGCTGCGCCGGAGCGAGGCCAGCTCGTCCTTGCCGATCGTGCCCCTGCGAAGCGCCTCGGTTACGTTGCCGCCGACCTCGCCGAACTCCTGCTCGAGCAGCCGGTCGACGGCATCCGGATCGCGCCTGTAGGCGTCGAGGAGCGCGACGCGGTCCGCGGAGTCGCGCAAGCCCTTGTGCGCCCGCTTGGCGAGCAGCACCAAGGCCTCCTCTGCCGGCCGCGGTCGGGTGCCGTTCGCCGCGCTCGACGCGAGCGCCAGCGGGATCGCGCGGCCGAGCGGGCTCAGGCCCCAGGGATCGCCCGCGACGTCGACCTGACGGTATGGGCGCGCGGGGTCACCTGTCGCGACAACGTAGTACCGGCACCACGGTATGCCGTGGTCGATGCGCTGGAGCACCGGGCCGAGCTCGCCAGAGCGGAGCAGCAGGTCGACGAGGCGCATGTCCTCTCGCGCGACCGCCACGTCGACGTCCGAGTCGCGCTGCGCGGCGTCGTCCCCGCTGTGGAGCACGACGTGCTCCACGCCTGCGGCGGCGAAGAGGTCGTCCAGCCGGGCGACGAAGTCCGCACGGCCGTTCCTGGCGGTCGGGCGGGTCAATGCGTGGCACTCCCGTAGAGCTCGTTCGTCGCGCGCACGATGAACTCGGTGTTGGTGCGCAGGTAGCGTCCGCCGAGGCGGTGCGGCTCGGATGCGAACCGGAATAGCCATTCGAGCCCGAGCGCCTGCATCGCCGCGGGCGCGCGCCGCTTGGTGCCGGCGTTGAAGTCGAACGCCGCCCCGACGCCGAGCAAGAGGGCCGGCGCGAGCGCGCGGTGGTGGGCCCGCATCCAGAGCTCCTGCTTTGGCGCGCCGAACGAGCACCACACGATGTCCGGAGCCTTCGAGGCGATGCGGTCGACGAGTTCCTCGTCGAGCCGGCTGCCGTCGCCAACGCGCGGCGACAAGGAGCCGACGACAAGCGCCTGCGGGAACGCGCTGCGCAGGCGGAGGCAGAGGCGGTCGCAGACCTCATCGGTCGAGCCCAGCAGGAAGTGCCTGAGCCCGTGTGGCTGGCCGAGTCCGACGAGCGCCGGCAGGAGGTCGGGGCCAGCGGTGCGGCGCGCCGTCGGCTCGCCCTGCCGCCGCTGCATCCAGGCCACCGGCGCGCCGTCGGGGAAGCACAACCACGCGTCGTCCAGGCTGCGCCGAAGACGCTCGTCGTGGAGGGCGGTCACGACGACGTGCACGTTGCAGAAGCAGCCGTAGCCGCCCTGCCGCGTCGCCACGCGCGCGAGGATCGCCGCGGCGGCCTCGTCTGCGTTCCCGCAGAAGCAGTCGGTCCCGAGGACCTCCTTAGCCGGCTCGCTCGCGCGCGCGTGTGTAACTTCTACAAGCGTCACGAGCCGAGCCCTTCCGGGGCCGACCGGCCGCGCGCGCCGGCAGGCCTGATCCTGTGGCGTTGCGCCCGCTCGTAGCCGTAGAGGCCGTCCGCACTCGTGCCTGTCACGGCGACGCCGAGCGTGTCGGCGTAGGTTCCGGCGAGGAGGCGCGCAAGCTCGGCGAGCGCCTGGCGTCGGAGACGCCGCTCGTTCGCGACAACGACTAGGCCGTCGACCCGGCTCGTGAGCGCGACCGCCTCGCCGGAGACGAGCAGCGGGGGCGCGTCGACCAGCACGAGGTCGCATTGCGCACCGACCGCGACGAGGAGCTCGCCGACCGCGTTGGAGATAACGAACTCGGCCGCGTTCGCCGGCGCGTCGCCGAACGGCAGGACGCGAAGTTCGCCGCCGCGACGCGCGACCGGGACGGGGCGGTCCCCGCGCATGAGGATCGGCGCGTCGACATCCACCGGGGCGAGCGAACTCTCGAGCTCCGCCGAGCCGAGGACGACGTCGATGAGGCCGGGCTCAGGGGCGATTCCGAACAGACGATGCTGCGCGGGCCGCAGTCCGTCCAGGTCGACGAGCACGACGCGCACGCCGACGCGGGCCAGCGCGACCGCCAGGTTCGCGGCGGTCGTCGAGGTTCCCTCGCCCTCCAGCGCGCTCGTCAGCATGATCGTGCGCGCGTCGCGCTGCAAGTTGACGAGCTCGAGGTTCGCGCGCAGGATCCGCACCGGCTCGACCTCGTGCGGCTCGCCGCCGGCGAGCATTGCGAGTCGGTCCGCTCGGTCGACCGGGTGCGCGGGAGCCGGGAGGCGGGCGAGGAGTGGTGCGCCCAGGCGTCGCGCGATCTCGTCGGGCGAGCGGACGCCGGTGTCGAGCTCCTCCCAGAGGAGCGCGAGGCCGATTCCGAGCACGAGGCCGAGCGCGAGCCCGAGCGCGAGCGCCCGCATCGGCCGCGGCTCGACCTGGTTCGCCGCGTCCGGACGGCGCACGACGGCCGTCGCCGTCCCTCCGAACGCTCCGAGCGTCGCGAGCTGCTGTTGCCGTTCGGTCAGCGTGCGCGCCAGCACGCCGCTGCGGATGCCGCCCGTGGCGCGCAACGCCCGCAGCTGCCGGTCGAGACGCCGCTGCGCGGTGGCGAGGACCTCGGAGTCCAGCTGCTGCCTGTACCCCCGGTACTCCTCGGCGTAGGCGGACGCGAGCCTGACCGCGAGCCCGGGCCGGTGAGCCCGGACAGTGAAGTCGAGCAGGTCGCTGTCGAGCTCCGTCGTCACCACGGAGCGGTCGAGGAGCTCGCGAACCGTCATGCCGCTCCCGGACACACGCCGCAGTACCGCGCGCGCGACCGCCGGGACCCGCGCAAGGCCAGCCTGCGTCGCGACCGCGCGGTCGGACTGCTCGCCGACGGGAATCCCCGCCAGCGTCTGCGCGAGCGTCTGCTGGCCGAGGAGCACCTGGGACGAAGCCTCATAGACGCTCGCCTCGCGCGATGCGAGCGCAAGCGCGACGGCGGGCACGAGCAGGATCGGTGCGACGAGCGCCCACTTGCGCCGCGCGAGCACCTGGCCGTAGTGCCGTAGGAGCGATGCGCCGTCGTTCATCAGATGCGCTCCGTCAGCAAGAGCCAGATCAGGAGCCCCATGGCCAGCGCATAGACGATCGCGCCGACGAGCCGCGGCGAGGCGATAAACGGCGTCGCGCGCGCCTCGCGCTCGTTCGACGCCCGAGCGAGCACGCGGCCGAGCTGAAGCTGCTCCACGTCCTCGTAGCGGGCGCGCTCGTCTATCCAGCTCTCGAGCTCGCTCGTGTGTGCACGGAGCGCGACGAGCTCGGCCTCCGCCGCGTCCGCGCGGCGCCGCTCGAGCGCCGCCGACTGCCCGCGCTCGTGCGCAAGCCCGCAAAGGCGCACCACGGCACGCTGCCACGGGTCGAGCAGCAGCTCGAGCTCCTCGGCGCGCCGGCGCCCCTCAGCCCCCGCTCCAGCGATCTGCGTCGCGCGCTCGAGCAAGACCTCGTCGAGCGCCACGAGCCGGCGCGAGCCGGCGTGGGTGTCGACCCTGCTCTCGATGCGGCCGCTGCGGTACCAGCGGCGGAGGGACGACGGTGGGACCCCGGTCAGCGCCGCTGCCTCGTGGAGACCGACCCAACGCGTCTCGCGCACCAGCGGAACCCGGCTCGCGTTCACGAGTGGTCTCCTCGGGCTACGGCGGGCAGCGTGCGCAGCATCAGGCGTAGGTCATTCCAGAGCGACCACGTCGTGACGTAGAGGTAGTCGAGCCGGACCATCTCCTCGAACGGGATAGCGCTCCGGCCGAGCACCTGCCAGAGACCGGTCATGCCGGGTTTGAGCTCCAGGCGCCTCGACGCCCAATCGTGCACGAACCCGGCCTCCTCGACGATCAGCGGCCGCGGGCCGACGAGCGACATCTCGCCCTTGACCACGTTCACGAGTTGGGGCAGCTCGTCGATCGAGAAGCGGCGCAGGACGCGGCCCACCCGTGTGACGCGGGGGTCGTTCTCGATCTTGAACATGCGCGGATCGCCTCCCTCGGCTGCATGCCGGTTGAGGTGGGTGTACTCGCTCTTCCGCCGTTCGGCGTCGCGAGTCATGGTGCGCAGCTTGTAGATGCGGAAAGCGCGACCCCTGGTCCCGACACGCGGCTGCCGGAAGAAGACGGGGCCACGCGAATCGAGCTTGATCGCGAGCGCTGCGAGCAGGAACAGCGGCACGAGCAGGACGATTGTCGCCGCCGCGAGACTCGAGTCCATCGCGCGCTTCGCGCAGCGTGCGGCCCGGGAGAGCCGGAGCGGCGGCAGGCCGACGAGCGGGATGCCTTCCACGGTATGAATCTCCGCCGCCGGACCGACGAGTTCGAACAGCCGGGGCACGATGTCGACCTGCAGGTCGAACGTCTTGAGGAGGCGGATCAGGTCGAGCAGCTCGTCGTGCGAGTCCTGGGTGAACGCGACGACGACGCGCTCGACGCGGTAGCGCCGGACGATGTCCGCCAGGCGCGCCGGCGAGCCGAGCAGCGGCAGGCCGCCGATCTGGGTCGTCCGCTTGCGAGGCACGGAGTCGACGAAGCCGATCAGGTTGATGCCGTACTCGCCGTGCTGGAGGAACTTGCGCGCGACCATCTGGCCGACGCTTCCCGCTCCGACGATGACGGTGTTCTGGAGGTAGGTCGCCCGGCTGCGGCAGAAGGCGCGGGCCGCGGCGCGTCCGATCGTCACGATCGCGATCGCGAAGGCCCAGAAGGCGATCAGTCGCGGAAAGGTCGGCGTCGCGAGGCGGGTCACCGAGGCAACCGCGTAGAACACCCAGGCCCCGAGCGTGACGAGATGGAGGATCCCGACGAGGTCGTCCGCCGTCGAGTGGTCCGTCCGCTCCTCGTCGTGCTTGTACAGGCCCGAGGCGCGGGCCAAGCCGATCCAGACCGGCAGCAGCAGAACGAACAACGCGAGCTCGGCAGGCCCGCTCCAGTCGCCGGCAGAGCTCGAGGGCGGCGCGAACAGGAACTGCGCGAGCACGAAGGCCACCACGAGACAGACGGCGTCGGCGAGCACCAGCATCCGGCGCACGAGCCAGCCGCGGCTCTTCGGCACCGACGCGCGCGATCGCCGCTCGGCGGCTCCGAGAGCGGCGGCGGGGCTGCCGAGCGCGACCTCGCCCGACGCGAGCTGCGTGTTCTCGGGTCGAGCGACGACGGTCCGGGTCACGCGACGAGCCTCGTCCGGCGGGGAACGTGCCGGCGGTAGTAGCCCGCGTAGCGGTCGTCTCCGGCAGCGTCGACGCCGGTGGCCACGAAGCCGATCGCGGGAGTCGGAAGCGCGTCGAGCACGCGGCGCAGCTCTTGGACGAGGGGCCGTCGGGCGAGGCCGGCGTCGAGCACGAGCATCAGCCCGTCCACGAGTCGGCTGAGCGCCCGCGCGTCTCCCACCGGAAGCAGCGGCGGCGCGTCGACGATCAAGAGCTCGGCACGATCGCGCAGCGCCGCGACGATCTCGCCGACCGCCCGCGTCGCGACGAACTCGCCGCTGTCGAGGGGCACCGGACCAGAAGCGAGCACCTCGAGACCCCCGGCCGCCTCGTCGTGCGAGTTCGTGAGCTCGTCCCCACCGCTCGGGTACAGCGGGACCGGCACGAGCGCCTCGGCGAGCGAAACGTGGCCGAGCGCGACGTCAGTCAGGCCGGGCCGTCCTTCGAGCCCGAAGAGCCGGTCGATGCGCGGATGACGCAGGTCGAGATCCGCCAGTACGACCCCCCGTCCCGCGAGAGCGGCGGCGAGCGCAAGATTTGCAGCGATCGTGGTTCGGCCTTCGCCGTCGACCGCGCCGGTCACCATGAGCGCGACCGCGTTGCGATCGACGCTGGCGAAGTCGATGTTCGCGCGCAGGATCCGGAACGCCTCGGCGTCTGCGTCGTACGGCTCGCTCAGCATCACGAGCTCGTCGTTCGCGCGCACACGCTTCGACGGCTCGCGCAGCCGGCCGAGCAGCGGCGCGCCGACGATCTCGCTGATCTCCTCGATCCGTCGGAGGCGCGTGTCCAGGGAGTCGCGCAGGAAGGCGAGCAAGATGCCGCCGAGAACCCCGAGTGCAACGCCGAACGCGACGTTGCGCACCGTTCTCGGCTGCGTTTGCACAGCCGAAGTGGCGGGTCTGATGAGCAGCGCTTCGGGCCCCACGAGCGTCTCCTCGGCGAGGAGGTCGCGTGACCGTGCGCGGAGGGCGGCGATCGTCGTCGCCAGAGCGTGGGCCGCGCGTAGGTCGTCGATTCGCGTGTCGAGTCGTCGCCGCGCCGTCGCGATCGCCGCAGCCTCGACGCCCTGCCGGTACCGGACGAACTGACGCGCGTACTCCGTCGCAAGCGCTTGTGCGCGCCGGGGGCTCGCATCGGTGACGTGGACGTCGAGCACGTCCGCGGTCGCCCGCGGCGAGACGCTCGAATGCCGTAGCAGCTCGCCCACCGTGAGCGACCCTGCACGCACGCGGCGAGCGGTGGCGCGGAGAATCTCGGGCGCGCGTGCGAGATCTGCATCGGTCTGCGCGAGGCGCGCCCGCTCGCTCGCGCCGAGGTTCGCGTCGGGCGCGTCCAGCCCGGCCGCCACGCTGTGACCTGCGAGGAACACGTTGGCCGTCGCGCGGTAGAGCGGCGGCTGCCGCAACGACAGGAAGGCTGCCGCCAGGCTGGCCAGCGCAATCGCCTGCACGATCGTCCACCGCCGCCGCCTTAGGACGCGGAGGTGATCGCGCAGCACGGACGTCTCGACCGGCTCCCCAGTGCCCGCGACGCGCGTCCGAGCAGGTCTCCGAGCCGGCTCGGCGGAAGACGGAACCGGCTGAAGATCCGCGGTCACCGGCACGTCTTCGTATCGCGAATCTGGTGGCGGGCTGAGAACACGACCTTCGCCACCCGCTCAGTCTCATAGCGGGCGACGAGCACTCCCCGCCCGCTGACGATCGCTGCATAGGTGCCCGTGTGCTTCCCGAGACGGCGGCAGTCGAGGACGCGAACGCCCTGACGCGTACGGGCGATGCAGCCGATCGGCGCGCCGGAAACCGTCACGACGTCTCCGAGCTGCAGCACGATCGGCTGCGTGTCGGAGCTCATGCGGCTGACCGCCGAGACCGCGGTCGGGGCCGCGAGCATGCCTGCCGCGAGGCTCAGCACTAGCAGCGGCCTGTGCCCGACGAGCCTCGACAGCCGCCCCGGAGCGTGCGCCGAGCAGGCGCTCCGGGACCCGAGTGGGCTGCGAAGCCGGCTCACGAGTGGAGCCGTCCCCGGTACTCGTGCCGGCGCCGCTGCTCGACCTCGTCCTTCGTCCCGCACACCAGCGCCATGACGGCGCTAGCCGCGGCAACGACGACCGCGAACATGCGCACGAGGGCCGTGCCTGCCAGCGGAACGGGCCAGCTCGGTGCATGCGGCATGCGGAGAGCACCGCCACGGTGGACGTCCGCCGACTGCCGCGCGGAGGTAGACGTCGTCGCGACGGCCGAGCCTGCGTCCTTGCCGAACGAGAAGCCGCGGAGTGCCGGTGCCGCGACCGAGCGCAGCGCCTGCGCCGACTGACACGGGATTAGCCGCATCGCCTCGAACGACATACGAACCGACTGGCCGCACGTGTTGAGCATCGGTGTGAGCCCCCAGTCCGAGCCGGCGACCCGGGCCGTCACAGCCAGCATCACCGCCCCGGTCAGCAACATGCGTCCTTCGAAGGATCCGACCGCTGCGCCCACCGCCGCCAGGTCGATCGGCAACTCGCCCGCGAAGCCTCCGTCGACAGGGCTCGGCGAAGTCGCCTTAGCAGGCTGAGCGACCGGGAGCATGGGCCAGGCGGTCGCGACGTTGGGCCCGGCGCTCGCGAGCGCCGGGTCGGGAGCGCCGGCGACCGCGACAGTCAGCGGGTCGTGCACGAGCCGATCGGTCACCCCGGCCGTGGTCTCGACAAGCGGCCGCGTCGCACCCGACGCCAGATCGCCCGTCGACTGCACCAGCGGATCGGTCACGGCCGCGCCCTCGACCAACGGCTGCGTCGCACCCGACGCCAGATCGGCGGTCGACTGCACGAGCGGATCCGTCACTCCGGCCGCGGTATCGACCAACGGCTGGGCCGCAGCTGTCGCGCTGCCGAGCGTGCCGGCAGTTGACTGCACGAGCGGATCCGTCACCCCAGCCGCGCTGTCGACCAGCGGCTGCGTCGCACCTGTCGCGCTGTCGAGCGTGCCCGCAGTCGACTGCACAAGCGGATCCGTCACGTCGACCAGCGGCTGCGTCGCACCCGACGCCAGATCGCCCGTCGACTGCACCAGCGGGTCGGCCACCCCGGCCGCGCTCTCAACCAGCGGCTGCGTCGCACCCGACGCCAGATCGCCCGTCGACTG
>DATLPH010000213.1:0-8222 GCA_035535855.1 Gaiellaceae bacterium
GACCACCACGCAGACCACCTGGCCGCTCCCCACGGCCTGGCCGGCCTCGACCGCGAGCTCCGTCACGACTCCGGCACGGTGTGCGGTGATCTCGTTCTCCATCTTCATCGCCTCGACGATGCAGATCACCTGACCTGGCTCGACCTCGTCGCCTTCGGCGACCTCGACCGCGAGCACCGTGCCCTGCATCGGGGTCACGACCGCGTCCTTCGCGCCGGCCTGCGCCCCGCCGCCCACCCGCGCGCGCCGCCTGCGTGCTAGCTCCGCGTGGGGCGGCTCCGGCACGAGCGCCTCGACCTCGTAACGCCGGCCTTCGTGCTCGATCGTCAGGCGGCGCGCCCGGAGCGGCGTGTCGTCCGACGAGGCCGGTGCGCCCGTGGTTCGATGAGACAACTCGCTCGCCTGCTCCGCCAGCTCCTGCGACTCGACGATGCCGTGACACGTCGCGCCGTCGATGAAACACGGGTGCTCGAGGAGAGCTCGGTGGAAGCCGAGCAGCGTAGTGATCCCGCCGATCTCGAACTCGTCGAGAGCGCGCAGCATCCGACGACGCGCGTGCTCGCGGTCGACGCCCTGGACGATCAGCTTGGCCACCAGCGGGTCGTAGAGGCCTGGAACCTCCGACCCCGCGGCGATCCCGGAGTCCACCCGCACGCCGGGCCCGGCCGGCTCGCGGTAGCTCGTGACCCTCCCAGGGCTCGGGAGGAAGCCGTTGGCCGGATCCTCGGCGTTGATCCGGCACTCCAGCGCGTGCCCGGTCAGGCGCACGTCCTCCTGGCGCAGCCATAGCGGCTCTCCGGCCGCGATCAGAACCTGCTCGCGGACGAGGTCGAGCCCCGTGGCCATCTCGGTGACCGTGTGCTCCACCTGAATGCGGGTGTTCATCTCGAGGAAGAAGTATTCGCCCTCGCGGGAGAGGAGGCCCTCGATCGTGCCCGCGCTCCGGTAGCCGACCGCGCGGGCCGCTTCGACGGCGATCTCGCCGATGCGCGCACGCAACTCGTCGTCAACGGCCGGCGAGGGTGTCTCCTCGACCAGCTTCTGGTGGCGGCGTTGGATCGTGCAGTCGCGCTCGCCGAGGTGGATCACGTTGCCATGCGAGTCGGCGAGCACCTGTACCTCGACGTGGCGAGGATCCTCCAGGTACCGCTCGACGTAGACCGCCGAGTCAGAGAAGTACGCCTGACCTTCTCGCTGGGCGGAGTCGAGCGCACGCTCTGCTTCGTCGGGACCCGTGACGACCTTCAGACCTTTGCCGCCCCCTCCCGCCGAGGCCTTGATCGCGAGCGGCCAGCCGAGCTCCTCGCCGAGCCGCACCACCTCCTCGGCAGAGGTCACCGGCTGCGTCGTCCCAGGGACCACGGGAACGCCGGCGGCTGCCATCCGCGCCCGCGCCGCGGTCTTGGAGCCCATCACCTCGATGGCCTCCGCGGGAGGGCCGATCCAGACGAGGCCTGCAGCGGCGACAGCTCGCGCGAACTGGGCGTTCTCCGCGAGAAACCCGTAACCGGGATGGATCGCCTCGGCCCCGGCGCGGCGTGCGGCGTCGAGCAGCCGCTCCTGAACGAGGTAGCTCTGCGCGGCAGGCCCGGGCCCGACCAGGAATGCCTCATCGGCAGCGGCGACGTGCAGCGCGGCGCGGTCGGCCTCGGAGTAGACCGCGACGGTCCCGATGCCGAGCTCGCGCAACGTGCGGAAGATCCGCACGGCGATCTCGCCGCGGTTGGCCACGAGTACTTTCGAGAACACGGGCATGGCCCCGTATTCTCCCTGCGCATGAGCCTGGCGGATCAGTTGACGCTCGCCCGGGTTGCCGCGGTGCCGGTCGTGATGGTGCTGTTCGTCTGGGACTTCGACAACCACTACTGGTGGGCGACGGTCTTCTTCATCGTCGCGATGACCACGGACTGGTTCGACGGCCGCGTCGCCCGCTGGCGCGGGCATACCTCCGCCCTCGGCTCGCTCCTCGACCCGGTGGCGGACAAGCTCCTCGTCCTGACGGTCCTGATCATGCTCATCGACAGCGGCGTCTTTCCCGGGTGGATGGTCGCCGCGATCGTCGCCCGCGAGTTCCTGGTCTCCGGGCTCCGGCTGGCCGCGCTCGAGCGCGGCGTGGTCATGCACGCGCGCGACCTCGGCAAGCTGAAGACGTGGTCTCAGGCGACCGCCGCGGCAATCGGCGGCTTCGCGGCCGCCGGCCTCTGGAGCGACGACGTGGCCTGGTGGAGCCTGCTCATCGCCCTGGCGCTGACGTGGCTCTCGGGACTCGACTACGCGCGAGTCGCTCCCGGGCTCCTCCGCGGGCGCACAGTCTCGCCTTAGCCGGCTACTCGTCGTCGGGCTCTTCGCCGAGGTTCTCGCGGATGCCGAGCTCCCGCCAGGCGCTGCGGTAAGCGGGCGGCTCGCCGTTCGACGCCAGAAGCGCCTCGACGGCCGCGACGATCCCCTCCCGGTCGCTCGGCTCGGGACTGATTCGAACCTCCACGGGCGGCACCCTAAAGCCCGGGCCGCGGCCGGACGATACGAACCGCGGATGAGCCGCTTTCTCACCGTCATCTCGTGCTGCGCGCTGCTCATGGCGCCTTCGTCCCTCGCCGCCCGCATCAGCGACGGCTCCGGATCCCGCGCGCCGAAGGCCGCGCCGCCTGCGACGTCCTGGGCGCAGGCCGAGATCCGCTACGTCGTGGGTCACGGCCTGATGGCGAAGACCGTCGCCGCGTTCCGCGCCAAGGATCCGTTGACGCAGGGCGAGCTCGCGACGCTTGTCGCCGGCTTGACGAAGGAACCCGCGCAAAGGACGGCTACACCCAGCGCGCCCGTCACCGTCTGGCAGCTCGATGCGCGCCTCGTCCGCGCACTCGGGCTCGGAGACGCTGCGAAGGCCTTCGGCGACGGAGCGCGAGCCAGCGGATTGGCGACACCGAACCGCTTCGGCACCGAGACGGTCGCGCGGCTCCTCGGCCTGCGCACGAACCACCCGGCGAGGCAAGACGACCTCGAGCTCCTGCCCTCCGACCCGGTAACGCGCGCGGAAACCGCCTACTCGGTCGCGCACATCCTCCGGTTCCGCGGCTGGGAGACGCAATCGCTCGAGGACGCGACGGCCACGTTTTCGCTTCCCCAGCTCACTGCCTGGCAGAAGCGCGTGCTGAACACGGCCGTGCGCTTCGTCGGCTACCCGTACATCTGGGGCGGCACCAGCGAGAAGGCCGAGGCCCCGTTCGGCGTGTCGGCCCCGGGAGGCTTCGACTGCTCCGGCTTCGTCTGGCGGGTCTACAAGCTCCAGGCCTACCCGAACGGCGCTGCCCTGTCGGCGACGATCAAGGGCCGTACGACCTACCAGATGAGCGGCGAGGTGCCGAAGTCGAAGCGCATCGGCTACGCGAAGCTCGCCCCCGGTGACGTCCTGTTCTTCGGCCCGGCCGGCCCGCGCTCGAAGCCGGCCTCGATCGGCCACGCCGGGATCTACCTCGGCGGCGGGTGGATGATCCACTCCTCGGGCCAGGGCGTCGCCGTGACGCCGCTGACAGGCTGGTACCGGCAACAGTTCGCGTGGGGGCGAAGGCCTCTCGCCGAAGCCGGCCTGACCGGCTCCCGTTAGCCGAATTGCCAACTCCCCCTTCCGGGGGATGCAGGCGCTTTGCAGGACATCGAGAATCGGCGGCGTTGGAAACAAGCGCCGTGGGGAGGTTCACGATGCTTCATTGGAATCCCCGTCTCGTCGCTCTCGCCGCCGTCATCGCGTTGATTCTGATCGCGCTGGGTGGCCTGGGTATCGAGACGGACTACAACCTGTACTGGTAGAACCGTGAAGCGCCGCGACTTGCCGCCGCCGCGGCTCTTGGCGGTTCTAGCCCCGGTGTGGGCAGCTGGGCTGGGCGTCACTTGTGCCGCCCTCGGCTCGTTTGCCGTCACGCCGCATAAGACGGCGACCCTGCTGGGGCTCGCCGCACTGCTGCTCGCCTCCACCCTCGCCGACCGCTTCCCGGTTCCGGTCGAGGGCGTCGACACGGGAGGCGTCTCGCTGTCCTTCGTCTTCGGTGTCGCCTCGATCGTGCTCTTCGGCTGGGCCGCCGGCCTGCTGGTCGTGTTCCTCGCACCGGCGATCACGCAGTTGATGGAGCACCGCCCGCCGATGCGGGTGGCCTACAACGTCTCGGTGCTCGCGCTCGCCGCAACGGCCGCGGGCGCCGTTTCGGCTCCTCTGAACGGCGAGGGCTCGACGGCCGTGCTGGCCCGCGTCGGTGCAGCTGCCTCCGCCCAGTACGCGGTCAACCTGCTCCTGATCACGGCCGTGGTCGCGGTCAGCTCACGCCGGTCGCTGTTCGGCCTGCTGCGCTCGAACGTGCGCTGGACGATCGTCCCCTTCTCCTTGATGGCCTCGGCCGCGCTGATGCTCGTCGTGCTCTGGCAGCGCTCTCCGTTCCTGTCGGTCGCGCTCGTCGGCCCGCTGCTCGCGATCCAGCTCTACCAGCGCGCAATCGTGCGTGCGCTGAGGGCTATGCGCCTTGCACTCACCGATCCGCTGACCGGCCTCGGCAACCACCGGCACTTCCACGAACGGCTCGAGCGGGAGTTGCGGAACGCTCACGAACGGCGTCTACCGCTCACCCTTTGCCTCGTCGACATCGACGACTTCAAGCGCATCAACGACCGTTGCGGCCATCCTGCCGGCGACCGCGTGCTGTCGCGCCTCGCGTCGCGACTCCGCCAGACGGGTGAGGCCTTCCGGCTGGGCGGCGACGAGTTCGCGCTGCTACTGCCCGGCTACGACGAGCACGCCGCCCTGACGGCTGCTGCCTCGGTCGTGGAGCGGATCGGCGCGCTCGAGCTCGATCAGATCGGGCCGGTCACGGTGAGCGCCGGGGTCGCAACCTCGCCGCAGCATGCAACCGAGCGCGATGAGCTGATCCGGCTCGCGGACAGCGCGCTCTACTGGGCCAAGGAGTACGGCAAGAACCGCGTGCGGGCCTACCGGCCGGACGTGATCGAGCTCGCCGAGCTGAAGCGGCTGGCGAGCGGGCCCGACCGCGCCGCACGCTTGCGCGCCGCCGCGAGCCTTGCCCGCGCGGTCGACGCGCGCGACGTCTACACCGGCAGCCACTCGCAGCGCGTCGCCGACCTCGCGGCCCGCACGGCCCGCCGGCTCGGGCTGCCCGACGAGGAGATCGAGCTGACCCGGCTCGCCGCAAGCCTCCACGACCTGGGCAAGCTCGCGATCCCGGAAGAGATCCTGCGCAAGCCCGGCCCGCTGACCGAGCCGGAGCGCATGGTGCTCTAGCGGCACCCGCAGATCGGGTTCCGGATGCTGGAGAGTCTCGGCGTCGACCCGGTCGCCGACTGGGTGCTCCACCACCACGAGCGCTGGGACGGCAGCGGCTATCCGGACGGGCTTCCTGGAGACAGCATTCCGCTCGGCGCGCGGATCATCTTCGTCGCCGACGCCTTCGACGCGATGACCTCCGAGCGCGTCTACCGTCGGCGCGTCCAGCCCGACGAGGCGATCGAGGAGCTGGAGCGGTGCGCGGGTACCCAGTTCGACCCGGGCATCGTCGCCGCGCTCGCGGCCGAGCTCGCCGTCGCTCCCGAGCGTCGCCACATCGCAGCCGTCGCCTCGTAACGCCGCCTCAGTTTCGTCACGGTCTCGTGACGGACGCGTGCGCCGTGCCTCGATACGCTCGCCTCGGGGAGGAGGCCGGGCGAACCGTACTAAGGGACCACGGGCCTAGAGCGGGATGTTCCCGTGCTTCCGCGGTGGGCGGCGCTCGCGTTTGGTGAGCGTCGTCTCCAGCGCGTCCGCGAGCACCGGCCGGGTCCGGCGCGGCTCGATCACGTCGTCGACGTATCCGCGCTCGGCCGCGACGTACGGGTTGGCGAAGCGTTCGCGGTAGTCCTCGATCAGCTCGGCGCGGCGCGCTTCGGAATCAGCAGACTCCTCGAGCTCCTTGCGGAAGACGATGTTGACCGCGCCGTCCGGCCCCATCACGGCCACCTCGGCGGTCGGCCAGGCGAAGTTGAAGTCCGACCGGATGTGCTTGGAGCTCATGACGTCGTACGCACCGCCGTAGGCCTTGCGCGTGATCACCGCGAGCTTCGGCACCGTCGCCTCCGCGTAGGCGTAGAGCAGCTTCGCGCCGTGGCGGATGATCCCGCCCCATTCCTGCGCGGTGCCCGGCAAGAAGCCCGGCACGTCGACGAACGTGACCAGCGGGATGTTGAAGGCGTCGCAGGTGCGGACAAACCGCGCGCCCTTCACCGAGGAGTCGATGTCGAGCACGCCAGCAAGCGCGCGCGGCTGGTTGCCGACAATGCCGATCACGTGGCCGTTCAGCCGCGCGAAGCCGCAAATCAGATTCTCGGCCCAGCGCTCGCTGACCTCGAGGAACTCGCCGTCGTCGACGACCCGCCGCACGACGTCCTTCATGTCGTACGGCTTCGCGGGATCATCCGGGATCAGGGTGTCGAGCTCGGCGTCCTCACGCGAAGCCGGGTCGCTCGGCTCCGCGTACGGAGCCGGGTCGACGTTGTTCTGAGGCAGGAACGAAAGCAGGTAGCGCGCGTCCTCGAGGCACGCCTCCTCGTCGGGAGAGATGAACTGCGCCACTCCGGACTTGGCCGCGTGCGTGGCCGCGCCGCCGAGCTCCTCGAAGCTGACCTCCTCGCCGGTCACGGTCTTCACCACGTCGGGCCCGGTGATGAACATGTACGAGCTGCCCTCGACCATCAGCACGAAATCGGTCATCGCCGGCGAGTAGACGGCACCCCCCGCGCAGGGGCCCATGATCAGGCTGATCTGCGGGATCACGCCCGAGCACTGGACGTTGCGCCAGAAGATCTCGGCGTAACCGGCGAGCGAGACGACGCCCTCCTGGATCCGCGCGCCGCCGGAGTCGTTGATGCCGATGATCGGGCAGCCGAGCTTCGCCGCGAGGTCCATCACCTTGCAGATCTTCTCCGCGAAGACCTCCGAGAGGCTCCCGCCGAAAACCGTGAAGTCCTGCGAGAAGACGAAGACCTTGCGGCCGAAAATCGTGCCGTAGCCGGTGACGACCGCGTCGCCGTACGGCCGCTTCTCGCGCATCCCGAACTCCGCCTCGCGGTGTCGCACGTAGCGGTCGAGCTCGAAGAAGGATCCGGGGTCGAGGAGCTTCTCGGCCCGCTCGCGCGCGAGCAGCTTGCCCTGCGAGTGCTGGCGCTCCACGGCCTGCGCGCTCCCCGCGTGCCGCGCCTCGTCGCGGAGCTCCTGAAGCCGCCGGAGCTTTGCCTCGGTCGAATCGGTCTCGGTCGACACGCGCCGAGCGTATCGCGTGATCCCCCTGACGGGTGAGGGCGGGATCACCGTTACGGGGGGGTCCCGTTGCTCGCCACGCCCCTTTACTGCGGAGTGAACACCTGCGGCGAAGGACTCAACATGCGGCGTTGGACGAACAATCCATCCCGGCGGCTGCCCGCGCCACGCGCGGTTCTGGTCCCGCGGTCCCGGTTCGTTCCGCTGCTTCTCGCCCTGCCGCTGGTCGCGGCTCTCTGGCTGACGATCGGTTTGCCGATCTTCGCGGAGCTCTCGGCCGCCAGCGGCGGTGACGGCGGCGCCCGCGACTTCATCTTCCGGCCCGAGACCGGCGCTCTCCGCGATCGCGGCCGCGACGGGTCCGCGACGACGATCGAGGCGGCAGCGAGCGTCGACCCCAAGCTCGTGCTCCAGGTCCGGCTCGAGCAAGCGCGCGCGGCGACCGCGCTCGTCCGCTCGTCCGCACCGCGAGCGCCCCGCCGTCCGCACCGTAGCCCGACCCTGGTCGCCAAAACCGGTGTTCCCGGTCATCCCTCGCAGGCGAACGAGTCCCCCACGCCACTCGGCGAGCCGGCCAGCAACCCTCCGCCCCCTGCGCCGCCGACCCCTCTGCCCCCGCCTCATCCGGTTCCCCCGCCTCCACCGCCGCCGCCTCCTCCGCCTCCGGCCCCGGTGCCTCCGCCTCCTCCTCCCCCGCCGCCCCCGGTGTCGCCTCCGCCTCCGCCTTCTCCCCCGGTGTCTCCTCCGCCGCCGCCGCCTCCTCCTCCCCCGCCTCCGCCTCCGCCTCCTCCTCCCCCGCCTCCGCCTCCGCCTCCGCCTCCGCCACCGCCACCGCCACCCCCGCCTCCGCCTCCGCCTCCGCCACCTCCGCCACCGCCTCCGCCACCTCCGCCACCGCCTCCGCCACCTCCGCCACCGCCTCCGCCACCGCCTC
>DATLPH010000214.1:0-17583 GCA_035535855.1 Gaiellaceae bacterium
ACGCCGGGCCGATGGCGCGCGACGTGGCGACCTGCGCCCGGATGATGGAGGTGCTCGCGCCCGGGACCGAGCCGTCGGAGGTCGAGCTCGGCGACGTCGAGGTCGGCGTCGCGTGGACGGAGCTGGCCGACCCGCTGGTGCGCGCGCGGGTCGAGGAGGCGGCCGAGCGGTTCCCGCGCCGCAGGCAGCTCGAGCTCGAGCTCCCGGAGGGCGTCTACGACAGCTTCAGCCGCGAGGTCGCGGACGTGCACCGGGAGCTCTTCCTCGAGCATGCCGACTCGTACGGCGAGAGCGTGCGCCCGAAGATCGAGTGGTGCCTCGCCGTGACGGACACGGAGTACGAGCGCGCAGTCGAGCGGCGCCGGCTCTACCGCGAGCAGCTCGCGGAGGCCGCCGCCGGGGTCGACCTCGTGCTGACGCCGACGCTCATGTGCGTGGCGCCGCCCGCGCCGGCCGACGAGCTCGAGCTCCGGGGCGCCCTGGTCAAGCTGACGTTCCCGTTCAACGCCGCCGGCTGGCCTGCCGCGGCGCTCCCGTGCGGGCCTGCCGAGGACGGTCTGCCCGCCTCCGTGCAGCTCGCGGCGCCGCCCGGACAGGACGCGCTCGTGCTCGGCGCCGCTGCGGCGCTGGAGCGGGCCCTGTCCCTCGATTGACGTCACTCGATCGAGGGACGCCCCGAGGCGTCGCGACTGCCGACAACTGCTCCTGATGGCCTGCGCCCGTCTTCTCGTTGCGCTTGCTGCCGCGCTTGCGGTCGCAGCGCCTGCCGGCAATGCGCTGGCGGCATCCGCGCCGAAGAACGTGCACGCCTTCACGCTGCGCGCCGACGAGCCCGTCGTCCACACCTTCTCTCGCACACCCTCCTTTGCCTGGAACCCCGTCGCGGGCGCGAAGGCGTACCAGTTCGAGCTCTCGACGAGCCGGTCGTTCTCCGAGAGCGGCACTGTCTGGTCCGCGAAAGGCCTCAAGAGCCCCGCGGTCGCCGTCCCGATTTCGCTGCCCTGGATGACCGGCAACCCGTACTCGCTCTACGCGCATGTGCGCGCGATCACCCGCAAGGGCGTGACCGCTTGGAGCAAGCCGTTCGGGTTCAACATGCGCTGGTCGGCGACCCCGGTCCCGGTCACGCCCGCCTATCAGGGCCTGTTGCGCTGGACGAACGTGCCCGGTGCGAACGCCTACATGGTCTGGCTGGTCGACACCGGCAAGGTGTTCACAACGCGCTCGAACATGGCGGACGAGCGCGAGTACTACACGTTCCACCAGGCCGCCGCCTACAGCGGCGTCGTCCACTGGCGCGTAAGACCGGTGCGCTGGCTCTACGGCGCGACCGACAACGGCATCCCCTCCGTTTCGTACGGCCCGTGGAGCCCGGTCTACACGAACTTCAACCCTCCGTTCCCGACAGGCCCGCTGAGCGCGATGGCGACGGTCTCCAACGTCGTCGGAAACGCCTCTCGCACCGCTACCCACGAGGTGATGCCGGCGTTCGTCTACCGGGGGAACACCTCGATCTGGAACACGACCACCGAGCTCTACCGTGTCGAAGTGTTCACCGACGAGGACTGCCTGAACGCGGTCTTCCGCGGTGCGATCACGGGCGCCCCCGCCTACGTGCCGCGACCGACCGGCCCGCTCGGCATGCCGACCGACACGACGAGCGTTGCCGCGGCGCGAACCGTCTACCTCCTGGACGGGACCGAGCCGAACTCCTACACCTTCGAGCACATCGAGGTGAAGACGAACGAGCTCGACGTCTCACCGACGCCGCCGAGCGGCGGCACTACCGGCCTCCTTCCGGGCCAGGTCGTGAAGGGCGCCAAGGTCGACCTCTGGGACAGCAACTGGAACGGCGGCCGCTACTACTGGACGGTCATGCCCGTGAACATCGTCAGCCAGGGCGACGTCACGACCTCGTTGACCGGCCTTGCCCTCGCGGGTGAAACCGCGATCAACGTCGCGAACGCGACCGGGATCCTGGCCGGTGACGCGCTTCGAGTCGGCTCCCCGGGCGAGGTCGCCATCGTGCAGAGCATCGCGGGCAACGTGATCACGCTCGCCTCCGGGCTCACCACCGGCCATGCGGCCGGCGAGCAGGTCGCGCGCCAGGGCGGCGGCGTCATCTACCAGGATGCGGAACTGACGCAGGACGCGTGCGCATCCGGCCGCAGGCTCACGTTCATGAAGTCGAGTGAGCCGGTCGTAACGGGGCACGTCGCTCCGTACGCCTCCGGCCTCTCGCCC
This sequence comes from Gaiellaceae bacterium, assembly GCA_035535855.1. Lineage (GTDB taxonomy): Bacteria > Actinomycetota > Thermoleophilia > Gaiellales > Gaiellaceae > AC-32. Next base: position 2,245 of record DATLPH010000214.1, read on the forward strand.
AACGGGAGGCTGGTCGGCGCCTCGACTGCGAAGCCTCGGTTCTACGGCCAGCCGCTGATTGCGTGGCAGCCGGTCGCCGCGGCCGACCAGTACGAGGTGCAGTGGAGCAACAAGCTGTACCCGTGGCGGACAGCGGGCTCGAAGTTCGCGTGGGGCACCGCCGCGACCCTGCCGCTCTCTCCCGGCTCCTGGTATTACCGGGTGCGGGGGCTCGATTACCTGATGGCCGGCTCGAAGCCGCAGATGTCGTGGTCAGACCCCGCGCGGGTCATCGTCACGAAGCCGCGCTTCAGGGTCGTTCGCTAGCCAGCAGCCGGCCGTCGGCCCGCCTGCGAGCCGCGCGCGCTGCCGCGATCCCCGCGCCGCCCAGCAGGAGGAGCGGGCCTGCTACGACGAGCGCGTAGAGCAGGATCTCGAGCTCCCGCAGGAGCACGGCGCCGGCGTCGTCGAGCGTGCGGTCGAAGCGGGTCGGCGCCGCGGCCGCCTGCTTTGCGGGCGTCGTCAGCGCCAGCGTGATCTTCGCGAGCCGGACGCTCTTCAACAGGCGCGCGCGCTTGGCGCGCAGCGTCTTCAGCCTCTCTCGGATCGCTGGCGCCTGTTCTGGATCGGCCGCCGCCAACTCGCGCTCGAGCTGGGCGATCTGCTTGGACTCGCGGCTAATCCTGCGTGTGACGTCGAGGATCCCGGTGCGCTGCTGCAGGATCGTGCCGAGCGTCGTCAGCTCACCGAGCGCGGTCTGGACGTTCGCAACCGGGACGCGCAGGACCAGGGTCGCGCCGCCGCGCTTGCCGCCGCTTGTCGAGTACTGCACCGCGGCGACGTAGCCGCCGAGCCCGCGCGCCAGGTTCATCGCCCGCTTGGCCGCGCTCGAGAGCGCATCGACGTCCTTCACGCGCAGGCGCAGCGTCGCGTCGTAGCGCTGCAGGCGCCCGACTGCGGGCGTGTCAAGGTCATAAGCCTGCGTGGCCGCGCGCCGACTCGGGACAGGCGCCTTGAGCCTCGACTGGAGCGCGCCCTCGCCGACGGCATTGCCGCTGGTCTTGGTCGTGTTGTGATCGAGTCGCTTCACGTTTCCGCCCAAGACGCTCTTGCGGTCCGACCCGCCGAGGCCCGTGATCCCGGCCGCGACAAATGACGCGAGCAACGCGGCCACCGCCAGCGCGAGCACCACGCGGCGGCCCGGCAGGCGGAAACTCCACCGCTCCTTCGCGGTCTTCGGCTCTCCGAGCGCGCGGACGCCCTCGCGCAGCGAGTCCGAAGCGACCGGCCGCGCTGCGCGCAGCTCCGTCGCGAGCTTGTCGAACCGGTCATCTACGAGCTCAAGCGGCGACACCGGCGCTCACCTCCTTCTCCAGCTTCTGCAGGGCACGGCTGAGGCGGGTCGAGCACGCCGTGGTGCTGATGCCGAGCACCCGCGCGGCGGCCTCGCCGTCGAGCTCGAGCAGCACGCGTAGAGCCACGACCTCGCGCTCGGCGGCGGAGAGGCGCCCCAGCGCCTCCTCGAGCGCAGGGGACAGACCCTCGCCGAAGACTGCCTCCTCGCCCTCCCGCAGCTCGGCGACGGCGTAGCGGCCCTCCCGCCGGCGGCGCCGGTCCTCGGCGCGAAAGTGGTCGAGCGCCGTCGAGCGGGCGAGCTGGCAGAGCCAGGTGCGCGCGCCGCCGCGGCGAGGGTCGTAGCGATGCCACCGCTCCATTGCCCGGGCGAACGTCTCGGCCGCGAGCTCCTCCGCGGTTCCTCTGTCTCCGGTGAGATACACGAGATAGGCATGCACGTCGTCGAGGTGGCGCTCGGCCGCCTCTGCGAAGTCCCGGGCTCCGTTGCCCCTCTTCACGACGTCTATACGCCGCCGCTGTCCAGCCGTGTCACATCACGGCGGCGCGGACTGCTTCCTCGTACACGCGGTCGCGCGAGAAACGGTCGAGCTCGTCGCTGAGCAGGTCGGCCGGGTCGGGCCGGTCGCCCGGCGGAAACGGCGCGGGCTCGCCGTCCACCTCGACGCCGGTGAGCTTGTCCGCCGGCTCGTGCTCGAGCTCGACGTCGTGGCCGAGCCGTGAGCGCAACCAGCCCGCGAGCAGGTTTGCCTGCGCCTCGGTCCCGGTCACCTTGATTTGCTGCACGTTCGCAATCTCAGGCCAGAGTGACGCCAGCTGCGGTCGCCAGCGGCTCGTCCGCGCCCAGGCGATGTCCGAGACCGCGACCCGATCGAAGATCCCCGCAAGCCGCTCGTACGGCCCCGGCAGTCCGGGCCACTCGGTGCTGTCGATGATCAGACGGTCGACCACGTCCACCAGCTCCTCGAACGGCCGCTCCCCGAACGGCGGCAGCCCGCGCCAGCGCAGGAAGACCGGCAGGTCAGGCAGCAGCAGCGGCTGGACGACGCTCGCCGGCACGTCGGCCCGCGAGCCGGAGAGCCGGACGCGGATCGTCTCCACACACACCTGGCGGCCCTGGCCCGACGGGTAGCTGGTCACGTCGGCCCTCGCATCTAGCCCGTCCTCGGCGTCCGGGTCGGGGACGAGCACGATCGTCCGCGAGGGATGGCGGTCGGCGAGCCCGGTGAGCACGTCCTCGGCCGCTTCGACCCACTGCGTGGGCACCCACGCGATGTGCGTCATCACGCTCGTTCGCTGGATTGGCTCGCCGGTGTTCGGGTCGATCCGCCGGAGCGCGAGCTCGCGGTCGATCTCGGAGATCGTGCCTAACGCCGTCGCCACGCCCGCCCGTCCCGGCGCATGAGCTCGTCTGCGGCTCCGGGCCCCCAGGTCCCGGCCGCGTAGTTAGGGAACGACGGCCGGTCGCGCTTCCAGAACGCGACCATCGCGTCGACGAGCGACCACTGCTCCTCGACCTCGTCCGCGCGCGTGAAGAGCGTCGCGTCGCCGAGCAGGCAGTCGAGCAGCAGCCGCTCGTAGGCCTCCGGTATCCCGGTGCGGAAGGCCCCGCCGTAGAGGAAGTCCATGTGGACAGTGCGCAGCGTCATGCCCTGGCCAGGCACCTTGGCCGCGAACTCGAGCGAGACACCCTCGTCAGGCTGGATGTGGCAGACGAGCACGTTCGGCCGCAGCCCCGCGTCGTCCGTGATCTCGAACGGCGGGTGCGGCGCGCGCTTGAACTCGATCGCGATCGTCGTCTCGCGCCGCGCGAGCCGCTTGCCCGCGCGCACGTAGAACGGCGTGTCCGCCCAGCGCCAGTTGTCGACGTACAGCTTCGCCGCGACGTAGGTCTCCGTCAGCGAATCGGGCGCCACGCCCGGCTCCTCCCGGTAGCCGGGCACCTCCTCGCCCTCGATGAAGCCGCGTCCGTACTGGCCGCGGACGACGTGCTTCGGGCCGGGCGTGTGGAGCGAGCGGAGCACCTTCACCTTCTCGTTGCGCACCGAGTCGGCCGTGAAGTCGATCGGCGGCTCCATCGCGGTCAGCGCGACGAGCTGGAGCAGGTGGTTCTGAAAGACGTCTCGGATCGCGCCCGCCTGCTCGTAGAAGGCCGACCGGCCCTCGATCCCGATCGACTCGGCGACGGTGATCTGCACGTGGTCGACGAACTGCCGGTTCCAGATCGGCTCGAAGATGCCATTCGCGAACCGCAGCGCGAGCAGGTTCTGGACCGTCTCCTTGCCGAGGTAGTGGTCGATGCGGAAGATCTCGTCCTCGGTGAACTGGCGCTGGATCTCCTCGTTCAGCTCCTTCGCGGAGGCGAGGTCGCGGCCGAACGGCTTTTCGACGATCACGCGCGTCCAGCCGTCGGCCGAGCGGCGCTCGCCGATCTCCCGGATCAGCGTCGCGATCGCGTCGGGCGGGACGGCCAGGTAGTAGACGCGGTTCCCGGCAGTGCCGCGCTCCTGGTCGAGCTCGTTCAGGGCCACGACGACGCTGTCCTCCCCGCCCTCGTCGGCGAAGTCCGTCGAGACGTAGCGCATCCCCTCGGCCAGCCAGTCCCAGACGTCGTCGCGGAACTCGTCGCGCCCGAACTCCTGGACGGCCTCCTTCATCCGCTCGCGGAACTCGTCGTCGGTCTCCTGGCTGCGCGCGACGCCCACGATGCCGAAGCGCCCGGGGAGCATCTGCCGCAACGCGAGCGAGTAGAGCGCGGGGAAGAGCTTGCGCCGCGTGAGGTCGCCGGAGGCGCCGAAGATCACGAGCGCACACGGGTCGGGCGTGCGGCGAAGGTGGAGGCCCTCGAGGAGCGGGTTCTCCTGCGTCGGCTGCGCGGTCTCGGTCACTCGGGGCTCTTCTCGAGGTGGCCGCCGAAGGCCTGGCGCATCGCGGACAGGGCGCGGTTGCCGAACTCGGCCTCGCCGCGCGAGGAGAAGCGGTCGAAGAGCGAGGCCGCGAGAACCGGCACGGGCACGCCCTCCTCCACGGCGGCCTGCACCGTCCAGCGTCCTTCGCCGGAGTCACTCACCCGGCCCGCGTACTTCTCCAGGTCGGGTGACTCATGCAGCGCCTGCGCGGTCAGGTCGAGCAGCCAGGACGCGATCACCGAGCCTCTGCGCCAGAGCTCCGTGACCGCGGCGAGGTCGAGCTCGTAGCGGTAGTGGTCGGGGTCGCGGAGCGGCGTGGTCTCCGCGTCGGACTCCTGGTCGTGCAGGCCGACGTTCGCGTGCTTGAGCACGTTGAGCCCCTCGGCGTACGCCTCCATCAGCCCGTACTCGATCCCGTTGTGAACCATCTTCACGAAGTGGCCCGCCCCGTTCGGGCCGCAGTGGAGCCAGCCCTGCTCCTCGGGCGCCGGATCGCCCTCGCGGCCAGGAGTGCGGTCGGCAGCATCGACCCCGGGGGCGAGCGCCTCGAAGATCGGCGCGAGGCGGGCGACCGCCTCGTCGTCGCCGCCCACCATCAGGCAGTAGCCGCGGCGCAGGCCCCAGACGCCGCCGCTCGTGCCGACGTCGACGAAATGGATCCCACGCTCGCGCAGTTCGGCCGACCGGCGCAGGTCGTCGACGTAGTACGAGTTGCCACCGTCCACGATCGTGTCGCCGTCCTCCAGGTGCGGCGCGAGCTCCGACACGACGGAGTCGACGATGCCCGCGGGCACCATCAGCCAGACCGAGCGCGGCGGGTCGAGCTGCTGTGCCAGCTCCTCGAGCGAGGTCGCGGTCGACTCGACATGGACGTCGAACGTCTTCAGGTCGTGGCCGGCCGCTTCCAGCCGCTTCGTCATGTTGCCGCCCATGCGGCCGAGGCCGACCATTCCGAGCTGCACTAGAGGTCCTCCAGTCTGACTCGCACGATTCTCCTGCCCAGTTCTTCGAGGGAGGCGAAGTCACCTGCGGCCTGCGCCTGGATCAGCCGCCGGAAGCCGAGCTTGCGGCCGGGGATCGAGAGCTCGTCGCCCGGATCGTCGACGACCTGCACGAACAGGCCCGTGTTCGGGCCGCCCTTGTGCAGCTGGCCGGTCGAGTGCAGGTAGCGCGGCCCCAGGCCGTGGGTGACGACGCAGCCGGTCTCGGCTCGCGCGCGCTCGATCAGCGGCCGCAGCTCCCCTTCTCGCGCGGGGTCGATGAACGCCTGCACCGCGACGTAGTCGCCGGGTCGCGCCTGGGCGAACAGCTCCTCGAGCGAGCCGCGGGGCTCGACATCCGGGTTGCCGCCCGTGGACAGCACCTCGTTCGTCTTGTCCTTTGCGGCCTGCACGTTCGGCTGGTCGAACGGGTTGATCCCGAGGATCGAGCCGGCGACCGCGGTCGCGAACTCCCAGCGATAGAACTCCTGCCCCAGCTCGTATGGCGCCGGCAGCCGCACCTCGGGCGCCTGGCGGTCGGGGCCGTCCGGCGACTCCTCGGGCGCGGGAATCAGACCCTTGCCCTCCTTGCCGGTCGACTCCGCGAGCAGCTGCTCGGCCCAGAGCCCGAAGCCACCCGGGTTCGGGTTGATCGTCACCTTGTCGCGGCCCTCGAGCCAGCCGTTGCCGAGCTCGAGCCCGAGCTCGAGGCCGGGGTTTCCCTCCTCGCCGTGGCACGCTTCGGCGACCTCCTCGACGCGCTCGAGCAGGCGCTCGAGGTCGACGCCCATCAGCGCGGCCGGCACGAGCCCGAAGGCCGACAGCGCCGAGTAGCGCCCGCCGATCGTGGGCTCGCCGCCGAAGGTCGCGAGGAAGCCGCGCTCCTTCGCCACCTGCCCGAGCTCCGAGCCCGGGTCGGTGACCGCCGCGAAGAACTCGCCGCGCTTGCCGGCCCGTTCCCAGAACCAGTCGAGGTGGCAGCGCGTCTCCAGGGTCGTGCCCGACTTCGAGGCGACCAGGAAGAGCGTCGAGTCGAAGTCGAGCAGCTCGGTCGCGGCGCGAACCGCCGCCGGGTGCGTTGTGTCGAGGACGTGGAAGCTCTCGGCCCCGAAGGTGCGCTTGATCACCTCGGGCGCCAGGCTCGAGCCGCCCATCCCGAGGAGGACGAACGTGTCGATCAGGCCGGGCGCGCCGACCTCCTCCACGAACCGCAGCAGGTCGCCGAGACGGCTTCGCATCCGCATCGGCTCGTCGAGCCAGCCCAGCCACTTCGCCTCGTCGCTGCCCGTCCAGACGGTCGGGTCGCGCTCCCAGATCCGCGCGACAAGCTCGGCGGGGGCGATCGTGCTCACACGGCCTCCCGCAGGAAGCCGAGCACGAGCTCGTCGAACTCCCGTGGGCGCTCCATGCTCGGCACATGGGCAGTGTTCGCAATCGACGCGCGCTTCGCGCCGGGGATCTCGCGCGCGAGCCGGTCGACGATCGCCTGCATGTCGGGAACGTCCTCGTCGCCGACGACGACCAGCGTGGGCACAGTCACCTCTCCGAGCCGCTCCGCGAGGTCCGGAACGAGCGGCTCCTCCTCGGCGTCCTCGCCGACCGGAACCTGCAGCTCGAGCGCCCGCCGCTGCATCTCGCCGACGCGCTCGCGCACGGCCGGGTCGACGTCCTCGGGCTGGCGCCGCGGGCCGTCGACCCACGTGCGGAGGGTGACCTCGACGGCCTCGTCGAGATCGCCGGCCTCGAGCGCCGCCTCCTCCTCGCCCCAGGCGGCCTGCATGTCCTTCGACCAGTCGTGGCCGGGAAGACCGGGCGCGACGAGCACGAGCGCCGAGACGAGCTCCGGCCGCGCCAGCGCGACCTCGAGCACGACGCGCCCGCCGAGCGAGACGCCCACGAGCGCCGCCGGGCCGAGCTCGTGCTGCTCGAGCACCTCGATCAGGTCGCGGGCGTTCGAGAAGCTGCCGGGCTCAAGCGGCGAGCGGCCGAAGCCGCGCAGGTCCATCCGCAGCACGCGAAACTCGCGCGCATAGGACTCGAACTGCGAGTCCCACATGCGGCTGTCGCAGATCCCCTCGTGCACGAGGGCGACCGCCGGCCCCTCGCCGGCCACCTCCGCGTAGAGCGCCACGCAGCCGGCCTCAGGCGGAGACGAGCTCGCCGCGCTTGGCACGGACGCCGTCGAGGAGCTCCTTGAAGGAGTCCGCGAACTTGTCCACGCCCTCGCGCTCGAGCACGGCGACCACGTCGTCGTAGTCGACCCCGGCCTCGGCGATCCGATCGAACACCCGCGTCGCCTCGTCGAGGTCCCGCTCCAGCGTGAGCGCGACCTCGCCGTGGTCCTGGAACGCCTCGATGGTCTCCTCGGGCATCGTGTCCACGGTCTCGGGGCCGATCAGCTCCTCGACGTACATCACGTCGCGGTACTCCGGGTTCTTCGTCGAGGTCGAGGCCCAGAGGCAGCGCTGCGTCCGGGCGCCCTTCGCGTGCAGCGCCTCCCAGCGCTCGCCCGAGAAAAGCTCCTGGTAGCGCTGGTAGGCGAGCTTCGCGTTGGCGATCGCGAGCTTGCCCTTCAGCTCGGCGGGCGCACCGACTTCGTCGAGCCGCCGGTCGGCCTCGGTGTCGACGCGCGAGACGAAGAAGCTGGCCACGGACGCCACCGGGCCGGGGTCGCCGCCGCTCTCGACGAGCCGCTCGAGCCCGCGCAGGTAGGCCTCGACGACCTCGGCGTAGCGCTGCAACGAGAAGATCAGCGTGACGTTGATGCTGCGGCCGCGGGCGATCATTTCCTCGATCGCCGGCAGGCCGGGCTCGGTCGCCGGGATCTTGACGAAGCAGTTCGGCCGGTCGACCAGCTCGTGCAGGCGCTGGGCCTCGTCGATCGTGCCCTGCGTGTCGTAGGCGAGGTTCGGGTCGACCTCGATCGAGACGTAGCCGTCCTGGCCGCCGCCTCCGTCCCACACCGCGCGCAACAGGTCGCACCCGTTCTGGACGTCCTGGACGGCCAGCCGCAGGAAGACCTCCTTCGGGTCCTCCTCCTCGGCGAGCACCTCGCGGAACTGCTCGTCGTAGGCGTCGCCCTCCGCGATCGCCTTCTGGAAAATCGTCGGGTTCGAGGTCACGCCGACGACGGCGTCCTCCTCCATCATCTGCGCGAGCTTCCCGCTCTGCAGCAGCTTTCGTGAGAGGAAGTCGATCCAGACGCTCTGGCCGAGCTCCGAGAGTTCGTGCAGTCGCGATTTAGCCATATGACTTCTCCTTTTCCATCTCTTCGATCTTCTCAAGCCTGCGCACGTACCGCTCGCCGCCGTCGAAGCGCGCCGCGAGGAAGACGCGGGCCAGCTCGGCGGCCAGCTCGGCGCCCACGACCTCGGAGCCGAGGCAGAGCACGTTCATGTCGTCGTGCTCGACGCCCTGGTGGGCCGAGTAGCTGTCGTGGCAGATCGCAGCACGGATGCCGGCGACCTTGTTCGCGGCGATCGAGGCGCCCACGCCGGAGCCGCACACGAGCAGCGCGCGCTCGGCTTCGCCGCCACGGATCGCCTCGGCGACCTCGCGCGCCTTGTCCGGGTAGTCGACCCGTGGCTCGCTCTGGTCGGTGCCGAGATCGACGGCCTCGTGCCCGAGCGTCGCCAGCTCCTCCAGCAACCGCTCGCGCAGCTTGACGCCGCGGTGGTCGAAGGCGACCGCGACTCTCATAGGACCGTTACGTTACCCGCGTGACCGACGCCGAGCGCTGGCAAGAACTGGGGCAGCAGCTGCGCGTGGACTCGATCCGCGCGGCGGCCGTGACCAAGTCCGGCCACCCGACCTCGTCGATGTCGGCGGCCGACCTGATGGCCGTCCTGCTGGCGAAGTACCTGCACTACGACTTCGACAACCCGGCCGACCCGCGGAACGACCACCTCGTCTTCTCCAAGGGACACGCGTCTCCCCTGCTGTACTCGATGTACAAGGCGGCCGGCGCGATCACGGACGAGGAGCTGCTCACCTTCCGCGTCTTCGGCAGCCGCCTACAGGGCCACCCGACGCCGGAGATCCCGTGGGTCGACGTGGCCACCGGGTCGCTCGGCCAGGGCCTGCCGTTCGCGGTCGGGATCGCGCTCGCCGGCAAGAAGCTCGACCAGCTGCCTTATCGCGTCTGGGTGTTGTGCGGCGACAGCGAGATGGCCGAGGGCTCGATGTGGGAGGCGTTCGAGCACGCCGCCTTCTACGGGCTCGACAACCTGACCGCGATCATCGACGTGAACAAGCTCGGCCAGCGCGGCGAGACGATGCACGGCTGGGACCTCGACTCGTACGCGAACCGGGCCAAGGCGTTCGGCTGGCACGCGATCGAGATTGACGGCCACGACGTCGACGCGGTCGAGCGTGCCTACGGCGAGGCGGCCTCGATGCAGGGCGTGCCGACGGTGATCGTCGCGCGCACGGTCAAGGGCAAGGGCGTCAAGGCGGTCGAGGACAAGCCGGGCTGGCACGGGAAGGCGCTCGACAACCCCGAGGAGGCGATCGCAGAGCTCGGCGGCGAGCGGAACATCGTCGTCGACGTGGCGAAGCCCGAGTTCGACGGCGAGCCGCACCGCTTCGAGGTGAGCGGGACGCTGGAGCTGCCGACCTGGGAGCTCGGCGAGGAGGTCGCCACCCGGCGCGCCTACGGCGACGCCTTGAAGGCGTTGGGCGACGGGCGCGGCGACGTGGTCGCGCTCGACGGCGAGGTCTCGAACTCGACCTACGCCGAGATCTTTCGCGACGCGCATCCCGACCGCTACTTCGAGATGTACATCGCCGAGCAGCAGATGGTGGCCGCGGCCGTTGGCCTGCAGGTGCGGGACTGGGTGCCGTTCGCCTCGACCTTCGCCGCCTTCCTCTCGCGCGCCTACGACTTCATCCGTATGGCCGCGATCAGCCAGGCGAACATCCGCCTCTGCGGCTCGCACGCCGGCGTCTCGATCGGCGAGGACGGACCGTCGCAGATGGCACTCGAAGACCTGGCGATGATGCGGGCCGTCCACGGCTCGACCGTGCTCTACCCGAGCGACGCGAACCAGACGGCGAAGCTCGTCGCCGCGATGGCCGACCGCGAGGGGATCGTCTTCCTGCGCACGACCCGTGCCGCGACGCCGGTGGTCTACAGCGCCGACGAGGAGTTCCCGATCGGCGGCTCGCGCGTGCTGCGCGACGGAGACGACATCGCGATCGTCGGCGCGGGGATCACGCTGCACGAGTCGCTGAAGGCGGCCGACGCGCTCGCGGGCGAGGGCATCAACGCGCGCGTGATCGACCTCTACTCGGTGAAGCCGGTCGACGCCGAAGGGCTGCTTGCCGCTGCGGAGGCGACGGGCGGCCGCGTGCTGACCGTCGAGGACCACTGGTCCGAGGGCGGGATCGGCGACGCGGTGCTCGAAGCGCTCTCGGACAGCGAGTCTCCGCCTCGCGTCGTGCGTCTAGCCGTGCACGAGCTGCCCGGCTCGGGGAAGCCGGAGGAACTGCTCGCGGCGGCCGGGATCGACGCCGAACACATTGTCGAAGCGGCGCGCTCGCTCGTCGGCGCCCGCGCCTTGACCTAGCCGAAGAGGCGTTCGTAGAGCTCGCGCTGCCGCGCCCTGGCGGCCGCGTAGACCTCGGCCCAGGTCGGGTCAGGCTCGTACGTCAGGCCAAGCGGCGCGGGATCGGGGGTGGCACCGAGCCGCTCGAGTGCGTGCACGGCCGCCCCGCGCGCGGAGCCTTCGGCGACCGCGGAGGCCGTCACCGGCCGCCGGAGCACGTCGGCGCAGACCTGGGCCCAGGCGGAATCGGCCAGCAGCGCGTGCCCGGTGGCGACTATCTCCGTCACCTCCGGTAGCCGCTCGGCGATCTCGGCCAGGCGGTAGACGATCCCCTCGTGCGCGGCCTGGTACAGGTCGGCGCCGTCTGCCTCGAAGGTGAGACCACCGACGACTCCTGTGGCGCGAGGGTTCCAGCCGGGGCTCCGCTCACCGCCGAGCAGAGGCAGGAAGGTGAGGCCGTGGCCGTCCGGCTCGCCGAGCTGAGGGCTCTCGACGCGCAGTGTCCGCGTCAGCCAGGCATGGAGATTTCCTCCGTCGGAGACCGCGCCGCCCTCGACCACGCGCCGCTCGTCGAGCAGGTAGCAGAAGAGGCCGGGCCGGACCTCGGGCGCGCCGTCGCGCACGACGCGGTACGCGCCCGACGTGCCGACCATCAGCGCCGCTCGTTCCGGAGTCGTGCAGCCCGCGCCGAGGTTCGAGCAGGCTCCGTCACCGAGCGGCGGGAAGACCGGCGGCGAGCCGGCGGGCTCGTCGATCAGCGGAGGAAGTAGCTCTCCGTCGAGCCCGAGCGCTTCCAGCAGCCCGCCGTCCCATGAGCGCGAATGCAGGTCGAGCAGGCCGGTGCCCGAGGCCGTGGACGGCGTCGTGCGGAGCTCCCCGGTCAACCGCAGGAAGAGGTAGTCGCCGAAGGTCACGATGCGCCTGGCCGCCGCCAGCTGCTCCGGCCGCTCGGCCCGCAGCCAGGCGAGCTTGGCCGGCCAGTAGCTCGGGTGCAGGACGCAGCCGGTGCGGGCGTGAACGGCCTCGGCGTCGAGCTGCTCCCTGAGCTCCTCGGCCTGGACGACCGCGCGCCGGTCCTGCCAGAGCAGCACCGGAGTCAGCGGCCGGTCGGCGGCGTCGAGCAGGAGCAGGCTGTGCCAGAAGCACGAGATCCCGGTGGCATCCACGCCGCCTCCGGCCTCGGCTAGGACGGCCTCGGCGGCGCTCAGCAGCTCTTCGGGGTCGAGCTCGGCCGACCCGTCCCGGCCCAGGTGCGGCTGGTACGCGCGGCGAGCCTCGCCGTCGAGCTCCCGGCCGCGCTCGTCGTAGGCGCAGGCGCGCACGGACGAGCTGCCGACGTCGAGCGCGAGCACCCGCATAAGGGTCGGACCTTACGCTGTAGCCGCATGCCAGTCGTGACCGCATCCAACCTCCGCAAGGAGATCGCCGGCTCGCTGCTCTTCGAGGGCGTCTCGTTCTCGGTCGAGCGGCGCAACCGGCTCGCGCTCTCCGGGCCCAACGGCGCCGGCAAGACGACGCTGCTACGGATGCTCGTCGGCGAGAGCGACGTGCACGGCGGCGAGCTCTCGTTCGCGAAGGGCACGCGGATCGCGCTGCACGACCAGCGGCCGCCGCTCGACCACGGCCTCACGCTGCGGGAATACGCGCTCACCGGCGCGCGCGACCTGATCGAGACCGAGGAGGAGCTGCATGACCTCGAGCAGGCGATGGCCGGCGGAGACCACGCGCCTGCGACCCTGAGCCGGTACTCGGCCGCACAGGCGAGGCTCGAGCACGCGGGCGGCTACAACTGGCGCGATCGCGCCGCGGCCGCCCTGCGCGGGCTCGGGTTCGCCGAGCGCGAACTCGAGCGGCCGCTCGAGACCTTCTCGGGCGGCGAGCTGACCCGCGCCTCGCTCGCGCGCGCCCTCGCCGGCGACCCCGATCTGCTGCTCCTCGACGAGCCGACGAATCATCTCGACGTCGAGAATCTGGAATGGCTCGAGCAGGAACTCCAGTCGCTGGACGCGGCGGTGATCCTGGTCGCGCACGACCGCTGGTTTCTCGAGGCAGTCACGACCGGCGTGCTCGAGCTCGAGGCCGGCCGCTCGCTGTTCTTCCCGGGCCCGTGGCACCACTGGCGGCTGGAGAAGGCGGCGCGTGCTTCGGCGGCCGCGAAGACCGCGGAGCGAGTCGGCACGGACATCGAGCGGCTCGAGCGCTTCGTGGAGCGGTTCCGCTACAAGAAGAACAAGGCGAAGCAGGCGCAGGCCAAGCTGACGCAGATCAAACGGCTGGAGCAAGAGCGCGGCGCGGCCAAGGGCGAGCTGGAGCTGCTGACGCGTCGCAGCCGCTCGCTCGGCTTCGACTTCCTCAAGCCGGCCCGCAGCGGCCGCACCGTGGTCGAGGCGACCGGGCTCGACGTCTCCGCGGGCGACAAGCAGCTCCTCCTCGGGGCGACCTTCGCGGTCGAGCGCGGCGAGCACGTCGGCCTCGTCGGGCCCAACGGCTCGGGCAAGACGACGCTGCTCGAGACGATTCTCGGGCGCGAGCCCGTCGCAGGGTCGGCGCGGCTCGGCCACGGGGTGATCCCCGCATACTTCTCGCAGCACGAGGTCGAGCTCGACGAGCGCGGCAGCGTCCTCGACTGCGCCCAGCGCGCGACGGAACTGTCGCGGCCGCAGGCGCAGAACCTGCTCGGCCGCTTCCTGTTCTCAGGCTGGGAGGCGCACGAGAAGCCGGTCACCGCGCTCTCGGGCGGCGAGCGGCGGCGGCTCGCGCTGGCGCTCGTCGTCGCCTCCGGCTCGAACTTCCTCGTGCTCGACGAGCCGACGAACCACCTCGACCTCGAGAGCCGCGAGGCGCTCGAGGATGCGCTCGACGCCTTCCCCGGGACCGTGTTGCTCGTGTCGCACGACCGCGCGCTGCTGGACGCGGTCGCCCACCGGCTGCTCGCGATCGAGGATCGCGCGCTGCACTCCTACGACGGCGGCTGGGCCGAGTACGCCCGCCACCGCGAGGAGCCCGTCGTCGCCGAGCCGGCCGCGCCGCCGACGAAGGAGAAGCCGAGGCCGGCGCGCAAGCGACCGCCGAGGCCGAGCCAGCTGGAGCAGCTCGAAGGCGAGATCTCGCAGCAGGAAGAGGCCGTCGCAGAGCTGGAGCGGCGGCTGGCCGACGACTGGTCGGACGTCCAGATGCTGGCGGCCCACCGCCAGGCGCGAGACGAGCTACAGGGCCTGATCTCCCGCTGGGAGCGCCTGTTCGAGGAAGCGCAAGCCTAGGTCGATGCCCGCGAGTACTCGCGCGCCGCGCGGCGATTGCGGATCCAGATCCCGATCCCGATCCCGAGCGGGGCGAGCACGATCAGCGCGAGCAGCGCGATCGGGACGATCCACCAGATACGGCTCGGCTTGGGAGTCGCGACGACCGCCGGAGGAGCGGCGCTCCGCTTGCCGGCCGCCTTGTGCACGGGAGCGGCCTTGGCCGGCTTCTGCTTCTTCGGGCTGGCCTTCGCCGTCGCGGCGACCGCGGGTGGGCCGTGGAAGCGCTTCGGCATCCAGTAGTCGACTCGCCAGCGCCCGTCGTGGCCCTTGACGAGCTCGACGTCTGCGGTCATCGCCGACCAGCCGGAGCCGGGCTTCGGGAACAGGAAGACCTCGAGGCCGACCGTGTCGGCGTACGAGTACTGGACGAAGCTCCAGTCCCCGAGGCCGCGGTTTGCCGCCGGGTACGGGACGACGGGCAGCTCGCCTCGGTTCCACTGCTTGCGCGTGAAGCCTTCCCTCATGCTCGGAGCCGAGATCTCCCACGAGCGAGCGACCTCCCTGCGATCGACCGCGGTCAGGATGAACTCGCGCAGGACGCGGTGCACCGCTCGCTGGTTCGCCTTCGTGAACGGCGCCGCCTTCGGCTGCTCGAGGCCGGGCTCGTTCACGTTTGGGCCCGTCGCCGTTCCCGGGTTGCCCGGGCTCGAGTAGTGGATGCCCAGGAGGATCAGCGGTATGGCGACCGCGACCAGCGCGATCGGCGGCAGCATGCGGCGGCGGAAGCGGGGCGACGACAACCTCGACACGGCTTCATTGTGCCGATGACTCACTCGCTTCGATCGAAGGTAGCGACCACCGCCTCAGCGACCACCTTCATCGGCCGGCCGGAGACCTGGCTCGCCTTCCGCAGGCGCGCGAAGGCCTCCTGCTCGCTGAGCCCTTCGCGCTCCATCAGCAGGCCCTTGGCGCGCTCGATCGACTTCCGCGAATCGAGTGCCTCGGCCAGCGAGTCGGCCTGCTCACGTAGTGCGACGAGCTCCTCGTGACGGGCACGCGCTGTGCGGATCGCCGGCAGCAGGTCCTGCTCGCGGAACGGCTTCACGAGGTAGCCGAAAACGCCTGCCTCGATCGCGCGGGAGACGAGCTCGTCCTGGCCGTAGGCGGTCAGCATCACGATCGGGATCGGCCGCTCGTCCAGGATCCGGCGAGCCGCCTCGATCCCGTCGAGCCGCGGCATCTTCACGTCGAGCACGGCGAGGTCGGGCTCCTCGCTGCGCGCGAGCTCCACGGCCTCGACGCCGTCCTTCGCCTCGGCGCAGACCTCGAA
>DATLPH010000215.1:0-33817 GCA_035535855.1 Gaiellaceae bacterium
ACGACGCCGAGCTCGTTGCGCTCTCCGACGACGTCTGCACGGGCCTGCAGCTCGTCAACTTCCTGCAGGACGTGCCGCGTGACCTTGCGCTCGGGCGCGTCTATCTCCCGGCCGACGACCGGCGCCGCTTCGGCGTCACGGAGCTCGCACACGCGAACGAGCCGCTGCGGCGGCTGCTCGAAGCCGAGGCGGAGCGCGCGCGCGGGCTGCTTGGCTCGGGTGAGGAGCTCGGGCGCCGGCTCGGCGGACGGGTCGGCCGCGCGGTGGCGCTCTTCGCGCGCGGCGGGCTCGCGGCGCTCGAGGCCCTGGAGCGCGCCGACTGGGACATCTTCAACGGCCGGCCGCGGCCCTCGCGCGCGCGGCTCGCGCTGGCGGCGATTCGGTGAGTGTCGAGGCCGCCTACGACGAGGTCGAGCGGCTCACCCGCCGTGAGGCACGCAACTTCGCCTACGGCATTCGCGTGCTGCCACGCGACCAGCGCCGCGCGATCTCCGCGGTCTATGCCTTCGCGCGCCGGGTGGACGACGTCGCGGACGGGCCGCTGCCAGTGGGCGAGAAGCGCGATCGGCTGGAGGCGCTGCACGCGGCGCTCGAGTCCGATCCGGCCGACTCGACGCTGATCGCCCTCGCCGACGCGCGCACGCGCTACGGCATCCCCGACCGCTCGTTACACGACCTCGTCGACGGCGGCCTGCAGGACACCGAGCGAGTCCGCTACCCGGACTTCGCCGCGCTGCACGACTACTGCCGTCATGTCGCCGGAGCGGTGGGTGTCGCGTGTGTGGCGGTCTACGGCTCCGCGGACGTCGAGCGAGCGGAAACGCTGGGCGTCGCGCTGCAGCTGATCAACATCATGCGCGACGTGCGCGAGGACTGGGAGCTCGGCCGCGTCTACCTGCCGCAGGATGAGCTCGCGGCCTACGGGGTCACCGAGGACGACATCGCGGCCGGCCGCCTCACCTCCGAGTGGCGCGCGCTGATGGCGTTCCAGGCCTCGCGGGCGCGGGCCTACCTCGAGGAAGGGCTCGGACTGCTGGAATCGCTGGACTCCCGCAGCGCCGCGTGCGTTTCGACCTTTGCCGGGCTCTACCGGGCGACCCTCGACCGCATCGAGGCGCGCGGGTTCGACGTCTTCGACGGCTCGCTGCGGCTGTCGCCGCTGACGAAGCTGCGCATCGTGGGGGCGGGGCTCCTGCGATGAGAGTCGCGGTCGTAGGCGGTGGGCTCGCGGGGCTGAGCGCCGCGCTCGAGCTCGTCGACGCGGGGCACGAGGTGGTGCTGCACGAGGCGCGGCCGACCCTCGGCGGCGCGGTGCAGACGCTGCCGCGGCGCGAGGGCGACCCGGAGCCGCCGCCCGACAACGGCCAGCACGTGGCGCTCGGCTGCTTCACGGAGTACCGGCGCTTCCTCGAGCGAATCGGCGAGGCCGGCTCGCTTCGGCGAGTCCGGCTCGAGCTGCCCGTGATCGACGAGCGTGGACGCGGCGCCGTGATCGCGCCGTCGGCGCTCACGCTCCTGCGCTACCGGCACCTTCCCTTCGGCGACCGCCTGCGGATCTTGCGGGCGCTTGCGCGCTGGGGCGACGCCGACGGCGCGACGTTCGCCGACGCGCTGCGGGCGCGCGGCCAGTCGCAGGCAGCGATCGACCGCTTCTGGGACGTCTTCATCCGGCCGGCGCTCAACCTGCGCTCCGAGGAGGCGAGCGCGCAGGCGGGCGATTTCACGGTACGCACGGCGCTGCTCGGGGAGCGGAGCGATTCCGACCTGTTGCTCCCGGTGCGGCCGCTCGGCGAGATGCACGGCGAGGCGGCCGGGCGCGCGCTCGAGGCCGCAGGCGCAACAGTGGTGACAGGCACCCGCGTCGAGAGCCTCGAGGAGCTCGGCGCCGGTGCAGTCGTGGTCGCCCTGCCGCCGGGCGAAAGCGCTCGCCTGCTGGGGGAGCCCGAGTCGCAGCTCGAGGACTCGCCGATCGTCAGCGTGCACCTGCTCTTCGACCGCGCGATCATGCGCACGCCGATGGCCGCTCTCCTCGACTCGCCCGCGCACTGGATCTTCGACCGTGGCCTGCTCACGGGCCACGAGCCCGAGCGCGGCCAGTACCTGACCGTCGTCTCGAGCGGCGCCCCCGAGCTCGAGGCGCTCCGTGGCCGGGAACTGGTCGACCTCGTCGCCGGAGCCGTCACCGAGCGCCTCGGTCCCGCCGGGCTGGTGTGGTCACGGGTCAGCCGCGAGCCAGCGGCGACGATCGCGGTGCGCCCCGGCAGCGAAGCGCATCGGCCGGGACCGGAGACCGGGCGGCCGAACGTCACGCGCGCGGGCGCGTGGACCGGAACCGGCTGGCCGGCGACGATGGAAGGCGCCGTCCGCAGCGGGCTCGCGGCCGCGCGTGCACTGACCGCCGCGCCTGCGGAGGTGGCGGCGTGACGATCGCGCCCGAGCGGATCGAGACGCCCCTCGACGCCGCGATCGACGCGGCCACGGAGCGGCTGCTCGAGCTCCAGCACCCCGACGGCTACTGGGTCGGCGAGCTCGAGTCCAACGTGACGATGACGGCGCAGCACCTCTTCTGGCACCACGTCCTCGGCCTGCGCACCGCAGAGCTCGATCGCAGGATCGCGAACGAGCTGCTCGCCCGGCAACGTGACGACGGCACGTGGTCGATCTGGTTCGAAGGCCCGGCCGACCTGGATACGACCGTGGAGGCCTACACGGCGCTGAAGCTGGCCGGCGTCGACCCCGGCGCCAGGGCCCGGCACTTCATCCGCTCGCGGGGTGGGATCCCGAAGACGCGGATCTTCACGAAGTGTTTCCTCGCCCTCCTCGGCCAGTGGCCCTGGCAGCGCGTGACGCCGATCCCGGTCGAGCTCGTCCTCTTCCCGCCGAGCGCCCCGTTCTCGATCTACAACTTCTCCTGCTGGGCCCGGGGCACCTTCGTCCCGCTGGCGGCCTGCCGTGCACTGCGGCCGGTGCGGGCCGCCGCGATCGATCTGCGCGAGATCGGCGCCCGCCCCGGCGAGAGCAAGTCGCCGGCGCCGCCCTCGTCGCTGCGTCGCTCTGCGCTGCGCGAGGCCGAGCGCTGGGTGCGAGCCCACCAGGAGGCCGACGGCTCTTGGGGCGGGATCCAGCCGCCCTGGGTCTGGTCGATCCTGATGCTGGCCGCGCTCGGCCACGGCTTCGAGGACGAGACGCTGAGGCGCGCGGTCGAGGGCTGGGAGGGCTTCATGGTCGACGAGGGCGACCGCCTCCGGCCCGAGGCGTGCCAGTCGCCGGTCTGGGACACGGGCCTGGCCGTGCTCGCGCTGCGCGACTCCGGCCTCGGGCCCGAACACCCGGGGCTCGTGCGGGCGGCCGAGTGGCTCCTGAACGAAGAGGTGACCGTCCCGGGCGACTGGGCCGTGCGCCGCCCCGACCTCTCGCCGGGGGGCTGGGCCTTCGAGTTCGAGAACGACCTCTACCCGGACGTGGACGATGCGGCCGTCGTCGCGCTCGCCCTGCGGCGCTGCCACCGCGGCCGTGACGCCGTCGCCCGCGGGCTCGATTGGACCGCAGGGATGCAGTCCAGGGGCGGGGGCTGGGGCGCCTTCGACGTCGACAACGAGGCGTTCTGGCTCTACAAGCTCCCGTTCTGCGACTTCGGCAAGGTGACCGACGAGCCGAGCGCCGACGTCACCGCGCACGCACTCGAGGCGCTCGCCCCGGAGGCCGGCTACGACGACGAGGTGCGCCGCGGGCTCCACTGGCTGCTGTCCGAGCAGGAGGCCGACGGCTCGTGGTTCGGGCGCTGGGGCGTGAACCACGTGTACGGCACGGGCGCCGCCCTGCCCGCGCTGGAGGCCTGCGGAATCGACCCCTCGCACCCCGCGGTTCGGCGCGCGGTCGAGTGGCTCGACTCCGTCCAGAACGAGGACGGCGGCTTCGGCGAAGACATCCGCTCGTACGCCGAAACCGCTTGGCGTGGCCGTGGCGAAAGCACTGCTTCCCAAACGGCCTGGGCACTATTAGCCTACGTCGCTGCAGGGGAGGCGGAGGGCCGGTCCGCCCGGCGCGCCGCGCAGTGGCTCTGCGACCGACAGCTACCGAACGGCGACTGGGAGGAAGAGTACTTCACCGGCACAGGGTTTCCGCTCGACTTCATGATTCGCTATCACCTGTACCGTCTCCACTTTCCGCTGCTCGCCCTAGGCCGCCTACGAGAAAGGCTCGCGCGATGAAATTTCCGCTCGCCCCGACCGTCCAGATCGCGAAGTACGTCGCCACCCAGCAGCGCAAGGGCGAGCGCTATCCGCTCGTCTTGATGCTCGAGCCCACGCTCGCGTGCAACATCGCCTGCATCGGCTGCGGGAAGATCCGCGAGTACGAGTCGAACAAGGCGCGACTGTCGGTGGAGGAATGCATCGACGCGGGCGAGCAGTGTCCGGCTCCGGTCGTCTCGATCTGCGGCGGCGAGCCGCTCGTCTTCAAGGGCATCGAGGACGTCGTCGCCGGCTTCCTCGAGCTGAACAAGACGATCGAGCTCTGCACCAACGCCCTGCGGCTCGAGGAGTTCCTGGACGTCTTCGAGCCGAACAAGCGGCTGACCTTCGTCGTCCACCTCGACGGGATGCGCGAGATCCACGACTACATCTGCGACTACCCGGGCCTCTGGGACGTCGCCGTCGACGCGATCCGCAAGGGTCGAGAGGCCGGCTTCCGCGTCACCACGAACACGACGATCTTCAAGGAGACCGACCCTGGCGAGGTAGTCGAGATGATGGGCTACCTCACGAACGAGGTAGGCATCGACGGCATGCTCGTCGCGCCGGGGTACCAGTACTCGCAGATCGACCCGGCGCTAACGATGACCCGCGACGAGCACGAAGAGAAGTTCCGCGTCATCCGCTCCGCCGCCCGCAAGAACGGCTATCGCTGGCTGGCGAGCCCGATCTACCAGGACTTCCTGACGGGCGACCGCAAGCTCGCGTGCGCGCCGTGGGGCTCGATCACGCGCAACCCGTACGGCTGGAAGGGACCGTGCTACCTGCTCACGGATGGGATCTTCCCGACGTACGAGGCCCTGCTCGACGGGATCGAGTGGGAGGAGTACGGCCCGGGCAACGACGACCGCTGCGAGCACTGCGCGATCCACTCGGGCTTCGAACCGTCGGCCGCCTTCGAGGCGACCGGCAGCGTCAGGGAGACCGTCCGCAGCGCGGCATGGACGCTGACGGGGTGACGTTCGCCTGCGCGACAGCCGCCGAGCTGCGGGCCGCCCGCCGCTCGGGTGCGCGCTCGGCCCTTGTCGGCGTGGGCGCGTCGAACGGCGTGCCCGACGAGCCCGTCGTTTCGTTCGGGCTCGCGGGAGCTTTGCGGGACGGCCTCGCTCCGGGCACCGTGGTCGACGCAACGAGAGTGGTCGACGTCGAGGGCACGGTGCTCTGGGACGACGGCCCGCTCGGCGTCGACGGGGCCGAGCGGGTGACGATCCTGGCTGTGGACGCGATCGTCGACGACCCCGCGGAGCGGCGGCGCCTGCACAAGCAGACCGGTGCGGACGCGGCCGACCTCGAGAGCGGCCCTCTCGCCCGCAGCGGGCGCCTGCGCGGGGTGCTACGCGCCGTCAGCGACACGCCGTCGCGCCCGCTGGAAGGGCTCGCGGGGGGCGTCAAGCAGGACGGCGGCTACGACTGGCCGGCGCTGGCGCGCGTTTTCGCGCGCTCGCCGCGCGGGTTCCTGCGGGGAGCTCTCAACGCGCAGCGCGCGCTCGTACGGCTCGGCGAGGCCGCGAAGGAGTGGTCCCGGTAGGCCGCGTCCTCTTAGCCGCGCCGCGCTCGTTCTGCGCCGGGGTTGACCGGGCGATCGAGATCGTCGAGATCCTGCTCGAGCAGCATGGACGGCCCGTCTACGTGCGCCACGAGATCGTCCACAACGACCACGTCGTGAAGCGGCTGGAGGGTCTCGGCGCGGTCTTCGTCGATCACGAAGACGAGATCCCCGCCGGTGCGATTTGTGTCCTGTCGGCCCACGGCGTCGCGCCCTCCGTGCGCGAGAACTGCGAGCGCCGCGGGCTGCGCGTGGTCGACGCCGTCTGCCCGCTCGTCTCGAAGGTGCACGCCGAGGCGCGGAGGTACGCCGACAGCGGCCACCTCGTCGCGCTCGTCGGCCACGCCGACCACGTCGAGGTGATCGGGACACGAGGCGAGCGGCCCGAGTCGACGGTCGTGATCGAGTCGCCTGAGGACGCGGCGAAGCTCGACTCCGGCGGCAAGCCGATTGCGGTGATCACGCAGACGACCCTCTCGCTCGACGACGTCGCCGAGACCGTCGACGCGCTGGGCAGCCGCTTCGGCGACCTGCGCCGGCCCGCCGCGGACGACATCTGCTACGCGACCCAGAACCGGCAGGACGCGGTCAAGGAGCTCGCGGGCCAGGGCGCGACCCTGATCCTCGTGATCGGCTCCGAGACGAGCTCGAACGCGACCCGCCTCGTCGAGGTCGCCCAGCGCCACGGGGCGACCGCGCTGCTGATCGACGGCGAGAGCGGGCTCGACCCCGACCTGCTCGAAGGGCACGAGACTGTCGGCGTGACCGCCGGCGCCTCGACGCCCGAGGAGCTCGTCGCGCTCGTCCTCCGCAGCCTCGCCTCCTTCGGCTACGACGACCTGGCCGAGGTCGAGGTGGCCAGGGAAAACGTGAGCTTCCGCCTGCCGCGGGAAGTGACGGCGACGGCATGACACGCTACGCGTTCGGTTTGGAGACGCACCTCACTCGGGTCGTCGGAGGACGGCGCGCATTCGATACAAAGCTCTGGCATGACTAGCGTCGAGGTCCCGTACTCGATCGCCTCCGCACTGCCGTCGCTGACGGTGCTCGACATCACGAACGAGGTGCGCCGCGAGCTCTCCTCGTCCGGCCGCGACAGCGGCATCGCGTACGTCTCGCCGCTCGACGAGGTCGCGCTCGTGCGGGTGCAGGAGCGGGAGTCGGGGTTCTTCTCCGACCTGGAGGAGCTCCTGACGCGGCTCGTGCCCGCCGAGGAGCCGGAGCGCGAGCAGCTCCTCTGCATGCTGCTCGGCCCGCGCAGCGAGCAGATCCCCTTCACGGCGCGCGAGCTCTGCCTCGGCCGCTGGCAGAGAATCCTCCTGCTCGGCTTCGACAAGCCTTCGCGTCCGCGCTGGGACTTGACCCTGCTCGGCTGAGCCGGCGCAAGTAACAGCCCGTTACAACCGAACCCGTTTGAACTGGGCGGGCGTTCTCGGCACACTTCCGATATGGAGCGTGCCCGCCGGCACCAGCGTCTCTCCTCCGCTCTCGCATTCGCCCTGCTCGCCCTCGTCGCCGAGCTCGCCGGCCGCAGCCTCACGCACAGGCTGAACATCGGCAGCCACGTCGAGACGCCGAGCTACTCGGGCGCCGACTACTACCCGTTCCTGCTCGCGGCCGTGAAGCTCGGAGTCGCCCTGCTGCTGGCCCGCCTGCTGTGGCGCTTCGTGCGGGCGCACGTCGCCGCCCGCACGGGGCGGCGCGTCCTCGCCGCCGTCGGCAAGCCGGTCGCGCCCGCGCCGCGGGTGCGGCTCGACCTCTCGCCGCGGCTCTGGCTCGCGGCCTTCCTCGCGACCTCGACCCTCTACCTCGTCCAGAACGACGCCGAGCAGGCCGCGGTCGGCCGCTGGCCGTTGCTCGCGCCGTGGCTGCACACCTCCGCGCTGCCCGTCTTCGCGGTGCTGGCAGTCCTCGTCGCGCTCGCCTGGAGCGCCGTGGCCTGCTGGCTGCGCGAGTACGAGCAGTACGCGCAGGACACCTGCGAGCGTGCGGGCCGTCTTGCCCGCGCGGCTTCGCCGCCGCTTCGCACCGCTCGCACCGAGACCGCCGCCGCACCGCCGCGGAAGCTCTTCGGCCTCGCCTTCGAGAGCCGGCCTCCGCCCCTCCCCGCGTAGCCCGCGGACATAACGCAGCGCCCGCGGGACCGTGTCGTCCCGACCTTGGGGAGGTGGAATGAGCACTCAACTCATCACCGAGCGGGTAGCCGTTCGCGCCCGCTCGACTCGAGCCCGGCTGATCGTCGTGCTCGGCCCGGTGACCATGCTCGGCGGCGTGGCCTGGGCGTTCCTGCAGCCCTACCGGCTGACGCTCCTGCATCCGCACGGCCAGGGCTTCTGGTGGCTCTTTGTCGAGCCGCCGCTGCTCGTGATCGCAGTGGGCGTCGCCTTCGCGCTCTTCGTCGCGCCCGGCTTGATCGAGGACCTGGAGGCCGGGGAGGAGCTGTGACGCCGCCTGCCGAGCACGTCCACTGGCTGTTCGCAACCGGCTTCCTGCTGCTCGGGCTCTGCCTGCTCGCCCGTGCGATCGTTGGCGACGAGGTCTGGCAGCGGCGCGCCTGGCGCGCGTACCTCTGGCCGAGCCTGCTCTTCGGCCTCGGGTTGCTGATGTGGCCGGTGATGGTCTTCTTCACCAACTCGACGATCCACATGGTCGCCCACGGCGCCTGGGCCCAGACGATGATGCTGGCCGGAGCCGCTGAGCTCGGGCTGCTGCGCGGCAAGCTGCACAACCGCGCCTGGCGGCTCGCGCTGCCGTTCACGCTCGCCGTCTCGGGGGCCGCGCTCCTGATCCACGAGCAGAACGGCTGGCTCTTCGCCCGTGCGGCGTTCCTGCACCACATCATGGGCTGGACCGCGCTCGTGGGCGCGATCTTCCCGCTCGTCGCGGTGGCGCGGCCGCGCTGGCGGGTCTGGAGCACGGGGCTCGCGCTGACGATGGTCGTGATCGCGGTCTTCCTCTACTCGGACCGCGACGTGGCGCCGATCTTCGGGCACCTCTCGCCGCTCGCCGGAGAGGAGCACCGGTGAGGCGGCTGCTCGTCGTCGCGCTCGTGGCGCTCGCGCTGCCGGCCGCGGCGTCGGCCCACGCGACGCTGGCGAAGACCGTGCCCGCGTTCGGCCAGCGTCTCGAGCGCTCGCCCGCGCTCGTCCGCCTCACCTTCGACCAGGGTGTCAAGTCGCTGCCCGACGGGATCCGCGTCTACGACGCGCAGGGGCGGCTCGTCTCCGGGCGGACGCGCCCGGGCCGGCAGAACCTCTCCGTCAGCGCCCCGCTCGCCCGCCTGCCGCGCGGCGCCTACACCGTGCGCTGGCGGATCATCTCGGCCGACGGGCACGTCGTCTCGGGCCTCTTCACCTTCGGCGTGCGCCAGCGCGCTCCAGCGGCGACCGAGGCCTACGGCGCGGGCGGCCCGACCACCAGCGAGCACATCGTGCGCTGGCTCTACTTCCTCGCGCTCGCGCTGCTGGCCGGGGGACTCGGCTTCCGGCTGCTGGTCGTGCGTGGCCCACTGGGCGAGGCGGCGCAGCGCCGCTTCTATCGCCTGCTCGGGCTCGGCTGCGTCGGTGTGCTCGAGGTCGGGATCCTCGCCTTCCTGCTGCGATCCGAGGACGCGCTCCAGCTGCCCTTCGTCGACTTCCTCTAAGGCGATCTCTCGCCGCTCGCCTCGGGCACGCGCTTCGGGATCGCATTCGTGACGATGACGCTCGGGTTCGCGCTCGTCAGCGCCCTCGTCTTCCTTGCGTGGCTGACCGACCGCGAGCGGCTCCTCTGGCCTGCCTTCCTGCTTGCGCTCGGCTTCGCCTCCGGGCTCTCGCTCTCGGGCCACTCGGCGGCGGATGCCGGGTCGTCGTGGCTCTCCGAGCTCGCCGACTGGCTCCACCTCTCCGCGGCCTCGCTCTGGGTCGGCGGCCTCGTGCAGCTCGCGTTCGTGGTCTGGCCGCTCGAGCCGGGGCTGCGGCGGCGCGCGTTCCTGCGCTTCTCCCGTCTGGCGACCGTGCTGATCGTGGTGCTGCTCGGAGCCGGGATCTACCTGAGCGTGCTGCGGCTGCCCCGGCTCGCCGACCTCTGGTCGGAGGGCTACGGCCAGGTGCTGCTGGTCAAGCTCGGGCTCGTCTCGCTTGCCCTGCTCTGGGGCGCCGCGCACCACTTCCTCGTGCGGCCCGCGCTCGAGCGAGGTGCGCCGCTCTTCACACGCCTGCCGCGCAGCCTCGCCGGCGAGAGCGCCATCGGGATGGCGATCCTGCTCGCGGCGGCCGTGCTCGTCGACTCGAAGCCGCCACCGCGGCCCGCGTCGCCAGCGCCGCTGGCGCGCTCAGACTCCGCGCAGCCGTAGCGCGAGCACGTTCGCGACGAACTGCCGCGTCTCAGGGAGCTGTCCGTGCCGCCGAACCGATGAAGGCCCCTGGTACCACCCGGCCAGCGCAAGGCGCTCGTTGCCGCGGAACTCCCGCAGTAGCTCCCGCAGGTAGACGACGCCGATCTGGATGTTCCCGGAGACCGAGTTCGGGATCTTCTTGCGCAGGAGCACCGTCTCGACGTAGTCGCGCGTGATCGGCAGCACCTGCATCACGCCGCGCGCGCCAGAGCTGGACACGAGCCCGGGCTGGTAGCCCGACTCCATCCAGGCCAGCGCGCGCACGAGCCCCGGGTCGAGCCCGTAGATCCGCGCCCAGCGGCCGAGCAGTGCCCGCACGTCGAGCGAGGGCGCGGGAACGGTGCGGCTGACGAGCGGCCCCGAGGGCGTGCCCTGACCGAGAGCCGAGAGCGTCTTGGGCCCGGCGACGCCATCCACGGCCAGGCGGCGAGAGCGCTGGTAGCGCCGGAGCGCCCGATCGGTGGCCCGGTCGAAGAAGCCGTACACGGGCACGAGCTGGCCCCGGCGCGCGAGCATGAACTGCAGCACCGAGACGTCCCAGCCGAAGCGGCCGCGCCGCAGCGTGCGGTGGCCGAAGACCGGGTTGCCGAGCGGGCCCAGCGCCCGCCGCGTGGCAGGGCCTGCGCGCCCGTCGACGGGGATGCCGACGCGTCGCTGGAAGGCCTTCGTCCCGCTGACCGTCTTTGGCCCGGCGATCGCGTCGATCGGCCCGTTGTAGAGCCCGTATGCGCGCAGGGCGACCTGGAGACCCGCGATTTGCGGGTTCCCTGCGTGTGCGGCCGCCGCGAGCGTGAGCCCCGCCAGCAAGGCCGCGCCGAATGCGCCGATTCTGCCGGCCACGAGCGGGACCAGTTCTTCCATCGCCCCCGAACTCCTCCCGCTAGGTTGGCCGCATGCGGTGGGCGATCACGGGCGGCGCCGGGTTCCTTGGGCTCCACCTCGCGCGGCGGCTGCTCGCCGACGGCAACGCGGTGCGGACGCTCGACCTCGCGCCGCTCGACGACGAGGCGCTCGAGCGCGAGGTCGAGGAGCTGCGCGGCGACGTTCGCGACCCCTCCGCGACGGCGCGCCTCGTTGGCGGCGCGGACGTGCTCGTCCACGCGGCGGCCGCGCTGCCGATCCAGAACTCGCGCGACGGGATCCGCTCCGTGAACGTCGAGGGCACGGCGGTGACGTTGGCGGCCGCGCTGGAGGCAGGCGTCGGCCGGGCCGTGCTGATCTCGTCGACGGCGGTCTACGGCGTGCCGAAGCACCACCCGCTCCGCGAGGACGCACCGCTCGTCGGCGTCGGGGACTACGGCGAGTCGAAGATCGAGGCCGAGCGTGTTGCGCGCCGGGTCGGCCGCCGTGGG
Source organism: Gaiellaceae bacterium (assembly GCA_035535855.1). Taxonomy (GTDB): domain Bacteria; phylum Actinomycetota; class Thermoleophilia; order Gaiellales; family Gaiellaceae; genus AC-32. Next base: position 11,527 of record DATLPH010000215.1, read on the forward strand.
CTCGAGGTCGCGATCCTGCGCCCGAAGACCTTCATCGGCCCCGAGCGGCTGGGCGTCTTCGAGATCCTCTTCGACTGGATCCGCGAGGGCCGCCGCATCCCGATCCTCGGCGACGGCTCGAACCGCTACCAGCTGCTCGCGGTGGACGACCTGGTCGACGCGACCGTCAATGCGGCCGGCGCGGAGGTGGCGGGGGAGACCTTCAACGTCGGCGCCACCTCGTTCGGCACCGTGCGCTCGGACCTCGAGGGCCTGATCGCCCACGCGGGGTCCTCGAGCCGGTTGCGCCCGGTCCCGGCGCGCGCCGCCGAGCTGGCCCTACGCGCGCTCGAGCTCGCGCACCTCTCACCGCTCGCGGAATGGCACTACCGCACCGCTCACCGCGACTCGTACGTCGACGTCTCGAAGGCGCAGCGGCTGCTCGGCTTCGCGTCGCGGCTCTCCAACGAGCAGGCGCTGTGCGAGACCTACGACTGGTATCTCGAGAACCGCGAGTCGCTCGCCGGGTCAGGCGTGACGCACCGTGTCCCGTGGGATCAGCGCGCGCTCGGCGTGCTGAAGCGGCTCAGTTGACGTCGGCGTAGACGGCGTTCACGAGGTCGGCCCAGGAGACGTCGGTCCAGGAGACGTCCGACCAGGAGACGTCGCTCCAGGAGACGTCCGACCAGGACACGTCCGACCAGGACACATCGCTCCAGGAGACGAGCGACCAAGCCGCATCGGCCCAGCCGTCCAGCCAGGAGACCGAGTCCCAGGCCGCCGAGGCCTTGGCCGCGTCGAGCCAGGAGACGTCGTCGAAGACCATCCCGCCGCCCGATTCGGGGACGAGGAAGGCATTGAGCGCAAGATTCGGGTTCGGAGCCGTCGTCACGTTCGCCGCGCCAGGGGCGTACGCCTCGCCGACACCGGCCGCAAGCGTGTTCACCTTGCGCAGCGAGCGGGCCTTCAGCATCAGGGCGCCCTTCACCTCGTCCGGAGTCATGGTCGGATCGAGCGCGATCAGGTCGGCCGCCATCCCCGCCACGATCGGCGCTGAGAGGGAGGTGCCCGAGAGCTGCATGTAGGTGCCCTCGGAGGTGTGGATCAGCTGCTTCGGCTTCTCGTTCGCCAGGGTCGAGCCCGCGGGCACGGGGCCGAAGATCGCCCGGCCGGGAGCTGCGAGCTCAGGCTTGGCGAAGCCGTCGAGCGTGTAGCCCCAGGCCGACCAGGGCGCCACATCCGCCCGGTCGGGGCTCGTCGAGCCGTGAAGATCGAGCGCGCCGACGGTGATCGCGAAGGGGTCGTTCCCCGGCGCGTAGGCCATCGGGGTCGGCTGGCCGCCCTGCGCCTGATTGCCCGCGGCCGCGACGACCACGACTCCCGAGAACCACAGCTTCTCGACCGCCTTGTCGAGCGGGTCCCAGCGGAAGCTCGTGGGGGTTGCCGAGTGCAGTGAGAAGTTCGCGACGCGGATGTCGTACTTCGTCCGGTTGTGCAGGATCCACTGGGCGGCTGCGATCACGTCGCTCGTGCGCGCCATGCCCTGGTCGTCCATCACGTCGAGGGAGACGATCCCGGCGGTCGGCGACGCGCCTGTGTGCCCCGGCGCCGAGCCGGCGGCAAGCCCGGCCACCAGTGTTCCGTGGCCGCGGCCGTCGCCTGCAGAGTTGTTCGGGAGTGACGTCATGTTGACCGCGGCGAGAACGCGTCCGCCGAAGTCCTTGCGGCTCGCGTCGATGCCGGAATCGACGAAAGCGATCGTCGGCGTGCCCTCGGCCGGCAGCCGCGACCAGAGCTGGTCGACGCCGGTCGCGGCGGGCCAGAGCTCGCTCGAGCTGAAGCTCGGTGCTCCGTGCGGAGGCTTCTTCTTCGACGCCGGCTTCGTGTCCAGCACGACCGCCTGGTCGGGCGTGATCACGAGGTTGTGCTCCTGGGCGAGCTCGGTCAGGTCGCCGGCCACCACCTGGCCCGAGGCGGCGTCGACGATCCCGAGCTTGCGCACGGAGGTGCCGACGTCCTCGAGCGCGTCCTCGGCCTTCGACGAGCCGTCGAGGCTCTCGACGATCACGGGGACGGTCGCGTTCGGGGTCTGCGTCGCTGCGCGCTGGAGCGAGGGGGCGAGGTAGCTCGGGACCCACGAGTGGTGTCCGTTGTTGTCGGCGGACGCGGCTAGCGGGGCGGCCAGCGCGAGGATCAGCAGGGCGAGCAGCCCGCGCTTGACGGCGTGGTTGCGCCCTTCGTTCGAGCCTCGACCGCCCTTTCTCGAACCCCAGAGCCCGCTTCCGCGCGACTCGTCGCGAACGCCGTTGTCGCTGCTACGCAAGTTCCTCTCCCCTTTCCGCGTTTTACCGCGGGCCGCAGTCGTCTCCCAACGACCGTATTCGCGGGGGCGCGAGGCGGTATCACCCCTTAAGGGGATTCGGCGCTCGTATCCCTCGTTCGGGGGACCAGGTCCGGGCGTGCGGCGTCCCTATACTCGCGCGCGGTGCCCGACCTGCTCGACTATCGCGAGCGCTTCCCGATCCTCGCGGAGACCACGTACCTGATCAACCACTCGCTCGGGGCGATGCCCGCCGCGGCCGAGGAACGGCTCCTCGAGTACGCTCGCGCCTGGAACACGCGCGGCGTGCGCGCGTGGGAGGAGGGCTGGTGGGAGATGTCGCTCACGGTCGGCGACCAGATCGGCCGCCTGATCGGTGCGCCTCCCGGGTCGGTCTCGATGCACCAGAACGTGACGCTGGCCGAAGCGGTCGTCGTCTCGTGCTTCGACTTCCGCGGCCCGCGGCGCCGGATCGTCTACGAGGAAGGCAACTTCCCGTCGGTTCGCTACCTCTACCAGGCGCAGGAGCGGCGAGGCGCCGACATCGTTGTGGCCGCCGACGACGAGGGCGTGGTCGAGGCGATCGACGAGCGCACCCTGCTCGTCCCGGTCACGCACGTGCTCTTCAAGACCGGCGAGATCCAGCACGTCGAGGCGATCGTGGCGAAGGCGCACGACGAGGGCGCCCTCGTCGTGCTCGACGCCTACCAGTCGGTCGGCAGCGTCCCGCTCGACGTGACCGCGCTCGGAGTCGACTTCGCCGTCGGCGGCTCGGTCAAGTGGCTCTGCGGCGGCCCGGGCGCGGCCTGGCTCTACGTGCGCCCCGACCTCGCGGCGACGCTCGAGCCGACGGTGACCGGCTGGCAGGCACACGCCCGGCCGTTCGAGTTCGAGCCCGAGCAGGACTACGCCGACGGGGCGGCTCGCTTCCTCACGGGGACGCCGAACGTCCCCGCGCTCTACGCGGCGACGGCCGGCTACGACGTCGTCGAGGAGGTCGGGGTGGAGCGGATCCGGGAGCGCTCGATGGAGCAGACCGCGCTCCTGGTCGAGCTGCTCGGCGAGGAGGGCTTCCAGGTCGGCAGCCCGCACGACCCGGAGCTCCGCGGCGGAACCGTGGTCGCGCGCCCGCCGAACTTCGAGCGGGTCGGCCGCGGCCTCGGCGAGCGAGGCGTGATCTGCGATTGGCGCCCCGACGTCGGCCTGCGCCTCGGCCCGCACTTCTTCAACACCGACGACGAGCTGCGCTTCGCCGTCGAGCAGATCGCCGAGCTCTCGGGTCAGAGAACGAGCTTGCGCCCGTAGAACGCCTCGGCGAGGCCGCTCGGCGAGCGTGACTCCATCCCGCGCAGGCGCAGCAGCGCGCGAAAGACGTCCCCGCCGAACCACGGCTTCTCGCCCTGCGACGGGAAGCAGGCCAGCAGCGCCTCGACCTTCCGGCGACAGGTCTCCTCGTCGAGGTGCACGAACACGTTCGGCGAGCCGAGGTCGCCGTCGTACTTCGGGATCTCGTACTCGAGGATCAGGTGGTCGCGGAACGTGTTCCACGTCAGCTCGGCGACGAGCCGGTGGTCCTGGTGCAGGTCGGAGCCGTGGTGCGTCAGGACGAGGTCCGGCGAGACGCGCTCCTTCAGGCCCTCGAAGTACTCCTTCACTTCGGGTCCGTAGGGGAAGAACCCGTCCCGGAAGCTCTGCACGTCGACGGTCTTCCGGGCGACGCCTTCGAGGAACACCTCCGCGCCCGCGCGCGCCTCATCGCCGCGTCCGTCCTCCGCGCTGAGGACGACCCACGTCACCTCGAGCTCGGCGACCTGGCCCGCGAGGCGCAGGATCGTGCCGCCGCAGCCGATCTCGATGTCGTCGGAGTGGGCTCCGAGCGCGAGCACGCTCAAGCGCTCTATCCCCGAGAGGTCGAGGGTCAGCACTTGCCGCTCGCCGGCCGCCCGGCCGCAGGCCCGTTCGCCCAGACCTGCCAGACGCTGCCGCCGCGCTCGACGAGGCCTTCGAGGCGCTCACGGTCCTTGAGCGTGTCCATCGGCGCCCAGAAGCCGTCGTACTCGTAGGCGAGGAGCTCGCGGTCGGCGATCAGGCGCGCCAGGGTCTCCGGCAGGTCGTCGCCCTCCTGGATGTAGTCGAAGACCCCGCGCCGGAGGACGAAGAAGCCGCCGTTGATCCACATGCCGGTTTCCGCCACGTCGGCGAAGCCCGTCACGAGGTGGCTGGCGTCGGCCTGGATCACGTTGAACGTGTAGTTCGGCTTCGTCGCGAGCAGGCTCGCCACCTTGCCGCTAGCCGCGTGCGCCGCGATCAGCAGCGGGAGCGGCGCGTCCGTGAGCGTGTCCCCGTACGAGGCGAGGAAGACCTCCTCGTCGCCGACGTGGTCGCGCGCGAGGGCCAGCCGCTGGCCGATGCTCGACTCGATGCCCGTGTCGACGAAGTCGATCTCCCAGCCGTCGTCGCGGAACTCCTGCCGACCAAAGTAGTCCTGGATCGCTCCCGCGCGGTAGCCGAGGCAGAGCACGAATCGCGTGTGCCCGAAATGGGCGTAGTACTTCATGATGTGCCACAGCAGGGGCCGACCACCGATCGAGGCCATCGGCTTCGGGAGACGTTCCGAAAAGGCTCCGATCTCGAGCCGCATCCCTTGGCCGCCGCAGAAGATGACGACTTTCACCGCTTTTCAGCAGTGTAGGGCGATCTCCGGGAAGCTCAACCACCGAGGAGCTCCAGCAGCCGCTCCGCGTAGGCCGGCCCGGTGGGCTCGTCCTCGTGCTTGAAGTAGCAGTAGACGCGCACGCCGTCGTCGAGCAGCGGCCGTAGCCGCCCTGCCCAGGCCTCGAGCGCGGCGTCGTCGTACGGTGGCTCGCGCAGCCGTAGGTAGCGGAAGGGCGCGTCGGCTTCGAGCGAGTTGACGACCACCGGCACGTCGACGCCGGCCCACGACTCGTGGCGGAAGTCGAAGGCGACTTCCAGCTCGGGGTCGAGCGAGTCGCGCAGGAGCAGAAGGAAGCCGTCGTCCCGCGGGCGCTCCAGCACCACGAGCACCGGCCCGAGTCTCCCGCCCAGCAGCCGTACCCGCTCGCCGAAGGTGCCGAGGAGCCCGAGCCGGGAACCGTGTGTGATCAGGCGCGGCATCCTGACCGCGAAGCGGAACTCGATCGGCACCTGTTCCGCCCACTGCGTAAAGCGCTCCTCCGACGGCAGCTGGTAGGCGCTCGTGTTCAGCTCGACCGACGGAAGGCGCTCCGAGTAGAGCCGCAGGAAGTCCGGCGGCCGCGTCTTCTCCGGATAGAAGCCGCCGCGCCAGGTGGGGTAGGACCAGCCGGAGGTGCCGACATACAGCCCCGCTACACTCGCCCGCGTGGCGGTCACTGCCGAAGTGATACCCGACGGCACGATCCGGGTCCTGGACCACGGCTTCGTCCGGCTCGACGACGCGATGGCCAACGACCTCTCGGTCGTCAACGGCGCCCGGGTCAGCTTCGCCCGTCACAAGGAGGAAATGGACGAGTCCGACGCGGGCCTGATCCGCTTCCTGATGCGCGAGCGGCACGGCACGCCCTTCGAGCACAACTCCTTCCGCTTCCACGTGCGCTGCCCGATCTTCGTCGCGCGCGAGTGGTTCCGGCACCGGGTCGGCTCGTTCAACGAGTTCTCGATGCGCTACGCGCGGGCCAGCGACGAGTTCTACGTGCCCGCACCGGAGGACGTGCGCACGCAGGTCGGGAAGCCGGGCTCGTACACGTTCGAGCCGGTCAGCGACGAGATCGCCGAGCTGACTCGGCAGAAGCTGCAGGCCGTCTACGAGACCGCCTATCTGGCCTACGAGCAGCTGGTCGAGCTGGGCGTCGCCCGCGAGGTCGCCCGGGTCGCGCTGCCGGTGGGCGCCTACACCGAGTTCTACTGGACGATCAACGCGCGCTCGCTGATGAACTTCGTCTCGCTGCGCAACTCGGAGACCGCCCAGCGTGAGATCCGCCGCTACGCGGAGGCTTGCGAGCAGTTCCTCGAGCAGAAGATGCCGGTAACGTACGCGGCCTTCGTCGCGAACGACCGGACGGCGCCCTAGGCGGTCGTCAGCACGACCGGGTGCGTCGTCGCGCCCTGCCGCTCGCGAGTGACGACCCAGCCGTCGAACGCGCGCAGCCGGTACGGCGCGTTCAGCCGCAGCTCCTGGCTCGTCCCCGAGACGCGGAAGGTCCCGCAGGAGGCGGCGCGGAGATTCTTGCCTCGGCTGAGGAACATCTCGTAGTACTGACCCTTCGGGAGGGCGGGAAGACCGCTCACGTCGACCTTCAGGGGCCAGTTCCCGGCCTCGTCGACCTTGCCCACGTGGATCATCGCCGATGCGTCCGAGCCGGAAGCGGTGGCGTGCATCGGCGTCACGAAGTCCTCGGCGAAGGAGCCGTGCCGCTGTCCGGCGACGTAACCGGTGACGAGCGCGAACAGCGCGATCGCCGCGGCCAGGCCAAGCATCAGCCCGATTCGGCGCCGCGGTAGGTAGGAGACCGTCGCTCCGGTCGTCTCCGAGCTGGGATCCGCCAGCGCGGGCGGCAGCTCGGGCGGCGGCCCGGCGGCGACCAGCAGGTCGTGGACACGCTCGAGGCGCTCGCGCTCCTCGGGCGAGAGGTCGTCGCCGACGAGCTCGCGGAAGTCCGGCCGGTCGCTCACTCGAGCTCTCCCTCGAGCACGCTCGCGAGACGACCGAGCGCCGCGCGGGTGCGCGTCTTGACGGTGCCGAGGGGGATGTCGAGGTACTCGGCGATCTCGGACTGCGAGAGCCCGCTCCAATAGGCCAGCTCGATCACCGTCCGCTCGTTCGGCGAGAGCCCCTCGAGCGCGCGGTGCACACGCCATGCCGTCCAGCCTGCCTCGGCGCGATCGGCTGGCCCGGCGTCGGGCGAGGCCTCTTCTGGCACCTCGACCGGCGGCTCGGAGCGCGCGCGGCCGCGGTCGGTGATCGCGTTGCGCGCGACCGCGTACAGCCAGGGCGCGCCGGGCCCGCGCTCGGGCCGGTAGCTGCGGGCGGCGCGCCAGATCGAGGCGAAGGTCTCCTGCACCGCGTCCTCGGCCCGGCCGCGGTCGCCGAGGCGTCTGAGCGCGAGGCCGAACACCGGTCGAGAGTAACGCCGGTAAAGGACCTCGAAGGCCCCGCGGTCTCCGTCGGCGGAGCGGGTGATCAGCTCACCGTCGGTGCAGTCGTCTGCCACCACCGGGCGCATCGTGGCTGCTGCGCGCGGGCGCGGCAAGCAGGTGGTGTCGAGGGCGAGCTCCATCGCATTCCCTTCTACGCCTGCGGAGCCGCGCCGGATTTGAGCGCGCGGCCGCCGTCCACGAACAGCGTCGTGCCCGTCACGAAGTCTGCTTCGGCGAGGTAGGCGACCGCCGAGGCCACGTCCTCGGGCGAGCCGACCCGGCCGAGCAGCGTCTCCGCGGCGCGGCGCTCCTCCTCGCCCGGCTCGACGGCGACCGGCCCGGGGGCGACCCCGCAGACCCGTACATCGGGTGCGAGCGCGCGGGCGAGCACGCGGGTCAGCATCGCCTGGGCGGCCTTCGCCGCGGAGTGCGCCGCGAAGGACGGCCAGGGCTGGTGGCCGGCGACGTCCTCGATCATCACGACGCAGCCGCGCGAGGCCCGCAGATGCGGAGCCGCTGCCTGGGTGACGAAGAAGCTGCCCTTCGCGGTGGCGCCGAAGGCCGCGTCCCAGTCCCGCTCGTCGAGCTCCTCGACGGGCTTCGGCGTGAAGCCCTCCCCGGCGGCGTTCACGAGCAGCTCGAGCCCGCCGAGCTCGCTGACCGCGCGCTCCACGAGCGCCCTGGCCTCGTGGGGCCGTGAGACGTCGCCGTCGGCGCGCCCGGCGGCGAGCACCGACCAGCCGTCTGCGTGGAGCCGGGCGGCGATCGCGGAGCCGACCCTGCCCGTGCCTCCCGTGACGAGCGAACCCCTCGATCGAGTCACCGCACTCCGCAATTTTCAGTCGCCCGCAGGATCATCTCCAGTAGCAATGAGAGCTTTCGCAGCAGTTTGCATCGTCGGGGCCGCCCTTGCGGCGGCGGCCACCGCCGCCCCGTCCGTGACGGTCACGATCGCCGCGAGCGCGCCAACGGTCGCCTACGGAGGGCCGCTGACGTTGACCGGCCAGGTCTCGACGAAGAAGGCCAACCAGCGCATCGTCGTCGAGGCGACGGAGTGCGGGAGCACCAAGGCGACCAAGGTCGCCACGGTCCAGACGGCCGCAAACGGCCTCTACACCGTTGCCGTGAAGCCGACGCTGGGAACGAGCTACCGGGCGTCGTTCAAGAACAACCACAGCGGCGCGCTGGCGATCACGGTCAAGCCCTCGCTGGTGCTGACCAAGACCACCCGAGGGTCGTTCACCGCGAACGTGACCGCCGGCCAGGCGCTGACCGGCAAGTTCGTCCTCTTCCAGCGCTACAAGAAGCTGCGCAAGCGCTGGGTGCAGGTGAAGCGGCTGGCGCTCGCGACCGCGGTCGCCGGGCCGACGAAGCCGACGATGATCACCTCGGTCTCGTTCAAGTCCAGGCTCGCGCGCGGGACGCGCGTCCGCATGTTCATCTCGAAGGCGCAGGCCGCGCCCTGTTACCTGAACGCGGCCAGCAAGTCGCTCCGCGCCTAGGTCTTGGCGGCCTTGGTCCCCATCTCGGCCAGCGCCGACTCGTAGCGCTGCCCGACTGCGTCCCAGTTGACGACGTTCCACCAGGCCTCGAGGTAGTCGGGCCGGCGGTTCTGGTAGTTGAGGTAGTAGGCGTGCTCCCAGACGTCGATGCCCAGGATCGGGAAGTCGTCCTGGAGGATCGGCGAGTCCTGGTTCGGCGTCGAGTAGACCGCGAGCCCGGTGCCGTCGTGTACCAGCCATGACCAGCCCGAGCCGAAGCGCTTGACGCCGTTGTCGTTCATCGCGCTCTTCAGCTCGCCGAGCCCGCCCCAGAGGTCGCTGATCGCGTCGCCCAGCGCGCCCGAGGGCTCGCCGCCGCCGCCCGGCCCCATGATCTCCCAGAAGAGGGAGTGGTTCGCGTGTCCGCCCGCGTTGTTGCGAACGGCGGCCTGCTTGTCAGCCGGGAGGGTGTCCAGCACCGCGAGCACGTGCTCGACGGGGCTGTCCTCGAGCCCGGTCCCCTCCAACGCCTTGTTCGCGTTGTCGACGTACGCCTGGTGATGCTTGTCGTGGTGGAGGCGCATCGTCGCCTCGTCGATCGTCGGCTCGAGAGCCCCGTAGTCGTACGGAAGCGGGGGTACCTCGAAGGCCATGGCCACTCCTTTCCTCGCTGGCGTTGAGGCTAACGGGTTCGGGGCGGCGACGGGCCGTTATGCTCAGCCGTCCTCGTCGTCGAAAGGAGCTCGTTTGGCCTCGCTCGCGTTCAACCGGGAAGCAATCACGCCGCGGCAGCTCAAGCCCGCGCTGCTCGAGCTGGACGGCATCTCGCGCGAGGCGGTCGAAGCGCACTACAAGCTCTACGAGGGCTACGTCAACAAGCGCAACGAGATCCTGGAGAAGCTTGCTGAGGTCGACCTTGCCGCCGCCAGCCAGGTCTACTCGGAGGTGCGGGCGCTGAAGGTGGATCTCAGCTTCGCGGTCGGCGGGATCAAGAACCACGAGATCTACTTCGAGCACCTGGGCGGCGACGGCGGCGAGCCGGACGGCCTGGTGCGCGACCTGATCTGCCGCGACTTCGGCTCGGTCGAGGAGTGGCGGGCCGACCTGAAGGCCACCGGGATGGCCGGCCGCGGCTGGGCCTGGACGGCCTACGACTGGGACGAGGGGCGCATCTTCAACTACGTCGGCGACGCGCAGAACACGTTCCCCATCTGGAACGCGACCCCGCTCGTCGCGCTCGACGTCTACGAGCACGCGTACTTCCTCGACTTCCAGACCGACCGTGCGTCCTACATCGAGGCGTTCTTCGGGAACCTCGACTGGGGCGTCGTGAACGACTGGGTTCAGCAGTACCAGATCACACCCTGAGCACACTTCTCTTCGCCCTGGTGGGCTACCTGGCCGGGAGCATTCCGACCGGGTACTGGCTGGTCCTCGCCCTGCGGCGGGAGGACATCCGCAAGGTGGGCAGCGGCAACATCGGCGCGACCAACGTCTGGCGCACCTACGGGGCCGGCTACGGCGTCCCGGTGATGGCGCTCGACACGCTGAAGGGGTTCGTGCCCGCGCTTTTGGCGACGATCTACGTCGGGCACCTGGCCGGCGTGATCGCGGGCGGTGCGGCGATGCTCGGGCACTGGCGGCCGCTGTTCATGGGCTTCGCGCGCGGGGGCAAGGCGGTGGCCACCTGCGGCGGCGCCTTCCTCGGCGTCGCTCCCGTGGTGGGCGGGCTCGGCGCGGTGGTCTGGCTCGTCGTCTTCGTCCTGTTCCGCTACGCCTCGCTGGCGTCGATCATCGCGGCCCTCTCGCTGCCGCTGATCGCGATCGCCCTCGGCGAGCCCTGGCCGGTGATCGCCTTTGCGGCGATCGCTGCGCTGGCGGTGATCGTCCTGCACCGTCCGAACATCAGCCGCCTGCGCGCTGGGACCGAGACGCGGTTCCGCTTTCGCCGGCGCTCAGGTCAGCAGCAGCAGCAGCCGGTCAAGAGCTGAGCCACTCGCGCAGCTCCGTGTGCCGCGCCGCCGGTGCGCCGCCCTCGAGCTCGGCTCGCAGCTCGCCCGCGGTTCCGTAGCGCTCGGCGACGACGTCGTGCGCATGGATCGTCTCGAGGTTGACCTGGCGCGCGAGCAGGAAGTCCGCGTCCTCCAGCTCCGGGTACGCCGCGAGCGCGTCGCGCAGCGCGATCCGCACCGAGTCCTCGACGAAGCGCGGCTGCAAGTGCGCGTGCTCGACGACGAACAGCTCGTCGGGCCGCTTCAGCAGCTCGTAGACCGGCGAGCTCATCGAGCCCTCGACGATTCGCACCAGCTGCTCCGCGTTCACCGGCGCATCGGAGCCGACGAAGAGCGTCCCGCGCCCGCGCTGGTTATGCGTTGCGAGCGGCACCAGCTCCAGGATCCGCTCCACGTCGAGGTCGGCGAACCCGGCCTCCCCGAGCCGCTCGGCGGCACGCTCGCGCACGAGGCCCTGCGCGCAGGGGCAGGCGTTGATCCCGGTCGCCTCGACGCCGACGAGCCGCCGCGTGCGCGTCTCCGAGGCCGCGGCGAGCCCGATCAGCGAGACCAGCTCCTGGGTCGGCAGCCCGGTCACGGGCGTCGTCCGCTCGAGCGGGTAGCGCGCCACGATCTGCACCTCGGCCCGCAGCGCGTGCTGCCTGCGGACGATGTGCGCGGCGATGTGCTCCGCCAGGTTCTCGACCAGCAGCGCCTCGCCGATCACGACCTCCTCGATCGCCTCCTCGAACAGCTCCGGGAAGCGCGACATGTGCACGCCCTTCTGGGCGGGATCGAGATCGACCGTGCAGTCGATGTCGGCGGCGATCAGCTTCTCGCCGCCTCCGTGGCTGATGCGGATGGCCTTCTGCACCCCGCGTACGCCTGCGCGCGAAAGGCCGAGCGGCACCTCCGACGGCGCTGCTTGTAGATCGTGTGTGAGAAGCTGCCGGAGTTCGTCCACGCCGCAACGCTACCAACCCTTCTCTTGGCCGAAGACTCCCCGTTTGCCCTGCTCGTGATGCTCGCGTGCCACGACCTGCGCACGCCGCTCGCGACCGTCCACGGCTTCGCGCACACGCTCGCGCGAACCGAGGGGCTCGACGTGACCACCTACCGCTACGTCGGGATGATCGGCTCGGCCTCGGAGCAGATCGGGCAGCTGATCGACGAGCTCTCGCTTGTCGCGCGGCTCGAGGCCGGCCGGTACGACCCGCCCGTGCGCCCGACGGACACGCTCGAGCTTGCGCGCGCCGCCGCCGAGCGGCTCGGTGAGGAGCGGGTCGCCGTCCACGGCGAGGGAACCGAGCTCGAGCTCGACGAGGAGGCGACCGTCCGCGCGGTGGCGGCGCTGGCCCGCTGCGCATTGCGCCACGGCGGGCTCGAGCACGTCGAGCTCGGGGTGCACGGGCCTGAGCTCGAGCTCTCGCCGGTCACGCCCGCCTCGGCGCCCGTCGTCCTCGGCGAGGACCTGCGCGACCTCGGCGCCGCGGTGGCGGTGCGCCTGATCCGGGCCCGAGGCGGGAGCGTCGAGGTCGACGGCAAGACGCTGAAGATCAAACTGGCTTGAGCGGCCGGCTCGTCAACGTCGACGACTTCGAGGCCGCGGCGCGCGAGCGCCTCGACCCCGGCGCCTACGGCTACATGGCCGGCGGCGCGGGTGACGAGCACACGCTGCGGGCGAACTCGGCCGCCTTCGCGCGCTGGGACCTGCGGCCGCGCGTGCTCGTGGACGTCGGCGGGGTCTCGGCCGCGACCACCGTCCTCGGAACCGAGGTCACCCTGCCCGTGCTGATCGCGCCGACGGCCTTCCAGCGCCTGGCCAACCCTGAGGGCGAGCTGCCGATGGCCAGGGCCGCGGCCGCCGCAGGCACGGTGATGACGCTCTCGACCCTCTCGAGCGTGACGCCGGCCGAGCTCGCCGCGGCTGCGCCCGGTGCGGCGCAGTGGTTCCAGCTCTACTGGTCGCGCGACCGGGCCTTCACGCAGGAGCTCGTCGAGGGCGCGGTCGAAGCCGGCTTCTCGGCGCTGATGCTCACGGTCGACCTCCCCGTCGCCGGCCGGCGAGAGCGCGACGTGCGCGCCGGCTTCGCGCTCCCTGACGACCTGCCGCTCCCGAACCTGCCGATTTCGCTGCGGCGCGAGGACTTCCACACCGCGCTGCACGAGGCCGTGGACGACACACTCACCTGGCGCGACCTCGAGTGGCTGCACTCGGTCAGCTCCCTGCCGCTCGTGGTGAAAGGGATCCTCACCGCCGAGGACGCCCTGCTCGCGGCCGAGCACGGAGCGGCTGCCGTCGTGGTCTCGAACCACGGCGGGCGGCAGCTCGACGGCGTTCCGGCGACGCTGGAGGTCCTGCCCGAGGTCGTCGAGGCGGTCGGCGAGCGCGTGGAGGTCTTCCTGGACGGCGGCATTCGCCGCGGCGTGGACGTGCTCAAGGCGCTTGCCCTCGGGGCGCGGGCGGTGCTGTCGGGAAGGGCCGTCCTCTGGGGCCTCGCTGCGGACGGCGAGGAAGGCGCGACGCAGGTCCTCTCGCTCCTGCGGAAGGAGATCGAGCTCGGGCTGAAGCTGCTCGGCTGTCCGTCCCCGGACGCTGTGACGCGCGGCCACGTGCGCCGGGCGGCCGTATGATTCCGCCCGTGGAGCGCGAAGGCACGTTCACCACGCCGGACGGCCGGACGCTCGCGTACACCGAGCGGGGCGCCCCCGACGGCATGCCGCTGATCCTCTCGCACGGCACCCCGGGCAGCCGGTTCGCGCGGCATTCCGACCCGAATCTGTACGAGCGGCACGGTGTGCGCGCGGTCGGCTACGACCGTCCCGGGTACGGCCTCTCGGACCCCCAGGTCGGCCGCTCGGTGGCCGACGCGGTGGCCGACGTGACGGCGATCGCAGACGGGCTCGGCTTCGAGCGCTTCGCCGTCGTCGGCGGTTCGGGCGGTGCGCCGCACGCGCTCGCCTGCGGCGCCTTGCTCGGCGATCGCGTGATCCGCGTCGGCGCGCTCGTCACGCCCGCGCCGTCGGACTCGGACTTCGACTTCTTCGACGGGCTCGCCGAGCTCAACGTCAAGGAGTTCGGGGCAGCCGTCGAGGGCAAGGAGGCGATCGAGGCGTTCCTGCAGCCCTACGTCGAGGGCATCCGCGCCGATCCCGACGCCGTCATCGAGGGCATCCTCAGCGAGCTTCCCGAGGTCGACCGCGCGCTCGCCTCGCGCCCCGAGATCCGCGCGATCATGCGGGAGTCGTTCGTCGAGGCCGTGCGCCAGGGCCCGCGTGGGTGGGCCGACGACGACCTCGCCTTCGCCAAGCCGTGGGGGTTCGAGCCAGAGGACGTGCACGCCGAGGTGCGGCTGTGGCAGGGCGAGCTGGACGTGCTCGCGCCGCGCAGCCACGGCGAGTACGTGGCCTCACGGCTCCCGAACGCGCGCTTCGAGCTCCTCGAGGGAGGCGGCCACTTCCTGGATGAAGAGTGGACGGTGGTGCTGGACTGGCTGACCGCCGGCGCTACCGCAGCAGGCGCGACAGCCGCCGGTCCTTGAGCAGCCGGCCGCCCGTCTGGCACTGGGGGCAGTAGAAGATCGTGTGCTCCTCGAAGTCGACCTGCTCGATCGACGTGGCGCAGACGTGGCAGGGCTCGTGCAGCTTCTTGTGCACCCGGTAGACCTTCGCGTCCTTCGCGCCCTGCTCGCGTAGCTCGAGGCCGCGCTCGAGCTCCGAGTCGATCGCCTCGGCGAGCGTCTGGACCTGTCCCGGGGACAGTCCCTGGGCCGGGGCGAAAGGAGACAGCCGTGCCGTGTGCAGGATCTCGTTGGCCCAGGCGCGGCCGATCCCGGCGATCACGCGCTGGTCGCGCAGGAGCGAATGCAGCCTGCGCGGCTGCTCGGCCAGGATCTCGCCCAGCCGCTCGGCGCCCAGGCCGAGCGCTTCAGGCCCGAGGTGCTCGAGCTCGGCCTCGACCGCCTCCGGCGTGAGCAGCCAGACACCCGCACGCTTCTTCGGGCCGCCCTCGGTGAGCACCAGCTCGCCGCCGCCCTGGAAACGCAGCCGAAAGGCGGGCGTCTTCGGACCCTTCTCGCCCGCGCGCAGATAACGGACGCGCCCGGCCGACATCAGGTGGACCATCAGCACGAGCTCGCCGTCCTCGGTCGGGAAGAGCAGCCGCTTGGCCCGGCGCTCGGCCCCAGCGAGGCGCCGGCCCGCGAGCGTCGAGAGCGGCGGGTCGAAGGTCTTCAGCGTTGCGATGTGCGCTGGCCCCGCCTGCTCGATCGGGAACGCGGACACCGGGTCGTTCAGCGCGCGGCACCACGCTTCGACCTCGGGCAACTCAGGCATTTACGCTCCGGCGCATGGCTGAGCCGCTCAGGGTAGCCGTGCGGCGGGGCGCGATCCTCGAGTGTGTCCACGAGGTGCACGCGGTCGCGGTGCGCGACGGGGAGGTCGTGGCCGCCGCCGGCGACCCCTCCCTGGTCACCTCGCTGCGCTCCTCGGCGAAGCCGCTACAGGCACTTCCGGTCGCGCGCGCCTACGAGAGCCTCGACGACGAGCAGCTTGCGATCGCCGCCGCCTCGCACTTCGGCACACCCGTGCACGTCGCCGCGGTGCGCAGCCTCCTCGCGGCGACGGGAGGGAGCGAGGAGGAGCTCGATTGCGGCCTCCAGGAGGGCCGCGCGCCCGAGCCGGTCTTCCACAACTGCTCCGGCAAGCACGCGGGCATGCTCGCCGTCTGCCGTGCCAACGGCTGGCCGGTCGAGGACTACCGCAACCCGCACCATCCGCTGCAGCGGCTGCTGCTGGACGAGGTTGCCGACGCCGCCGAGCTCGATCCCGGCGAGATCGCCACCGGCCTCGACGGCTGCGGCGTGGTCGCGTTCGGCCTCCCGCTCGAGCGAGCCGCCGGTGCCTTCTCGCGCCTCGACCGGCTTGACGGAGGCACCCGCATCGCCACCGTCATGCGGGCGAATCCTGTGCTTGTGGGTGGCGAAGGGGCCACGGACACCGAGCTGATGCAGGCCAACCCGGGCTGGCTGGCGAAGGCCGGCGCGGAAGGCCTGATGTGCGTCGCCTCGTCCGAGGGCATCGGTCTCGCGGTCAAGGTCCGCGACGGCAACGGGCGCGCCCTGAGGCCCGCGCTCGCGGCCTTCGGCGGCCCGCTCGGGCTGGCCCTGCCCCAGTTCGCCGAGGTCTCCCTTCCGAACATGCACGGGGAGCCTGCGGCCACCGTCTTTGCCTTGTAAGGAAATTGTTTCGATTTTGCGATTTCGCGTGTAACATCCGGCGCACAGAGGGTGAGCCGGGGAGTGGGAGAGACCGGCTCTTGTCGTTTTTAGGTAGGTCGTAAGCCAGCCAGCCGCAGGCAAGCCGGGGAGGTCTAAGTGCTCACCGTCGACATCTCTCTTCCCGACGTCGAAGAGCTTCACAAGCTCGTTCAAGACGGTCTGGAGAAGGGGTTCCTCACCTACGACGAGATCGTGTCCGGCCTGGAAGAGGTCGAGCTCACTAAGGAACAGATCGAGGACTTCTACACGTACCTGATCGACCACTCCATCGAGCTGATGGAGGGCGAGAACCACAAGCACCCACCGCACGAGCAGCCGGCGCTGGCGCCGGAGGAGAAGGGCCCGAAGCTCGACCTCACGGTCGAGCCGTCGCTCGACTCGCTGCGGCTCTACCTCCGCGAGATCGGGAAGGTCCCGCTGTTGACCGCCGACCAGGAGGTCTATCTGGCGAAGCGGATCGAGCGCGGCGACATGGGCGCGAAGACGCAGATGATCGAGGCCAACTTGCGGCTGGTCGTCTCGATCGCGAAGTCGTACCTCGGCCGCGGCCTCAGCTTCCTCGACCTGATCCAGGAGGGCTCGCTGGGCCTGATCCGCGCGGTCGAGAAGTTCGACTACCGCAAGGGCTACAAGTTCTCGACGTACGCGACCTGGTGGATCCGGCAGGCCGTGACGCGGGCGATCGCCGACAAGGCGCGCACGATCCGCATCCCGGTGCACATGGTCGAGAAGCTGAACAAGGTCGTGCACATCGAGCGGCAGCTGGTGCAGCGCCTCGGCCGGGAGCCGCGTCCCGACGAGATCGCGGTCGAGCTCGAGATGACGACCGCGGAGGTGCGCGACATCCTGCGCATGGCTCAGCACCCGGTCTCGCTGGAGAAGCCGATCGGCGAGGAGGAGGAGTCGGAGCTCGGCGACTTCGTCGAGGACGAGCAGGCCGAGTCGCCTTTCGACACGGCACAGGTCCAGCTTCGCCGCGAGGACATCGAGAACGCGCTCGCCTCCCTGCCGGAGCGCGACCGCAAGGTGATCGAGCTCCGCTTCGGGCTCTCGGGCACGCCGCCGTGCACGCTCGAGGAGGTCGGCAGGGCGTTCGGCGTGACGCGCGAGCGCATCCGGCAGATCGAGAACAACACGCTCAAGAAGCTCGAGTCGCTCCCGGAGGCCCAGGGGCTCAAAGACTGCGTGTGAGCCAGCACGCGACCCCGATGCTCTCGTACGAGGAGGTTGGGGCGGCTATCGACTGGCTGGGCGAGGCCTTCGGCTTTCGCGAGTCTGACCAGCGGTACACCGACGACGAGGGCCGCGTCACGCACGCTGAGCTCTCGCTGGACGGGGCGACCGTGATGCTCGGCTGGCCCGGCCCCGACTACCGCAGCCCGAAGCGGCACGCGGCCGAGTGCGAGCAGGCGGCGCGCTGGCTCTCGACGCCGTGGGTGATCGACGGCGTGCACGTCGAGGTGGACGATCTCGACGCTCACTTCGAGCGGGCGCGGGCCGGCGGCGCGACGATCCTGCGTGAGCCCGAGGACCAGCCGTTCGGCCGGCTCTACTCGGCGGCGGACCTCGAGGGCCACCGCTGGATGTTCACGCAGCCGAAGTAGGAGGCGCAGTGCCTCGGTAGCTGCCGCTGAAGACGGGCATCCCGGCCTGCATGCTGATCGGGCGGTCGTCCGGCTGCAGGTAGCCGATGCGGTTCGAGTGGAAGCTGAGCGTCCACGGGCCGCGTTGGGAGATCTTGATCGTGACGACCCGGTTCTGACCGGGTGAGACCGCCACGCGGCGGTCGACTCCCGGGCCTTCGAGGTGCAGCACCGTGCGCTGGGTCGCAGCGGGCAGCGAGAGCGGCAGGCGCAGCGTCCCGCGTACGCGGCCGTCGCGGGCCGGCCAGAGCGTGAGGTGCCCGGCCGGAGCGAGCCAGCCGTCGTGGTAGAGGCCGCCGACGAAGAGCGCCATCCGCGGGGTGCCGAGCGGGCGCCAGAGCTCGTAGTCGGCGCCGCGGGCAATCGCGACCGCGTTGGTCAGGCGGGCCCGAACCGCGAAGTTCGAGATCACGATCGCGCCGCGCAGCGTCTTCCCGCCGACGACGAGCCGCCCGTCGTCGGCGACCGTCACGTGCGGGTGGCCGAAGGCGTCGATCGGCGAGGCTTGGTCGAGGAAGGCGAGCCGCTTCAGTGAGCGGTTCCAGAAGAGCTGCTCGTGGGCCCGCGCGTGCGGGGTGGCGGGCGTCTGGATCAGCGTCGCGTCGCCGGCGTGGGCGTGGTCGACCCAGCTCGCGTCCGGCGGGAGGTAGGTCTCGCGCACGGTCTGGACGACGTGGTGGTCGAACGAGACGGCGCCGATCGAGATCGCGCAGGACGCGACTAGGGTCGCGCCGACGGCGAACCAGGCAAGGCGCGCGCGGAAAGCGGCGCCCGCGGCGAGGCAGGCAAGAGCGGCGGCGGCGAGCGCGACGAACAGCGAGCCGTCACCGACGCCGACAGCCTTCTCCAGCCGGAAGACGCCGAGCAGGAATGGCGAGTCCTGCTTCGCGTCGCTGACGGTGTAGCCCGAGAGCGGCACGCGTGCCGAGAGCGCGACCAGGCCGACCGCGAGCAACGCGGCGATCGGCGCCGCGGGGCGGCCGCGGCGCAACCAGAGCCAGAAGGCGGGGAAGACGAGCGGCAGCAGCACCATCAGGTAGCGCTCCTGGAAACGGTCGGAGCCGTTGGTCGCGTAGAGCGCAGCCTCCGCGAACAGGCCGAGCAGGAGCCCGATCCCGAGCGCGGCGAGCCCGCACTCCTCGCGCGTGCGCGGTCGCCAGAGTGCGTAGACGACGCCGACGATCGCGCCGGGGACGAGGGCGAAGCCGGCCGCGTACGCCAGCAGCATCGCGTCGGTGCCGAGCCAGTGGACGATCTCGCCGGGCTTGACGTGCAGGTCGGCGACGCCCGAGTAGTAGCCGAGCAGCCGCTTGGGGCCCAGGGCGGCCGCGAAGGCGACCGGCGCCGCGTAGAGGACCACCGAGAGCCGGAACCGGCGCCACACGGTGTGCACCGACCCGCGCTCGACGACGAGCGCGGCGGCGACGAACACGAGCGGCAGGAAGACGTACTGGATCCGCGCGAAGGTCGCGAGCAGGACGAGGGCGGCGAACCCGAGCTGCGTCCGCCGGGCGGGGTTCGAGAGCGCGCAGACGCCGACGTAGACCGCGCCGAGCACGAGCGGGTAGGCGATCGCGTCGGCGAGCACGAAGGCCGAGAAGAAGAGGTCGGGCGAGGCAACAGTCAGCGCCGCCGCCGAGAGGGACGCCCAGTCGCCCGCGCCGAGGCGGCGCATGAGCAGGTAGACGGGGATCGCGGCGAGCGACATCGCAAGCGCGTTCTCCGCCTGCGTGAGCCGGTAGGCGAGGGCCGGGTCGTGCGTCAGCCAGAACGGCGCCGCCAGCAGCGGCTCGAGCATCGCCGGGAAGTGCGCGGAGGAGCCGCGGATCAGCGGCCGGCCGTTCTCGGCCAGCGAACGGGCGATCCCGGAGTAGATGTACTCGTCCGGGAAGTACAACGGGGTCGTGTGCCAGAGGGCCGCGGCGAACCGGAGGGCGAAGCTCGCGGCCACGATCCCGGAGAGCAGCAGGCGTGCCGGGATCGTGGCCGCGCGCGTGAAGCCAGCAGGGCGCGATAGAGAGACGTCGACCGCCACGGATCCCGTATCGGCAGGCGGCGGCTATCCCTTGAACGAGGGATACTTCCGTCGATGGCCGTGGCGGGGGTGCAGGTGTCAGACGTCGCGTGGAGGGCTCGCCTCCGCGTGCCGCTGACGCGCGGGGCGCAGCTGCTCGCGCTCTCGGGCTTCGCGCTCGCGCAGCCGCTCTTCGACCTGCTCGGCAAGAACGCGGAGTTCTTCGCGGTTCGCGGCTCGACGCCCTGGGACATCGTGCTCTTCGCGCTCGTCGTGACCTTCGGGCCGGCCCTCGTGCTGCTGGCCGTGGAGCTCGCCGTCTCGTTGGTGAGCGCCACTTCGGCGTTGGTGCTGCACTACGTCTTCCTCGCGTTCCTGGGGGCGGTCTTCGGGATCCAGGTTGTCAAGCGAACGGATCTCACGGATACGACCGCGCTGATCGCGGGAGCCGTCCTGATCGGCGTCGCGATCGCTCTCGCGGCGTGGCGGTTCCCGCCGGCGCGCTCGTTCCTGACGATCCTCTCGGCCGCGCCGATCGTCTTCCTCGCGCTCTTCCTGCTCAACACCCCGGTCGAGAAGCTCGTGCTCGAGAGCGGCAACGCCCAGGCCGCGGCGATCCGCATCCGTGCGACCACCCCCGTCGTCTTCCTGCTCTTCGACGAGTTCCCCGTGATCGATCTCCAGGACGGAAGCGGCGCGATCGACGCGAAGCGCTTCCCGAACTTTGCCAAGCTGGCCGCGGGCTCGACCTGGTACCGCGACACGACGACGCTCTCGGCTTCGACGACGGTGGCCGTGCCGGCGATCCTCTCCGGGAAGAAGCCCGTGCCGGGTGCGTTGCCGACCTACCACGACCACCCGGACAACCTGTTCACGCTGCTCGGCTCGCGCTACCGCATGGTGGTCAAGGAGTCCCAGACGCGACTCTGCCCACCGCGGCTCTGCAAGCGCAAGAACGGCAACACGGAGTCACGGCTCTCGTCGCTCTACTCCGACGTGCGGATCGTCTACCTGCACCTGCTCTCGCCGCCGGGGCTCGAGGATCGGCTGCCGATCATCGACGAGTCGTGGGGGAACTTCGGCGGGAAGTCGACCGCCTCGCTCGGGCCGGTCGGCCAGCGGCTGCCGAAGGTCGACCTGAACACCTTCTATCTCAGCCGCGTTCCCGACTTCAACCGGTTCGTGGGCTCCTTCAGGAAGCCCGGGAACGGGCCCCCGACCCTCTACTTCCTGCACGTGCTGCTGCCGCACACCCCGTGGCTCTACCTCCCCGACGGCAGAGTGCGCGCGGTAGCCGCCACGAACGCGCCCGGCCGCAACGGCGAGCTTTGGTTCAACCGCCAGCTCGCAGTGCAGGCCTGGCAGCGCCATCTCCTGCAGCTCGGCTACACCGACCGGCTGCTCGCCCGCTTCCTGCACCGGCTGCACACGACCGGGCTCTGGGACAAGGCCGTGATCGTCGTCACCGCCGATCACGGGGTCAGCTTCCGGGGCGGCGACCTGCGCCGTCATCCGACCAGGACGAACCTCGCCGAGCTCGCCTTCACGCCGCTCTTCATCAAGCTGCCGGGCCAGGATCACGGGCGCGTCGTCGACGAGCACGTCCAGACGGTGGACATCCTGCCGACGATCGCGGGGGCCCTCGGGATCAAGGTCCCGTGGAAAGCAGACGGGCGCTCGGTGATCGCGGGCGGGCGGCCGCCGACGCCGGTCGACGTCGCGGGCGTGCGGGCCTCGTACGCGGCGACGCTCGCGCAGCGGCGCGCCTCGCTCGCTCGCCAGCTCTCGCTCTTCGGCAGTGGCTCATGGGACCGGCGGTTTGCCGGCATAGGCGTCTATCGCGGGCTCGTGGGCTCGCACCCTGCGGCGCTCGGACTGCAAGCGTCCGGCGGCGCGGCCGCAACCGTCGACCAGGTCGGGAGCAAGCTCCTGCGCCGGTTGCCGCGCCGCTCGCGGCTCGTGCCTTCGCCGCTGGCGGGGACGCTGGCGGGCGTGCGCCCGGGCACGGCCCTTGCCGTTGCCCTCAACGGGCGGATCGCCGCGGTGACGGTCGCCTACCGCAACCCGGGCGGCGGCCCGGTGCGCTTCTCCGCGCTGGCCGGGGAGTCGGCCTTCCGCACGGGCAGGAACTCGGTGCGCGTGTTCGTCGTCAGGGGCGCGGCGTCGCACCCGAGGCTCGAAGCCCTGCAGACGTCGCTATCGGGCTAGGCGGCCGGCTCGGCGCGATCGGGCTCGCCGGCGCGGTCGAGCGGCACGAACAGCCGGCAATGCGGGCACTTGAAGCCGCGCGGGCCGGGGGCCGACGACCCCACGAGCAGCTCTGCCTCGAATTGCTTCCGGCAGTGCGGGCAGACGACTTCGTGGTGCGCCTCGGTCATGGCGCCAAGCTAGCAGAGGCTCAACGCGTGTCCGGCACTTCGAGGCCCTCCAGCAGCTCGCCGGTGCGAC
>DATLPH010000216.1:0-5651 GCA_035535855.1 Gaiellaceae bacterium
CGCCATCACCTTCGACATCAGCGCCGAGTACTCGGTCTGGATCTGGTCGTCGCCGAAGTGGACGATGTTGGTCATCCCGAAGACCCGCTCGTAGAAGCCGACCCAGTGGTTCATCCGGCCGAGCTCGACGTTGCCGACGACGTGGTCGAGCGCCTTCAGGCCGACGCCGGCGGCCTGGCCGTTTTCGACCGTTGACTGGTAGCCCGGGAGGAACGGCCCGGCGTAGTCGTGCCGGTTGACGAAGGCATGGACGACGTCGCCGTACGTCCCGATCGCCGCGAGCTCGACGCGGCCGAAGTCGTCCTCGAGCCAGTGCGGCTCCGCGATTCCGCGGGCGCCTCGCTGCACGGCCTGGCGGTACGCCTCGCCGGCGCTCGGCACCTGGAGGCCAATCGTCTTCGCACCGTCGCCGTGTCGGCCCGCGAACTGGGCCACCTCGCTGTCGGCGCGCAGCCCGCTCGTGACGACGAGCCGGATCTCACCCTGCTCGAGCACGTACGAGGCGCGGTCGCGAACGCCGGTCTCGGGCCCCGCGTACGCTGTGCGCGTGAAGCCAAAAGCGCGCTCGTAGAAGTACGCCGCCTGCTTCGCGTTGCCGACCCACAGCTCGACGTGATCCCAGCCTTCGAGCGGCATGAAGTCGGTAGCGCTCACGATTCGGATCTTAGTACGGCTGGCTGCGG
Source organism: Gaiellaceae bacterium (assembly GCA_035535855.1). Lineage (GTDB taxonomy): Bacteria > Actinomycetota > Thermoleophilia > Gaiellales > Gaiellaceae > AC-32. The sequence goes on from DATLPH010000216.1 coordinate 684, forward strand.
AGAAGTCTCGTCCCCGTGCGGAGTGTCCTCGAGCCCCTTGTTCAGCGGGACCTCCCTCACCCAGAGCAGCGAGATCACGAAGACGAGCACGCACAGGACCGCCGCGAGCAGGAACGCGGGCTGCAGCGCGTTGGCCAGCGCCTCCCGGCCCGCGGGGGGCAGGCGATGGATCGCGGTGCCTTCCAACCGGGCGCTCTCCGGCAGCCGCTGATTGACGATCACCCCCATCAGCGCCACGCCGAGGGTGGCTCCGATCGAGCGCGAGAACTGGCTCAGGGCGGTCGCCGAGCCCATCTGCGACCGCTGCACCGAGTTCTGGATCGAGAGGACGAAGATCTGCATCATCATCCCGAGCCCGATCCCGGCGATGACCATGTTGCGTGCCGCCTCGGCGTTGGTGGCATCGACCCCCATGCGCCAGAGCAGGACCTCGCCGAGCCCGAGCACGACCGGGCCGAGCAGCGTGTTGGGCCGGTAGCGACCGGTGCGCGAGACGATCTGGCCCGAGAGGAAGCTCGTCGTGACCGCGCCGAGCAGGAGCGGCGTCAGCACCACGCCCGACGAGGTCGCCGACGTGCCGATCACGCCCTGCACGAACAGCGGCACGAAGCTGATCGTCCCGAACATGGCGGCGCCGACGAGGAACATGCACGCCACGCTCGAGGCGACCGTCTGGTTGCGCAGCAGGTCGAATGGCAGGATCGGCTCGCGGACGCGGCTCTCGACGAGCCCGAAGAGCGCCAGCAGCACGACCGCTGCGACAAGCGCGCCGAGCACCTGCGGCGAGCCCCACGGGTAGTCGCTGCCGCCCCAAACGAGCCCGAGCAGCAGCGCGGTAGTCCCCAGCGCGAGCACGCCCGCGCCGAGCCAGTCGATCGAGTGCTCCTGCCTGTAGGCCCGCTTGGGCATCGTCACCGCGATCACGGCCATCGCCGCGATCCCGACGGGCACGTTGACGAAGAAGATCCAGCGCCATGAAGCGTTGTCGACGATGAACCCGCCGACCAGGGGTCCGATGATCGACGCGCCGGCGAACACGGATCCGATCAGGCCCTGGTAGCGGCCGCGGTCGCGTGGCGGCACGATCATCGCGACCATTGCGAGCGTGAGCGGGAAGAGGCCACCGGCACCGACGCCCTGGATGGCGCGAAAGACGACGAGCTGCACCATGTTCTGCGCCAGTCCGCAGAGCACCGAGCCGACGAGGAAGATCGAGATCGCGATCATGAACATCGGCTTGCGCCCGTGGGCGTCGCCGAGCTTCCCGTACAGCGGCACCGTCACGGTCGAGCCGAGCACGTAGGCCGTGAAGACCCACGAGTACTGCGTGATCCCGCCGAGCTCCGAGACCACGCGCGGCAGCGCGGTTGCCACGATCGTCTGGTCGAGCGCCGCCAGCAGCAGCGCCACCATCAACCCCGAGTAGATCGCGAGGATCCGGCCCTTCGAGAAGCGGTAGCCGGGCGGAGTCCGCGCCAGCCGCTCTCGAATCGTGCTCACTAGCTCACGGTACCCGTACGGGCGAGGGCCACTCTCGGTGGTCGTGAGACGAGGATTCCGGCCGCGATCGCAAGGCCCCCGGCGACCTGCAGCCGCGACAGCGGCTCGGAGAGGATCAGCAGCGAGAAGATCGCCGCGAGGAAGGGCTGGAGGTTGGCGAAGACCGAGGCGCGCGAAGGGCCGACCCGGCTGATCCCGCCGAACCAGAGCAGGTTCGCGATCACGAGCGGCCCGACGATCGCGAACACGTAGAGCAGCCAGATCGTCGCCCCGAGGTGGTAGTCCTGCCGCGCGAGCTGGGGCGCACCGACGACGAGCAGCGGGACCGCCCCGATCGTGAAGGCGACGGCACTCACCCTCAGCGTCGAGTAGCGCCGCAGCAGCGGGGAGACCGCGACCGTGTACCAGGCCCACGTCGCCGAAGCGGCGAAGCCGAGCAGGTCGCCCCAGAGCTGGCCCGAGACGCCGCCGCCGGACCCCAGCGCCACCATCGCGGCGCCGCTGAAGGCCAGCACCGCCGCGAACCAGAAGCGGGAGGTCAGCCGCTCGATCCCGAGCGCGAAGGCGAAGATCCCCGTCATCACGGGCAGCGTCCCGAAGAGCAGGGCGACTGTCGTCGCCGTCGTGAGCTTGATCGCGTAGACGAAGGCGAGCTGGTTCAGGAAGATCCCGATCAGCGCCGTCACGGCGAGGAAACCCAGGTCGCGACGGCTGAGCGCGAACGAGCGCTCGCGGTACCAGGTGATCGCGCCGAACAGCACCGCCGCCGCACCGAAGCGCAGCGCGCCGTACGCGACCGGCGCGAAGCCGTGCGAGATCACGTATTTGGTGACGGTGAAGTTGAGCGCCCAGAGCGTCACCGTCGCGAGCAGCATCAGGTCGGCGAGCTCGGGACGGCGCATCCGCTCGACCCTACCCAGTAGGCTTTTCGGCATGCCCGACCCGACCATCGAGGAGATCGACAGACTCGTCGGACCGGCGACGCCGCACTTCGCGTACCAGCTCCGGGCGCGTGTGCAGGAGCTCGTGCTCGACCTCCCGGAGGAGCACGAGGTGCGGCGCTACGCAGAGGAGAAGCTGGACCTGCTCGACCGGCTCGGCCACGGCTCGTCGAAGGCGCACGAGGGCCCGCGCGCGCGGCGCGACGTGCCCGGCTGGGAGGAGATCCCGAGCTCCGCGCCCGCCGACGAGCCGCTGCCGCAACGGCGATGAGCTTCGAGGGTGCCTCCGTCCTCGTGACGGGAGGCTCGCGGGGGATCGGCAAGGCGATCGCGCTGCGGTTCGCCGAGCAAGGGGCGGCGCGCGTGGCGATCGGCTACCTCCGCAACGACCGCGCGGCCGAGGAGACGGCCGACGAGTTGCGCGCCGCGGGCGCCGAGCCGCTGCTGCTGCGCGGCAACGTTTCGTCGGAGCGGGTCGCCCAGGAGGCGGCCGGCCTCGGGCCGTTCGACGTGCTCGTGCACAACGCCGCGACGGGCGTGATCAAGCCGGCGCTCGAGACCGAGGACAAGCACTGGGACTGGACGATGTCGGCGAACGCTCGGGCGCTGCTCACCCTTGCGCGCGCGTGCGCACCCGAGATGCCAGAAGGCTCGTCGATCGTCGCCATCTCGAGCCTCGGCTCGATCCGGGTGCTGGACAACTACGTTCTCGTCGGGGTCTCGAAGGCCGCCCTGGAGGCGCTCGTCCGCTACCTGGCGGTGGAGCTGGCGCCGCGCGGGATCCGGGTGAACGCGGTCTCGGCCGGAGTCGTCGAGACAGGCGCGCTGGAGCACTTCCCGAACAAGGAGGAGATGATCTCCTCGGGGCTCGAGCGCACGCCCGCTGGCCGACTCGTCGAAGCGGCCGACGTCGCGGACGCTGTCCTGTTCCTCTGCTCACCCGGGGCCGCGATGGTGTGCGGTCACACGCTGATCGTCGACGGCGGCTTCTCCCTGCTGGCCTGATGGAGCCGACTGACAGCAACCTGCGAGCGTGGGAGGACGCACACAAGCGGATCCGCCGCTCAGCGACGCGCGGGAGCCGGACGCTGCCGAAGCAGGTGCGGGAGCGGCTGCCGGACATCGGCGGCCGTCACGTGCTGCATCTCGCCTGCGGCGCGGGCCGCGAGACGGCGGCCCTGATGAGCCTCGGTGCGCTCGTCACGGGGGTCGACGCTTCGGAGAAGACGGTGGTCGCGGCCCGGAAGCGGCTCCCGGACGCGGCTCTCGTGACCGCCTCGCCCGAGGCGCTGCCGGTCGAGCTGCGGCGCAAGCGTTTCGACGTCGTCTACCAGTCGTGGGGCGCGCTGGCCGAGATCCGGGATCTCGAGGCCTGGGCCGACGGGGTTGCGGCGGCCTTGAAGAAGGGCGGGATCCTCTTCCTCTACGACGAGCACCCGGTCGCCGCCTGCCTCGACCAGATGCTGCACTGGCACGAGAGCTACTTCGAGACGTGGCCGATCGGCCGCCTCGTCCACGCCCTCGGCGGCGCCGGGCTGGCGCTCGAGCGGCTCGAGGAGCTGCCCGACCCGAACCGCTGGGGCCGCCGCGAGGTGCGCGTGCCCGGCGACCTGATCGTCGTCGCCCGCAAGCCCTAGAAGCGGCGGAAGCGCGGGTCGATTGCCGCGCAGGCGACATCGACAAAGAAGCTGACACCGGCCGCTAGAACCGAGGCGGCCACCAGCGCGCCCGCCACCACCGCTGCGTTCGAGCCGTGGTACGACGCGCTGAAGACTGTGTGTCCCAGGCCGGGGAGCTCGAACACCACCTCGACGAAGGTCGCGAATCCGATCGCGAAGCCGAAGTCGCGCGAGAGGAGCCTCGCAAACGCGAGGCCGTAATACCGCCGTAGGCCTCGCCGTGCCTCCGAAGCGTCATGCCCTTCCTGCACCTCCTTGCGGTACTCGGCGACTCCGTCGCGGAACGAAGCCGCCCACCAGCGGCCGTAGATCGCCGCGAAACAGAGCCCAAGCGTGATCGCGGGCAGTACCAGCGACGACAGCCACGGCTCGAGGCCATGGCACTGGAATCCGTGCGTCGCGCGCAACGGGCAATAGCCGGTGATGCGGGTCACGTGCCATTCGACGCCGAAGTAGATGCTGAGGTAAAAGCCTGTCCAGATCGGCAGCAGCGAGACGCAGACGAAGCCGACTCCCCGGACGACCGGCCGCCAGCGCGGCGCTCGCACCATCACGAAGGCGAACAGCGCTCCGAGCGAGACAGCGAAGACGCCGGTCACGAACAGCAAGGAGAGCGTCGCGCAGGACGCGTGCCACACGATCGAGGCAACGCTGGGACCAGGTCGCGGGGGCACGTCGATGACCGAGGTCCCAAGTGAGCCTTGCACGAGGTTCCAGAGGAAGCCTCCATAGCCCGGGTCGTGCCCACGCGCTCCGGCCGGGACCCAGGCGGCGACGTAGGCGAACGAGACGAACGCGAACAGCACCCCGGCCTGCCACGCGGCGCGCACGAGCAGGTAGCGCCGCAT